>SXKT01000053.1 GCA_005778035.1 Chloroflexota bacterium
TGCATTGGTTGGCCCACGCTGGTTTACCCACACCGTGCAAGATGCGTTTAATGCCACCATTGGCGCCTGGGTAGTGCCCTTCTACCAACTTTACCTTCCCCTGCGCTTGCGAGACCAGGTACTCTCCCTCACGGTCGGAATCGCGCTGGCGGCACTGATCTGGATCATCCTTTGGGCCTACCCCAAACAAGGCCCCACCAACAGCCATAGAAACGTATTATCCTGGTGGATGGTACTTGCCTTGCTTGGTGGTATTTTCCCGGTCATTTTGGTTAACCGGCAGATCGACTTTGCAGATTATTCCCGTTATAGCTTGCCTGCCATGGCTGCCGCGATCGTGTTGCTTGCGAATATGCTATCCCGTCTATCCAACTCAACGACGCTGGCCATGGTGGTGTCCTCCCTCGCCTTGGTCGCCGGAACCACCCATGTCGCCAATGCCACCAACTATGTCGCCGAGGCAACCGCCACCCGCAATTTTTGGTGGCAAGTTTATTGGCGGGCGCCGGGCATAAAACCTGATACTACCTTGTTGGTCGAATATCCCAACATCGCCATCCAGGAGGATTATTTTGTTTGGGGGCCAGCGAACCTCATCTATGCTCCCCAGGCGCAATCCGGAGACACAGTTCAGGTGCCGATCGAGGCAGTGGTTTTGAACCAAGATACCCTCGCCAAGATCGATATGGCCCGATCAAAGCGTGTGACCATCAGCCAGTTGCGGCGCGGCAACCAAACTGAAGCGGATCTGCGGAAGCTAATGGTCATCTCGCAACCCGCTGAAAATGCGTGTGTGCGGATCTGGAGCCCAAACGCGATCGTAGGATCGAATGAAATTGACCGGCCAGAGATCCAATTGGTCGCGGAGTGGGTGAACCCAATTGTTCTTGGCGGCGAGGTGGATGAAACTGCGACGCCCCCATTGATGCCCGCCGCGTATTTTGGCAACGAGCCCGAACATGGATGGTGTTATTACTACCAAAAGGCGATGTTGGCATACAGCGGTGAAACGAAAGATTGGCAAAGTGTGCGCATAATTATGGAGGAAGCGTTGGAAAAAGGCTTGTACCCAGCTGATTCCACAGAATGGTATCCTCTTCTTCAGGCATATTCCGCCCAAGGTGAAACGGCAAAATTAAAGCCTTACATTAGCATTTTGGGAGAACGCCCCCTGGCAAAGCGAAACGCTTGTTCCTTGTTATGGATGGTAGCCAAAGATGAGAGTACCAAAGAATACGTGCACCAGAATTTTTGCGAATAAACGCCATCCACTCCAGCCAAAAAAAACAAAAAGACAAAAAAACGGCATTCAGTTCACACTGAATGCCGTTTTTTAGATTGAAACATCAAAAATCTATTTGTTAACGATCCAGGTACCCGTTTCGCCTTTGAGGGCGCGGCCGATATTTGCCGGATTGGTGATCAGGGCTTTTCCGTTCGGGTTGTTTTCCAGATACCAAATGATCGCCTGAACCTTGGGGGCCATAGAGCCTTTGGCAAAGTGGGTTCCTTCGGCCATGTAAGCTTTGGCTTCAGCCAAGGTTAACTTGTCGAGCCATTTTTGGTCGGGCTTGCCAAAATTGATGGCGACTTTTTCCACCGCGGTAGAGATGATGAACAGGTCTGCCTTCAATTCGCTTGCAAGCAGGGAGGATGCGTAATCCTTATCCACTACTGCTGCAACCCCTTCGTAATTGCCATCACCTGGGTCGATCACCGGGATGCCGCCACCACCAACGGTGATGGTAACAATACCTTTGTCGATCAGGGTCTCGACGGTTTCCAGTTCAACGATCTCCTTGGGCAGCGGTGAAGCTACCACCCGGCGATAACCGCGGCCGGCATCTTCAACAACGGTCCAGCCTTGTTCGGCAACGCGCCTGTCGGCTTCCTCTTTGCTCATAAAACCACCGATCGGTTTTGCGGGTTTGGAGAATGCCGGGTCGTCTCGGTCTACCAAGGTTTGGGTCACAACTGTCACTACCTTCTTGCGGATCTGCCTTTGGTAGAGGATGTTTTGCAAATTTTGTTGCAAAGCATAACCGATCGCGCCTTGGCTATCCGCGCCACACACATCCAGCGGAACTTCGTGCATACCTTCCACTTTGGCTGCGATCTCTGACCTGCGCAAGATGAACCCTACCTGCGGTCCATTGCCGTGGCCGATCGCAACTTCCCAACCATCTTCAACCAGGTCAGCGATGTGAAGTGCGGTCTCTTTTGCGGCCAAGTATTGGTCTTCGACCCGAACATGCCGTTCATCCAAGATCAACGAATTGCCGCCAATGGCGATCACTGCAAGTTTGTTGCGAGACATTAAATTTCTCCTATGCCATTGTGAGTGCCATCACAGCCTTTTGGGCGTGAAGGCGGTTCTCGGCTTGGTCAAATACAACACTGTTCGGGCCATCCAAAACACTGCTGGTTACTTCAATGTCACGGTCAGCGGGCAATGGGTGCATGTAAATGGCGTCTTTTTTGGCTACGCTCAGTTTGTCGTCATCCATGATCCAATGCTTGTACATATCCTGAAGGCGCTTGCCCTCTACTTTGTCGGTGGTGGTCAGCAATGGGCCCCAGCTCTTGGCATAGATCACATCGGCATCTTCGCAGGCGGCTTTCATGCCATCCTTGGTGTCGATGATCTCGAATTTGGTGCCGGCGATGGCGGCTTGTTCCTGCGCCTGGGCAACAATATCGGGCATTAACGGGAACTCAGGCGGGTAAGCAAGGGTTACATCCATGCCAAAGCGCGGCATCTGCAAGATCAAGGATTGGGGTACAGAAATGGGTTTGAGGTAAGAAGCAGCGTATGCCCAGGAAACAACGATCTTTTTCTTGCGCAGGTCCTTGCCTTTTTTCTCCTGAATGGTCATCAGGTCGGCCAGGCATTGGAAGGGGTGGTAAATATCGCATTGCATGTTCAGTACTGGGGCACGGCTGCTTTTAGCTACCGAGTTCAGGTACTTGTTGCCATCGCCAAAATCACAGTGGCGAATGGCGATGCCATCAAAATAGCGGCCATAGATCTCACCGATCTCGATAGGGGTATCGCCATGGGAGATCTGGGTGGTGTCGCTGTCAATGAATGCGCCATGGCCGCCCAGCTGGGCCATGCCGGCTTCGAAGGAGCCACGGGTGCGAGTGGAGGAGAAGAAGAACAACATCGCCAACACCTTGTCGCGAAGGTAAGGGTGTGGTTCGCCGAGGGCGCGTTTCTTCTTCAGATCCCACGCCACTTCCAATACGGTATCTACTTCTTCTTTGGTGAAGTCAAGGTCACCAATGAAGTCGCGGCCACGAAAATTAGTTTGCATAAAAATATTCTCCTAAAAAAGTATCTGGTTGGTTCCAGTAGTTCACTTATTTGATCAGCGAGGGCAAAACCGCGTAAAACTCGGTCGCCTTTACCATATCGATCAAAGAGACAGAGTCGCGCACGGTGTGAGCGGTTTCTTCATCTCCAGGGCCAAAGCCAATGGAAGGGATGCCGGCTTTGCCAGCCCAGTAAATGCCATTGGTCGAGAAATTCCACTTGCTGCTTGGTTTGTCTTCCAAACCGATCGCAACGCGGGCAGCCTGCCCGGCTTGCACCAGCGGGTGGGTCTCTTCATAAGCCCATGCCGGGAAGTATTTGTCTACCGGGAAGACAAAGCCGGTATAGGAAGGTTCATCGTAGAATAATTCCTCAACCTTTACGGTATCCTTAAATTCCGCCGGGATCAAATCTTCAACTTGTTTTTTAACACCTTCCTTGGTTTCACCAAAGGTCATACGGCGGTCAATGAAGATCACAGCCTCATCGGGAACGGCATTGATGGAGGGGGTTTGGACGGTCATATCGCTTACGGTGATCTTGCCATGGCCCAGGAAGGGATGGTCGCCCAATTTTGGTTCAAGATCGCGGATGCCGGCGATGACGGGCAGCAATTTGTAAATGGCGTTATCGCCCAAATGGTTGGAAGCAGCGTGTGCGCTGCGGCCTTTGGCGGTTACTTTCATCTCCAATCGGCCTTTGTGGCCGCGGTAGATGTTCATTTTGGTGGGTTCGCCAATAACAACAAAATCGGGCCTCACTTTGGGGTCTACTTCAACAAAGGTGTTGGGGGCAATGCCATCGCACCATTCTTCCATATTGCCAAAGTAATAGGCGGTCCAGCCATCCAACATGCCCAAATCACGGGCAAAAGCCAAACCGTAAACCATGCCGGGGGTGCTGCCTTTTTCATCACAAGCGCCGCGGGCATACAAAATGTCGTTCTCTACCTTTCCTACGAACGGGTCCCACTCCCACTCGGTGGGGTCGCCAACGCCGACGGTATCGATGTGGCTGTCATAGACGATCGTCCGGGGTCCATTGCCAATGCGGCCGAGGATGTTGCCCATTTTATCGAAACGGACCTCATCGAAGCCGAGCTTTCGCATTTCCTCGGCGATTCGTTCGCCGACCGGGCCCAGTTGCGATTCCATGGACGGGATGGCGCAGATCTCACGCATGAACTTGATAATGTCCTCTTTGTGTTCTGCTACCTTTGCCTGAATTTCTTTTACACTCATACTGCCTCCAAAAATAAGATTTCTATAAACTGTTTTTTTCCACCCGACGAACAATGTGGAAATTGAAATATCCGGGTAGGAAGTAACTATGGGAGTAATCAACCACTCTTCCTGATGCGGTGTAAAGCTTGGCGGTGAATTGCAGCAAGACATCACCCCGTTGAATCTCCAATTTTTTAGCGACTTGCGTGCTGGCATTAACCGCAGTGATGTTGGTATAGGAGATGGTTAGAGGGTCACCACGCTTGATCAAAAAATCGAGCACGGAACCATTAAATTTGGTTTTCAGCTCATCGGCGCTTAACACCTCGGATGGGAGTTCGTCCACCAGGTATGCGACTGGTCGGGTATCGGCGCTCATTGTTCGCGCAATTCGAACAATTTCCGAACCTTCAGCAATTTCAAGCTGAGAAGCTGTTTCAGAATCTGCCGTGATCTCGAGTATCTCAACCGGGCCTGGACCAACATTTTGGCCGGTTCTCCTTGCCAAGGTCAACATCGATTCCAAGATCTCCAACCCATCATCGATGATGGTGGGTGTGCCTACCACAAATGTGCCGGAGCCTTGGCGGCGACGGATCTGGCCCTGGGTTTCAAACATGCGCATAGCTTCGCGCAGGGTTGCCCTGCTAACTCCCAACATTTTTGCCAGATCGGGTTCCGATGGCAATCGTGAACCATTGGGGTATTTTTTTAACAGTTCACCAAGTTCGGCTTGTAATTTCTGAAATGGAAAATTTGCCATATCAGCTCCTGTGGGTCGTACAAAAAGGTTGGACCTTGTTCAAGCAACTAACCTTTTGGCGGCTTTGTTGTGTTTTTCAGCTAATTTTTGGGCATCCAGCGTTTGCAAAACCCCATTTTTTACCACAAATTTGCCACCGACAAGGGTATGGTCTACATTTTTTGGCTGGCAAAAAACCACCGCGGAAACGGGGTCGTGCACAGCGCCACCCGCCAGGTCCAGGCTATTCAGGTTGATGGCAAAAAGATCGGCACACTTGCCGACTTCCAAAGAGCCAATGTCGTTCCTTCCCAAAACAGCCGCTCCGCCACGGGTGCCCAACCAAAGGGCTTCGCGGGCGGTCATTAATTTTCGGGCAGGGTCATCAGATAAGGAGTAACCGGTGATACCTTCTTTGAGGCGTGATAGATATAACGCCTGTCTTACTTCGCCCAGCAAATGGGAACCATCATTCGAAGCCGATCCATCGACCCCAAGACCCACATTAACCCCAGCCTTTAAATATTCTTTTACCGGCGCAATGCCAGATGCCAATCTCATATTTGAGGTTGGGCAATGGGCAACACCGCATTTATGGCGGGCAAACAGATCGATCTCTGCCGGGTTGACATAAATCGAGTGGGCGAACCACACGTCCCGGCCAACCCAGTCC
Source organism: Chloroflexota bacterium (assembly GCA_005778035.1). Taxonomy (GTDB): domain Bacteria; phylum Chloroflexota; class Anaerolineae; order Anaerolineales; family Villigracilaceae; genus UBA5195. The sequence continues at coordinate 5,955 of SXKT01000053.1, forward strand.
ACCGATTCCATATAACCCGCAGGCCGGTAACCGAATTTTTGCAAACAAAACTGCTCCTCGTCTTCGGTTTCGGCAAGGTGGGTATGTAAATGGACATTATATTTGCGAGCCAATGCCGCTGATTCTTTCATCAGGGTGCCGGTTACGCTAAATGGAGAGCAAGGAGCCAGAACTACCTGGGTCATCGACCCGGGTTTGGGGTTGTGGTATTTTTGGATCAGCCGTTCAGAATCGGCCAGAATATGGTCTTCCTTATCTGTCACGCTATCGGGTGGCAAGCCACCCTGCGATTGGCCCAAGGACATCGATCCACGGGAGGCGTGTAACCTGACGCCGATCTCCTGGCCGGCCAAAATCTCATCATCCAGTTTTGAACCGTTGGGGAATAGATACAAATGGTCGCTTGCTGTGGTGCAACCGCTTAGCGCCAATTCTGCCAAGGCAGTTTGGGTGCTGGTGTAAATGTCTTCAGGATTTAGCTTTGCCCAAATTGGGTAAAGGGTTGTAAGCCAGTTGAACAAGTTGGCATTTTGGGCAGCAGGTATGACCCGGGTAAGGGTTTGGTAAAAATGGTGGTGCGTGTTTACCAATCCCGGCAATACCAAATGTCCAGAAAGATCCACTACCTCATCTGCAATTTGGGGTAATTGATCGCTGGGTCCAATTTGTGTGATAAATCCATCGACAATATAAATTCCGCCATCCGGGTATTCCGATTGGTGGTCGTCCATGGTGGCAATATAAGCGTGTTTGATGAGTAGGGTGGACATGATGGTATCAACCTGTTCCAAGAATTTGTCTGACAAATTATAGTTTATCAGACAGGTTTGGGCAAGTCAATTGATTAACCGTGTTGGGGTTCGGTTTTGTGGCTGAATACAGTTTTGGCTTGCGAAAGCACAACAGCAAGGAAAATAATGGCGCAACCAACGATCTGAATTGGCAGTAACTGGTCCTTTAATATCCACCACCCGGCCAAAGCGGCAAAAACCGATTCCAATGAGAGGATCAAGGCTGCATCGGTAGGAGGGGTGTGTCGTTGCCCCAAACCTGAAGGGTGTAACCAATGCTGATGGACAAGATCGCCCGGTACAAAACAGAACCGATGAAAACCGGAACGAACATTACAGAAGTGTCTTCCAGAAAAAAGCCGATCACCATATTTAACAGGCCACTAACCAAAAACTGACCAACCGAAAAACTGACCGGCTCGTATTGGCTGGCATATTTGCCCAAAATGATAATGTGCAACGTCCAAAAGATAGCGCCGGCGATCTCCAAGAAATCTCCGCTTTGAACCTGATACTTGCCGGCGGTACTCAACAAAAATGCGCCTACACCCGCCATAGCAACCGCGAGAATATCAGCCTTGGCTGGTTTTTCTCGGAACAACAGATACAAAGCGAAGGGGGTGAATACTGTGTACAAGCTGGTTAAAAATCCAGCATTGGCAACCTTTGTGTAAAACAAGCCAACCTGCTGGAAGGTGCTTGCGACCAGCAGTACCACCCCGGCGATCACCATCCAAAACCACTGCCGGGTTGGTACATGAATATTTTTGGGGATGAACGGTAACAATACTATGGATGCCAACATAAAGCCAAGCCCGTTATACAGGTATGCTGATTTATAACTCGCGGCGAGATTTTGAGCTACAAACGCGGTACCCCAAATGATCGATACCGCCAGTAAAGTTAGGTCAGCTTTGATTCGCATGATAATTGGCTGATTATATCAGGCGGCGTGGTGCGGGGTTTATAATTGCTTAAAAGGAATAAATTCAATGAATGTGGTCATTTTTGGAGGAACCGGGTTTATTGGCAAAGCCCTTGTTGCGCATTTAGCCGAGGCCGGGCATCAGTGTTCGGTAATAACCCGGCGGCAATATTCAATGGCAACGAACGGCAACCGGTTTGTGCAATGGGATGGGAGAACTGTAGCAGAGATTGTGCCAGTATTGGCAGATGCCGACGCGATCGTTAACCTGGCGGGTGAGACCATTGGCAAGTGGCCTTGGACCAACGCCCACAAACAACGGGTTATAAACAGCCGAGTCCAATTGGGGCAGCAAATCAGCCAGGCCTTTGTATCGGGCTCAGTCCCTTCCAATAAACAAAGGGTGTATATCCAATCCAGCGGAGTAGGTTTCTATGGGGATAACCTTCAGAACCCCATAGATGAGAAGGCGGCCAATGGGAATGACTTCTTATCCCAGGTTGCCAGTGAGTGGGAGGCATCCAGCCAGGCTTTGGCCACAATGCCATCGGTCCGCAGTTGTGTTATTAGAACTTCCTTGGTTTTAGGCAGGAATGCAGGGGCATTGCCGATGATGGCTCTGCCGGTTTTGCTATTTGCCGGGGGGGCGCTGGGAGATGGAAACCAAGGGGTCAGCTGGATCCACATCCAGGATGAGGTTCGGGCTATTGCGCACCTGATAGAAAATCCTGGATGCGAGGGTGTCTTCAACTTGTCATCACCGCAACCCCTATCCAATCGCCAATTTATGCGAACGCTTGCGAAAGTGCTTGGCCGCCCATTTTGGTTACCAGCACCGGCATTTTTGCTAAAACTTGTCCTCGGTGAGATGAGCAGCCTGCTGCTGACCGGCCAATATGCAATTCCCGCTGCGCTTTTGGCATCAGGTTTTACTTTCATTTATCCAGATTTGGAAACAGCCTTGGGTGATATTTATTCCCCCAAAAAGTGAGGAACGTGCATGTCGATATATTCCCCTGAAAAAATGCCCCGCCAAGGCGAGATTAACGCGTGGGCGTTGACCTTCATCACTTTTGGTGGTGTCTTCTTCCTATCTTTAAGAGAATCAATTCCATCCTGGGTATGGTTCCTTTCTGGAATGTTCGCGTTCTCTGCTGCCAGTATATCGCTGGGCAACTGGATTGACCGACAAACTATCATTGAGATCGGCACCGAGGCGGTTCGGTTTGAAAATGGTTTGCGAAAGGTTAGGCTGGAGTGGCAAGAAGTCTATTCGGTAAAGGTAACGCCTGCCCGGTGGGGCAGGTCTGTCCAGGTTTCGGGCAAAGATGGTTTCTTTTCTTTTGCCACCCTTGGTGTAATGACTTTCAGAAACGAAGTGAAAAGCCGGACAGGATTTGAAAAAGGGGATGAAATACTGGATTCAATTTTGCGAGAAGCCAAATTGGATAAATACGAAAAAATGAATCGGACAACAGTATATTCCCGATGATCCCAAAGTAAAACGGCGGCTTACCAAAGTGCTTTATAATTGGCAGGTTCGATAATTGGCACAAGCAAACTAAAACCAATTGCATCCGCGCGGCATTTTGTGCTGGACGATGTGTACACCCCAGTGAGGAAATAATGGATATCAATGAACAAGTAGAATACCTAATGCAGGGAACTGAATATGGCGATGAAAGTTTACGCAAGACGATGGAAACAGAGTTGCGCCAACGTCTTATGGAAGCTGAAAAAGAGGGAAGGAAATTACGCGTATACTGTGGATTTGACCCGCGAACCTCCGATCTGCACATTGGCCACACTGTTACCATGCGAAAATTGCGCCAATTCCAAGATCTCGGCCATGAGGTCGTATTCCTGATCGGTACATATACATCGCTGATCGGCGACCCGTCTGACAAGGATAAATTGCGCCCACTGCTCACCCAGCAACAAACCCTCGACAACGCAGCCTCGTATGCCGAACAGGCATTCCGTATCCTTGATCGCGAAAAAACCACAGTCCGATACAACCACGAATGGCTGGGCGATCTCAAATTTGCGGATCTGATAAAACTGGGTTCCAATTTTACGATCCAACAATTCTTGACGAGGGAAGCTTTTCGCAAGCGCTGGGACTCAGAAGACCCGGTATACCTTCATGAGTTCTTTTACGCCATCATGCAAGGTTACGATGCCTATGCCTTGCGAACCGATGTTCAAGTAGGTGGTACCGACCAGTTGTTTAATATCGTTACTGCCGGCCGCAAGATCATGGCATCGATGGAAATGAAACCCAACATTGGTGTGATCATGGCAATTTTGCCAGGTACCGATGGCGTTGTGAAAATGAGCAAGTCGCTCGGCAACCACATTCCGCTTAACTCCAACGCCACCGATATGTATGGCAAGGTAATGTCCATACCCGATGAGGCCATGACGCAATATGCCAAATTGGTGACCCGCTGGCTGCCAGCCCAGGTAAACGCGTTTGGATCAGACCTTAAGGCTGGTACATTGCACCCGAGAGACGCCAAAATGCGCTTGGCGCACGAAGTGACCGCTACTTATTACACCGATACGCAAGCAGACCAGGCCCAAGATGCCTTTGTGAAATTGTTTCAACAGGGCTCGATACCAACCGAGATGGAAGAATACAGCAGGATCGATGGCCAATCTGGCTTGGACATTTTAGTGGCCGCTGGCTTGGTGGCTACCCGGTCAGATGGTCGACGGATGTTCGACCAAAAGGCAGTCAAACTTGATGGCAATATTCTCGAAAAAGCGGATGCGCCATTGCCACATGCAGGCGTGTTGCAAGTAGGCAAAAGGCGGTTTCTGCGGGTAAAGTGATCTGCCTCATCAAAAAACCAAAAAACGGCTTTTCAGCCGTTTTTTGGTTAAATTTTATGCGAAATCGGTTATAGTGAATTTATTGCATTATTGAAAGGTTCATCCATGACGCAAACTCAAAAGATCCCATTATTGGACTTTGTTCTATGCCTTTCAGAAGCAGTAGACCTGATCAGCGCAGAAGTAGCAGACCACCACAAACGGACCGCCCAAATTTGTTATGGGTTGGGAAGACGGATTGGATTGCCGGATGAAGAACTGCGAGACCTGGTTATTGCCGCCGCGTTGCACGATGTTGGCGGGCTCACCCGTGCCGACCGACTCTCTGCCTTGGAGTTTGAGTATCAAAACCCTTATGGCCATTCTGTTATGGGCTACTTATTATTACGCCCCTTCATTCCATTCAGCCGAATTGCCAATATTGTAAGATTTCACCACGTAACATGGAATGATGGGGTTGGACGCACCTTTGCGGGTGAAGAAGTGCCCATGCTTAGCCATTTACTTCAACTGGCAGACCGTGTGGCCATCCTTATCGATCCAACCACCGATGTATTGATTCAGGTCGATGGCATTTTGGAAAAGATCCAGGCGCAAATGGGGACACGTTTTGTTCCGGAGTATGTTAATGCCTTGCTCGAAATGAGGACTTTGGAATACTTTTGGTTAGACTCGATTTACATGAAGGACTTGGCGACGCTTGGCAGAAAGTTGGATTTTAATGAGATCGCCTTGGACGATGAGGAATTCTTTGGGCTGACCAATATTTTCAGGCGCATCATCGATTTCCGCAGCCCATTTACGGCTACGCACTCTGCCGGGGTATCGGCAGTTGCTGGCAAGTTGGGGGAGCTGATCGGTTTTTCTGCTCAAGATCGAAATGTCATCATTCTGGCCGGACTGTTGCATGATCTGGGCAAGTTGGCTGTGCCAGCAGAGATATTGGAAAAACCCGGCCGATTAACTGAAGAAGAGTTCGATATTGTAAAACGGCATACCTATTACACATATCATTTGCTTGAACCGCTAAAGATCATGGATGTGATCCGGCAATGGGGGGCTTTCCATCATGAAAGGCTGAATGGAAAGGGGTATCCATTCCATGTTACCGAAATCGATATGCCTATGGGTTCACGGGTTGTTGCGGTTGCAGATGTGTTCACTGCCCTGACAGAAGACCGGCCATACCGTAAAGGTTTGCCACTGACGGATGCCTATCAGATCATTTGGGAAATGGTTACCCAAAAAAATTTGGATCCATCTGTGGCGCAGGTTTTGGGTGAAAACCTCGAAATGGTAGACTTAGCGAGGGTGAATGCCCAAGATGCCGCTGTAAGGGAATATCAGGACTTTAATATGCTCGCAAAACAATTAACACATGAGGAAGAGTAAAAAAAAGAACGCCACCAAATAGGTGGCGTTCTGCAGTATTTGGAGGCGACGATGGGATTTGAACCCATGAATAAGGGTTTTGCAGACCCTCGCCTTAGCCACTTGGCCACGTCGCCGTATTAAGATTCAGGCTGGCATTGGATGGCTCGCTGGGAACCATTATGCCAGCCGTCGGAAGGAACTGAGCGGGCGATGGGATTCGAACCCACGACCTACTCCTTGGCAAGGAGTCGTACTACCACTGTACTACGCCCGCGAGTGCCGAGAGACAGAATCGAACTGACGACACCGCGATTGTCAGTCGCGTGCTCTACCAACTGAGCTATCTCGGCGATCGATCACTATTGGTTAAGCGGATGGTATTTTAATGTCAGATCCGATTCTTGTCAAGAATACTGCTGCCACCAATATTTTGGAGATTGTTTTCATTATTCGATCAATTTCCAAATTGCTGTACATATCTATTGCACATTTCAGAATTGGGTATAATGTATGAGTTATAACCTTTCAAGAAATGGAGGCTGAACAGGGCCTGATAACCGATTGCCCGCCAGGAATTTTTGGCGAAGAGAAGGCATACTGGTGACTGGCCAAAAAATGTGCAGGACCGATTCCCCTGTGCATATCTGGAGGAACAAATGATTAATAAAAACACAAAATGGATCTCGACGATCACACTGATGGCAATGCTCTTGGCGGCATTGGCCACCCCTCTCACCGCCGCGTTCGCCAAAGATAGCAGCGCAGCAACACCACTCCTCGATGCCAAGTTCCACAAGCTGACCCCAACCAACACCCAAATGGATGTAGACCCGCATTATGCCTACTTATCATGGACTCCATTTGAGGGTGCGGATCGATACAAGTTTTGTATTCACGAGGATATTGATCCAACCACAGATAAAGATGGCTGTGGCGTAGGTGACCCGAATTGGACCGGTACATTCAACAAGTACTACATTGTTACCAACCTAAACCCAAATGTAACGTACGAATGGACGGTGATGGCCTCCACTTGTTGGAAAAAAGGCTGTAATGAGTGGAAAGAAGCTGATCGTGGCATTCATTACACTTTTACAACCAAAGGCGATCCGGCTGACCCGCCCAGCCCCGCATCTACTGTCATTATCTCTGGTAATACCCAGGTAGGTGGGGCACGGATTCAGTTCAAATGGGATGAAAATTCTGATGGCGATACCGATGACGCGGGCGAAGTGATCACCGAATACTCCAAATCCAATGGCAAGTATTCAATCACCATCCCGTACAACGTCACCGGCACTTTAATTCCACGAGAACCTGCCAATAGTTCCTATTCCTTCCAACCTCGGCAGGTTGTCTACTCCTCACCCATCACAACCAACCAGATCAACGTGGATTTCAAGGCTTTTGCTCCTATCATTGTCTCTGGCAGCACTGGTGTTTCCGGTACTACAGTCACCTTCACAGGTTGGAGCGATTTTCTTGGTAGCATCAAGACCACTGTGACTGGCTCAGATGGCAAGTACAGTGTTAAATTGCCATACGCTTGGACCGGGGCCATCTCTGCGTCTAAGGCGGGGTATACCTTTGACCCTGCAATTTACGGAAAAGCCCCCATTAAGGTAAATATTACTAACCTCAACTTCACTGGGTCAGTTGCTCCATAAACAACACCCAAAACCATGCTGGGATGTAAATCATCGAAACAAAAACGGCTGCCTTTTGGCAGCCGTTTTTGTTTTTTATCGCCATTCCAAGTGTAGAATATGTTTATGGATGAAATAACCTTGATTTTGGAAGCAAAAAAGGGGGATCTTTTTGCTTATAACGAATTGGTACTGGCATACCAAAAACCTGTGTTCAATTTGGCTTTACGAATGCTAGGCGATGGTTATTTGGCGGAAGATGTGACCCAGGAGGTGTTTATAACGGCATTTGCCAACCTTGGCCAATTTAAAGGCGGCTCGATAAAAAACTGGTTATTGAGGTCTTGCGCCAACCGCTGTATTGATGAGATCAGAAAGCAAAAAAGAAGGCCGCAAGTGCCGTTGCAACCTGCCACTAACGTGGATGAACCCAACGAAGAACCCAATTGGCTGCGCGATGAAAGCGCTGACCCGGCAACATCCTTTGAGCAAAAGGAAATTTCGGAACTGATCGAACGCTGTATCCGTGAGTTACGCGAGGATGCTCGACTGGTTATCTTATTGGTGGACGTATTTGAAATGGATTATGAGGAGGCCCGACAGGTCATTTCCGCTCCATTGGGCACTCTCAAAAGCCGGCTCATTCGCGCCCGTGAATCTGTTCGAAAATGTTTGATAACGATAACGGAACTTTACCCCGGTTTCGAGCGTTATAAAAGCGAACACGTATGAACCCTTTCAAACGCTCCATATCAAACTTGGAACTGATCCACTTTGGCCGGGATGCCCATCTCTCTCAGGCAGACCAACAGCGCTATGATCAATTGTTCAGAACTGGAACTGCCGAAAAAGCCCACCAGGATGAGATCACGAAGATCCGTTCTTTGCTCGCGGTAATGCCGTACGTAGAACCACGTAAGGATTTCACCATTTCTGCCCACCTTGCCGGGGTAAGGCCGCCCAAACCAGTCTATTTATTCGCCATTCGCTCTTCAATCGCATTATTCAGCTTCTTTTTTATTGGCTTGTCACTCTACCGATTCTCGCCGGTTTCTACACCGATTATTTCCACTTCGTCTGCCGAAATTGCGTCTTCGCCAGCAATGGAAATGCAGGCCGAGCCAATGGCGCTCTCTGCACCGATGGAGGAAGTTGCGCCAGAGCCAATGGAAGACACTGCCCGCATTGTTAGCCCGACCATCGAGGCCGATACCCCATTGGCAAAGAGCGCCCCTTCCGAAGTAATGGAGCAGTCCGTATCACCGGCCTATGCTGATTGGGCAGTAATTGCCTGGGGAATCACATTGGTTGTTTTGATATTCCTGCTTATTTTATATCCCGCGCTGAGCTTCATTTCCATCCGCAAATGGAAAAAACGCAATCTGTAGGCAAGGGATTATGGTTGAGATCACCTTCAGATTCTGCCCATCCTGCGGATGCTTGTTACAGGAACGCCAATTATATGGCAAATCCTTGCCGTATTGCGAGCAATGCCAGCAGGCATACTTTAAAGACCCCAAGGTAGCCGCGGCTGTGGTGGTAATTTACCAAAACCAGGTGTTATTAGTGCAACGAAAAAACCCGCCTTTCCAGGGATGTTGGACATTGCCTGCCGGTTTTGTGGATGGCGGAGAAGATCCACGCCAAGCAGCCGTACGTGAATGCAAGGAAGAAAGCGGGTTGAACGTCGAAGTTGGTGATTTGTATGATATCCATTATGGCAAGGACCATCCACGTGGGGCGGACTTTGTACTTTTTTACCGAGCGACGTTCATCGGTGGCACACTTGCTGCCGGAGATGACGCGACAGGCGCCGAATGGTTCTCGCCTGATCATTTGCCAAAACTGGCGTTTCGATCTACCCATCACATACTGGCACAACTCTTTTGAACGAAGTTGGCGCGGTGATACAATGGCATTGAAATGACTGAAATCGTAGATGCGCGCCCATCTGCCATTGCGGGGTCTTGGTATCCTGCCAATTCATCCGACCTTACCCTTTCGGTAGATTCTTATTTGCAATTGGCAAATTCCCGCCAATTCCCTCCTTCTAACATCAAAGGCCTGATCGTCCCTCATGCCGGCCATATCTATTCGGGACAAGTGGCAGGTAAAGCTTTTGGTCTGGTAAAGGAGACCCAACCAGACACTGTTGTGATTTTGTCACCTCATCATGGGTACAGCCCGTATGCATTCCTTTCCAGCAAACACACTCATTACCAAACACCTTTAGGCCAAGTTCCAATCCAACATGGTTTGTTGGACAATATCTCGAAGCAATTGGAAACTGAAACCGATCAGCCGATAACACTGGTTGGGCAAGATTCGGAGCATTCCCTCGAGATCCAGCTACCTTTTCTCCAGCGAGTGCTCAACCACCCATTCCAATTAATACCCATCATGATGAGAAGCTACCAATTTGCCCATCTCATCGCATTGGGCGATGCCATTGCCAACTGTCTGGCTGGGAGGGCTTGGTTAATGGTGATATCGACGGACTTATCTCATTTTAAAACTATCGGTGCCGCCCACAATTTGGATCGGGATATGTTGCGGGCATGGGAGAGTTTTGAAGAAGAGGGGATCTTGCGATCTGCCATGGTTGAAAAAACAGAAGCTTGCGGTCTGAATGCTGTTTTGGCGGGGATCAGGGCTTGCAAACAAGCAGGTGCCACCGGCTTATCGGTACTTGGGTACGATACCTCGGCGCGGGTCACTGGTGATAGGTCCAGTGTTGTGGGGTACGCTTCTGCGGTAATTACCTCGGAGATATGATCGGCCGATCTGATCAGTCAGCCTGTTCCAATATCTTTAGTGAAACCGCGCCAAGCGCGAGCGGGATCCAAAAAGTTACACCACGGTAAACCAAGGTTGTGATGACCGCTTGTGACCAAGGAATATTTAATGAAAAAAGCGCCATTGGCATGATCGATTCTACGATGCCGATACCGTAGGGAGTAGGTGAAACCACCAAAAACAAATAAGCCAAAGAAAACCCAGCCACAACGGTCCCAACAGAAAACTCAACCTCGAATGCCATGAAAACCATCGCCAGAATGAGGGCTTGAATACCCTTCGCGATGGTGGAAATTGCGAAGGGTATTAGCAGGTTTTTCTTTTGGTTGCGAACCAAACCAAGCCCTTCAGATATTTCTTGTCCGAAGGTGTGGGCGGCGATCTCAGAAAAGTACTCTTTTTTGGTAAAAACCCACAAAAAGCGGTTGAGCGAGTGGGCAATTTTTTGTAAAGAACGCCCAAGCCGTTCACCTGAAACCGCCCCCAAATAAATGCCAAAACCTAATCCGACCAAGATCACCAACATTACCAGTGTGGCGGTGATCTCACCTGGGTTCAAGTCATTGCGTCGAAACAGCACACCCATCCCAAGCGCAAGCACCACCGAAAAACCGGCGTATTCCATAAATAATACCAATGCGCCAGCCGCGGCGGCGAGCCCACGGCTATATCCGCGTTTTCCGGCATCATCAACAAATACGGCGATGCCGCCAAATCCACCGCTTGGCGCGACCACGTTGATGAAGCTGGATGCCGAGGCAAGCAATAGCAGCCGGCGATAGGGTTCGTCAATGCCCAGCAACAGATAAAGCACACGATAATTGAACGCTTCGATCAGGATGTAGATAAAAACCAATATGATCGCCCCGGCCAAGAGCACCAAGTTGGCGCTTGCAAATACCAGCACGGTTTGCTCGATTTCGCTCAGGCTGATGAATACCAAACCGATCGCCAAAAATAATAAGACAGGAAAAATCAACTTCCTCATTTTCGGCATTATACTCTTTGTTTTTGGATGGGGGGTTTGTCAGCGGTATAAATTAATACTAAAAATATATTCAAATACACCTTCTGGAAGATAATACCGGAAGTTTTTACCTTCCGCGATCTTTGCGCGGATCTCCCGAGAGGATATTTGGAGTAAAGGCGCGCTGATGGCCACCATTTTTTTTTCAATCTCGGGCAAGTTTGTAAGATTTGGAAGGACTTCTCCCGGCCGACGCATCACACCAAGCCTGTCAACCAAATTCAGGATCCGTATTGGGTCCTTCCAGGTGGGCAATTGAGCAAGTGAGTCCCCGCCCAACAGCAAGGTAAGATGATCGGAAGGGTGCTCGGCACGAATGATGGCCATTGTGTCGGCAGTAAAATGAGGTCCGGGGCGGTCCAGTTCTATCATGCTTACCGCGAATTTGGGTTCATTTCGAATCGCCAATTCCACCATGTGAATACGGTGTGACACATCGGCTTTGTTTTGGCCAATTTTATGTGGAGACTCAGGTGTAATCACCCAATAGACCTTATCAAGTCCAAGTTGTTCCATAGCCTCAGTGGCAAGGATCAAATGTCCCAAATGAGGGGGGTCGAAGGTGCCACCAAAGATGCCGATCTTCAGCATACTTTTATGGCCTAACCTGCACCGGGTGCTTTTTTACCTGCTGTTTTTGTTTTTGTTTTGGTTTCATCTGCCAAAATTATTGTTTTGGGTGAGGCAGGTTTGCTTTTTTTGGCCTTTGGACTTTTTTGGCTTTTCTTGGGTTCTTCGTCTTCGGACATTTTTTGTTCTGCTGGCTTAAATAATTCATCCCATTTTGCCTGAATCGACCAATATCCGGCACCGTTCAAGTTTTCTTCAACAGCAGCCCATTTTCCATCACTATCGTACACTTCCCTAAAATCGATAAAGCTATGGGTTTTGTACGCTCCCAGCTGCAGGTACATGCCATGCTCCAAAATTTCATTCGATCGGCGGATAAACTCCAAGCCAGAGTGTACGTCCCGGAAAATCGTAAAATTGAGTGGGCTCCAATGAAGGTTCAACGCGTCTCCCAAATTACGTTGGTCGAGTTTGTTGTTGGCTTTATCCATCACAACAGCCGAGGTTTTGATCCAACCGCGTGTCTCGGCAAATTTATTATGGAAGATAATTAACGCCCTTTCATTTCCATTCCCATTTGAGTAAGCAAATACTTCTTCGTTGACGCTGCCTTCCGGCGTGAACATATCGAACAAGTAAAACTGATCCACCTCTGCAAACAGGTAGCGTTTTTTGATCAAAGGATAGATCACTCGCTCGTGATGTTCCATCAGGCCTTTGTCGGGAGTTTCATCCCAATATGCCCGGCGATACTCCATGCCATATTTTTCTTTGAAACCTTCAAATTGCCCATGGCCAACCATCGGTAAGCCGGGAAGGGTGAACATAAGGGTTGCAATGCCAAAATACTTGTCGCCATTGCCAAATTGCTCCAAGGCAGTCTTTTCGTCCGGATTGTTCATAAAATTCACATAGCGTTTGAGTATCTGCGGATCAAACTCCAGGGTATTTTTTATTACCATGCGGTATTTGGCATTATCTTCATCGCGAAGCATGTGCATAAAGGCGCTGTTATAAACCCGGTGCATACCCAAGGTGCGTACAAAATAGCCCTCCATCATCCAAAAAGCCTCGGCAAGCAGCAATGTATCCGGAACTTGCTGTGCTACCCTGTCAACCACTTCCCGCCAAAATTCTTCAGGGATGGCTTGGTCAAATTGCTCGCGGGTAAGGCCGTGTTCACTCCGGCTGGCAATCGCGCCGCCGCTGCCGGGTTCAGGAAACCATAAGCGTTGAATGTGCCGTTTGGCCAATGTCATTGCCGCGTCGAAGCGGATGATCGGAAAATTTTTGGCAACTTGGATAATGATTTGTATGACTGCTTCCCGCACTTCGGATTTGAGGAAATTGAGTTGGGCTGTATCATTCCACGGCATCGAAGTTCCATCATTGCCATGATAAATGAACTGGGTATCTCCGGTCCAGCGATCCAACCGTTTGAACACTACCGATGCGTCGGTTCTATCATAATAATGGTCTTCCAAATACACACCCACGCGTGCATCATCCGAGAGGTCTGGTCCGTTGAAGGTGTAGGAAGGATATGGCGGGTAAGGCAACGAGAGGAACCAATCTGGATGGTTAACCACCCAGGCAGAATCGATGCCCATATGATTGGGCACCATATCAGCGCTTAAGCGGATACCTTTTTGCCAGGCCCGACCACGGAGGTTTTCCAATGCTGGCCAACCGCCCAGGTCTTGGGCAATGGCGTAATCTTTTAAAGAGTAGGCGGAAGCGACAGCTTCTGGGTTGCCCATCCGTTGCTTGATGGTGCGGGAAGCGACACTTCTCTCCCAAAGGCCAATAAGCCACAGGCCAGTAATACCCGCTTTGGCCAATTTCTCCAATTCTTCGTCCGGGATAGCGTCTAATGTGCGGATTTCTCGGCCATACCATTTGGAGAGTTGGTCTAGCCAAACATAGGAGTTTTTGGCAATTAATACCAAATTAGGCATCCAAACCTTGTCTTCGCTAAACCTTTCGTAATCGGTATCGGTGCTATTTTTATAATCGATCACTGGTGCGTTTCCGGCAAAGCCACCATCAAAATTCCCTCGAATTGCTTCCTCCCGGACAAAATCGATACCGCGGAGCAATCGTTGGATGAATCGATCCCCCAGGATGCCCCCCCATTTGTTGATCAGGAATTGAATTTGGCCTTCTAATGAGTAAGGTGAGGCGATTGCAGGCGCGCGCAGGATGCTGATCAAGGTTTCAGTGCTGCCTGCCTGACCAAATGGCTTTTCACCGTTGAAATGATCGGTTAGTGCGCCAATGGTTTGCAAGTATCCATCGGAATTGAGCGGCGTGTCATCGAAGAGTTCTTTGTATGGGTGGGTTGCCGGGTTCAAATTGGTTATGTTGAGCAAGAGCATTTCTTCCAAGGTAACCCATTGGTGAGGCAAGCCAGCAGTTTTTGCGGCAAGGTACTGATCTTCCTTCATTTCATTGCGGTAGACTACCCTGGGCGGAAACTCTGTCAGGAATTTGAGTTGTGAAGTTCGCAATCCCTCTTCGCCCAATATTTTTTCCAATTTGTTAAATGCCCTCGAAATGACCCCCGGGTTTTGTTCTTCATACCTGCGAATGATCATGTGCAATACTTCATCGATCAAACCCATCGCGTTGATATCTGAAGCAGGCACAACAGTTCCGCGCACTCGACTCATTTTTGCCGCAAAATCACGCGCAGCAACAAAATCTGCCACAATAACGCGGCCATCAGTTGCAAACATGCTGTCATCGAATGAGTACTTGGTTCGTGCGGTGCGTGAAACATGAAACTCGAAAGGCATTATGTTCAACATTGTTTGCGCTCCTGCAAGTTGGTGGCCCATAAAAGAGCCGAACCCGATTTTTCCACTACTTTTAGTAGTGTATACTCTTTATATGTTTGACGAATTTAGCCAAAAATTCATCCTTGCTACTTACCCGCCAACTATACTGTACCAAATTATAATCTCGGTCTTTGGGTTTGGCGTTGTTTTAGTAAGCAGACCGCCCAAAAAATTGCTGCTGTTGCCTTTATTGGGTTGGCTGGCGGCTAATTCGGCATTTATCTTTTTTGCATTCCAATCTGTACCACTCTTCTCTGCCATAAGCAACAGATCTGCCCTTTTTCTGCTGTCTACTATTTTTCTTTTTCACATTTTGGAGTTAGGATCGAACAAACCCAGGTTGCACACTGGCTTGTTGAGCCTTGCAGTGACCCTAACCATGCCAATCTCTCTTATTCCCCAGTTCGGTGTTTTTGCGGGGTTGATCTATTTGGCAATGACCGTTAACTCCCTGAGAGAAAAATTGTCAACCCAGCGCCAATATTTTATCCGAAATCAACTTTATTATTGGGTATTGGTCATTTCTTGTATTGCCAGTGCCGGTTATGCGCTACAAAGCAACATGGACGTTGTGTTTGATTTTTTCCTCCCGTTGGCAATGGTTTCCTCCATTATGGTCAGTTGCATTCAACATTTGCCTGATGTCAAATTTGTAGTACGTGGCGTTTTAAGGTCAGGTCTACTGTTGCTTTGGTTGGCATTGTTATTTTTCGGTGTAATCACTGCCTACAAACAAACAGGATCGATCTTGGTAATGCCACTTGTATCAGGAATTGGCCTCGCTTTGGCGGTCGTGACAGTCCCATTGGCTGATCGATTCCTGGAGCGAATGCTTGTATTGTTATTTTCGCAAGATCGCCAACCGGCAGATCATCTGATTGAAATAATTTCGGTTGCACTCAGAGAAAAATCGTCCCTCGCGGATTTATCAAAAGTATTTGAGAAGGTGATCGTTGACGAATGTTACGCCACCTCATTTCATTTGGTTATCGCCGATTATGTCGCCAAATCGAATGCCGAAGATGAGTACCATCTATATAATCATTCGGCGATACCGCCAATGTTGGCCGATTTAACACTTTCAGGTAGCGGTGTCACCAGTTCCTGGTTCAACCGCCAGCAAAATTCCATTTCTTATCAATCCGATCTTGAAGCGACGCTCCTGGCAAACGAAGGTGAGGGTTCGGCCCTAGCCTGGTTCAACGCGCTGCAGGGATTTCTTTACGTTCCATTATTCGACCAACAACAATGGATCGGTTTTATTTCTGTGGGTCCGCGGCGGCGGGGCGGTTATGAACGTGAAGAAATGATATTTTTTACCGCATTATCTTCCATTGCCGGCAAGGCGATCGTAAATGCCAAATTGGTGGATAAATTAACAAAAAGTAATGCTGAATTGGAACAGTCTTTCTCAACCTTGCAAAACATTACCAAGGATATGTCCACATTTGAAGTGATCAAGTCCAACTTCATAAGCATTGCCTCGCACGAGCTTCGAACACCCCTCACCGTTACCCGTGGTTATGTTGAAATGCTTTTAGAGGACCAAACGTTGCCGAGTACCCAAAGGGACCTGTTGAATGGGATTTACAAAGGGGTATTGAAACAAGAGGAGATCCTTGATTCGTTATTTGAATTGGCCCGCCTGGATTTATCCAGCGATATTATGCGGACTGAGGAATTATCACTCAATGACATTCTCCGCGAAGTAACGCAAAAAGTGAGCAAGCAAGTAAACCAGCGCCAACAAGTTTTGGTTGTCGATCTACCCTCACTGCCGCGCATCGTAGGAGACAGGGCATCCGTCCGTCGTCTGTTCCTCAATATTGTTCAAAATGCCATCAAATTCACTCCTGATCATGGCAAGATCACCATTAGTGCTTTTATTCCTCCGTCTGAAAACCAACAAGAAGCGGGGATTCAGGTTGTTATCAGAGATACTGGTGTGGGGGTGAGCAAAGAACTGCAAGATATCATTTTCACTCGTTTTTACCAACCAGGTGAAAAAGTAGATCATTTGTCATCGAGCAAATTTCGGTTCAAAGGGTCGGGGCTTGGTCTTGGTTTGGCTCTCTCACGGGCGATCATTAAAGCTCACGGTGGCCGCATTTGGGTCGTAAGCCCAAGCAACACTGAAGAGGGTTTGCCGGGTAGCGAATTTCATCTGTTTTTCCCATTTCAGCCCCAAAACCAAATACCAACCGCATAAAAAGGCTGGGAAAAAATAAACCCCTTGTCGCTGATTGATCAAGGGGTAGTACTCCCGTGCGGGATCGAACCGCAGCATTTGGCTCCGGAGGCCAACGCTCTATCCACTGAGCTACGGGAGCATCACGGAATGGCATTGTACCATATTTAGCAATCGTTTTTGTGGTAGTTGCAATTGCCCATGTTTGTATATTCAGGCTTGGAATTCGATATAATAATATTGCCAAGTTGGCAATATTATGACCGAAAATTATCAAACTGATCTCGACCGTTACAAGAAATTATTGGAGATTTCCCGCGACCTTGCCGGGACTATCGAGTTAGACGCGCTTTTAAACCGCATTACGTTGGCTGCAAAAGAGATCACCGATTCCGAGGCAGCATCGATCCTATTGTATGATCCTTACGAGAAGAAAATGTTTTTTCAGAATGCTACCAATATGGATCCCTTGCTCCAGGGGATCCAAGTGCCTATGGATAGCATCGCTGGATGGATCTTGCAACATCGCAGGCCGGTAATATTGGATGATGCCTCTCAGGATGAACGGCATTTTGGGAGTGTTTCCAAAAAAGTGAATGTTCATACGCGTAGTCTGTTGGGGGTTCCACTTATTTCCAAAGGTGAGGTGATCGGTGTTTTGGAATCGATCAATAAGCGGGATGGTAAGTACAGCCCAGGCGACGAGGAATTGATGTTGGTTCTGGGTGCCCAAGCAGCTGTGGCCATTGAAAACTCACGGCTGTTTTATCAGTCCGATCACATCTACGAATTTGTCCATGAATTGCGTACCCCGCTTGCTGCGATCACGACTGCTACTTACTTGCTGATGCGTTCAGAGATTGGCGCGGCGCAGGGGCAGAAGATCATCTCCAACATTAATACTGAAACAAAACGCCTCAGTGAACTTGCGACAAGTTTTTTGGATTTGGCACGTTTGCAATCTGGCCGTACCCGTTACCAGAAAAGTAGTTTTGAGATTGCTCCCTTGCTGGAAGAGTGCAAATTTAGCTTGCAGCCAAAAGCATTAGAAGCCAAAGTAGAGATCCTCATCAAGGCCAAAAAAAACCTGCCTCCCATCATCGCCGACCGTGACAAGATCAAACAAGTGATCATCAACCTGGTAAGCAATGCCATCAAATACAATCGCGAAAACGGCAAGGTGACCATTGAGGTCACTCTTGACAAGGATCTATGGAAATTTCAGGTAACAGATAACGGCCTGGGCATCCCCAAGGCTGCCATCCCCAATTTGTTTAAAAAGTTTTACCGAGTAGGTGGAACCGAGCAAAAGATCTCGGGAACCGGACTGGGTTTATCGATCTGCAAGGAGATCGTTCAAGGTCATGGCGGGGCAGTTGAGATTGAAAGCCGGGTAAATGTAGGTACCAAATTCCGGTTTACCATTCCTCTGCCCAACAATGAACCTAAGGACGAATAAGAACCTTTAACGCACCTTTTGCGACAGCCCGCTCATACGCCGCCATGGAATCATTGAGAGAGTAGACAGAATCGATCATCAATGTTGGATCGATCTTTTCCGCTTCCATCAGCCGTAATGCCGGACCGAACGGGCCGCATCGAGAGCCAATGATATGCAACTCCTGCACCACGATGGATGACAAGTTCACTTCCAGATTTCCTTTGTAGGTACTTTTCAGGATCAGTTTGCCCTCCGGGCGTATCATCTTTCGGGCAAGTTCGAAGCCGGTGGAGGAGCCTGTCGCCTCCACAACCACATCCCAAATCGGTTTTGATAGTTCGCTCTCGCGGATCGGTCTGATATCGCGCATCACCAACTGCTCGATCTGGTTTTGGTATTTTGCAAGCACCCTAAGGTTTGCACCGGTCAATAACAATACCTGGGCTATTAGGTGGCCCAATCGCCCACCGCCTATCACCAGAACGTTGTCGGTTGGTTTGATATGCACTTTCTGAAGGATCTCGAGGGCCGCACCGATTGGTTCGGTAAAAACCGCTTTTTCGTCGCTGATAGATTCGGGAACGACTTGCAAGTTTTGCAATGGCAAAGTGGTGTATTCGGCATGCACACCATTGCGGTTCACAATCCCCAATACACTTCGGTTCTCGCAGTGGTTTTCGCGCAAACCTTTGCAATTTTCACACCTTCCACAGCGAACATTGATCTCGCCGACAACCCTTCTTCCAAGCCATTGGGTTTGATCGGCCACTTCTTCCCCCAGTCCAACTACGTCACCAACGAACTCGTGCCCCAAAATGCCCCGGTAAGGGTAATAACCCTTGATCAATTCAAGGTCGGTTGCGCAAATGCCTGCAAGGCGGATTTTAACCAATGCCTCTTGCGGTGAGGAGGGCATGGGAACTTGGCGCAGGCTGATCTTGTTTTCTTCCAACCATACTGATTTCATCAATTCTGCCATCATCGGGCACCTCTTCGCCCAAATTGCCTTTCCAATAATTCTACTGATAAATGGATCATGGTCGGCCGGCCATGAGGGCACGACCGGGGATTAGCGCATTTCTCCAATTCGGTCAGCAAATTTGCTTGTTCCATGGGGCTTAGCGATTGGCCAGCCTTGATAGCAAGTGTCTTACAAACCCGGCCAGCGATCTTTGCTTCAATTTCACTTGCCAGAGGGGTTTCATCCTCAGAAAAATCATCAACCAATGCACTGATCAGGGCATTTGCGTCCAAATTAGTGAATATAGCTGGCATGGACCGTATCTGAAAAGTATCGGAGCCAAATTCCTCTATTTCCATGCCCAAATGATGCAAGAATGGCAATTGGGGTTCAACCAGTTTGGCCTGAGCCGCGGAAAGCTTGACCAAAACAGGAGCAAGCAAAGCCTGTTTCGTGATCTTTTGTTGCTGATGTTGTGCCATTAATTTTTCGAACAATATGCGCTCGTGTGCAGCATGTTGGTCGATCAGGTAAAGACCATCAGGCCCTTCAGCTATCAGGTAGGTGCCGCCAACTTGGCCGACCAACCTGAGCATAGGAGAGCGGAATTCATCCAAATCAAACTCCGGAGAGCGATTTCCAACCGAATCTGACATGGTTTCGCTTGTTTCAGATCGGAGAGTTTCAGTGTTATCCTCATGCCCAAAAAGCCACTCAATGCGTTGGTTATCACTCGCCATTTCCCGATCCATCAACGCAGATCCAGGCCCGATGTCATCTACCTTGCGAAGAGTGTTGCTCCAAAGCATTTGGTTGTTGGGCAGGCTCGTTACCGGGGCATATGCCAGGTACGCACGTTTGACCGATCTTTGGACAAAACTAAACACCTGATCTTGGTTTTTAAACCGCACCTCTGCCTTGGTAGGGTGAACATTCACGTCTACATCTTCAGGCGAAAGGTTCAAAAACAAAGCCGCCATTGGGTAGCGGCCAACCATTAGCAAGGTGTTATATGCCTGCAACAGGGCTTGGGTGAGAGGTGTATCTGAAACCCATCGTCCATTGATAAAAAAGGTGATCTCTTTGCGGTTGGATCGGGTGATGGATGCCGGGCTAATAAAACCACCAAGCTGAAGCGGCTCCTCGGCAGCATGGACTTCCAACATTTGGCGGGCAATTTCAATGCCGTAGAGCGCAGCGTAAATTGCCCTTCTGTCGCCATCGCCGCTAGTTTGCAGCGCAACACTATGGTTATCGACCTGCCGAAAGCGTATGCGGGGGTAGGCCAGTGCATACTTCGCGACCAAGGAATCGATGACCCGTCGTTCTGTAAGATCGTGTTTTAAAAACTTTAGCCGTGCAGGAACATTGTAAAACAGATCTTCAACAACAATAGTGGTTCCTTTTGGAACCCCTGCTGGTTCTTGTACTCGCAAAATACCGCCATCGACCACCATGCGTCCACCCGCGGTCTCAGAACCAATTCGGCTGGTTACAGTTAGCCTGGAAACAGAGCCGATGGATGCAAGCGCCTCGCCACGAAAACCCAAGGTTGTGATGTTAAAAAGGTCAGCCGAGTTGGTAAGCTTGCTGGTAGCATGGCGTTCCACAGCCAATGGCAATTCAGTGAAAGGAATTCCATGCCCATCATCGCTAATGCGGATCAATTTTCTGCCCGCATCGACGATCTCGATCTCAATCGATGTGGCACCGGCATCAATGGCGTTTTCAAGGGCTTCTTTTACAACCGATGCCGGCCGTTCCACAACCTCGCCTGCGGCGATTTGTGAAGCGATCTCGGGGGGAAGAATATGGATGGACATCGCTAAAATTATATACTGATATAATCCCACCGATGAACATCTCTCACACCTTTATTGACCTCGACGATACCATCTACCCATCCAGCAGTGGTGTCTGGCAAATGATCAAGCAGCGGGTATACCTGTATATGGAATCCAGATTTGGTATTCCAAGGGAGCAAGGTGTTGAGGTTAGCAAAAATTTTGTGAACAAGTATGGCACAACGTACAAAGGGCTTTGCGAGTTTTACAAGGTGGATGAGGATGATTACTTCGATTTTGTCCACGACATCCCGTTGGAATCTGCCCTTAGCTACGATGCCCAATTGGATCACGCCCTTCGAGTGATCCCGGGAGAGAAATACATCCTCACCAACGCTACTTCGCCCCATGCAAGGCGGGTTCTTACCGCAATGAAGGTGGAGCACCATTTCCAAAGGATCATTGATATTAAAGACATGAAACCCTATTGCAAACCGGCAGCTGAGGCATTTGAGATCGCCATAAAGATCGCAGGCGCGCCATCGGCACATTCTTGCGTATTCATAGATGACCTTGAAAACAACACGCGAGGCGCCCTCAAGTTGGGGTTTCATGCAATTTTGTTTGGTAAAAAAGAGAAAACGGACGGTTGTTCGGCAGCTTATGAAAATTGGCAACAGATTGAAAAGCACCTCTTAAATGGATCGTCAATATGAATCCGGATAGGATTTGGATCGTTTTAGTGATACTGGTGGTTGTCATTGGGGGGGCTAACTTGGTGATGTTCGCCATGGCAAGATCTTTTGGTCGCTCAAATATCCACTTCTTTAAAAATTTTTCGGATGCTGCCGGACCATGGAAAAAAGAAGACGAGGGGTTGAAGGAACTTAATGATCGGGTAAACAAGTTGAGGGATGAGCAAAAAAAGTAAACGAACACTGTTCCTTGGCTCCTCAACTCATATAATGTTCCTACAATTCCCCCCTTTTAACTCATATTACGTTAATACATCCATGCTAAATTAAAGCATTGTACGGAGGATACCGTGAAAAAATTTTTACAAATAACACTCATCGCAGCCTTATCTGGCTTTTTATTATTGGCAACTTTTGCTGGCGGAATTTTGGTCGGCCATTTCGGCCAAATCCCTGCTGTAGACGCCTTACTAACAGATGCTGAAAGAGGCCTTGAGATCAAGGCTACACCGGTTGCCGCCACGAAGGCTACCCCTGAGGACCTGCAAACTTTGTTTGAGCCATTTTGGGAAGCGTGGGAGCTCATCCATCGTGACTATGTGGATCAACCCGTCAATGATGTGGAATTAATGCGCGGGGCAATACGCGGTATGCTCGATAGCCTGGGCGACGACCATACATCCTATATGGATCCGGTAACCTTCAAGGAAGAAAATGATTCCCTCGCCGGCAACTACGAAGGGATCGGCGCGTATGTGGATACTACGGGCGACTATCTGACCGTTATCAGCCCCATTCCATCTTCCCCGGCAGAAAAAGCAGGCCTGCGGGCGGGTGATATGGTGGTCAAGATCGATGGGGTAGATATGGTTGGTGTAGACCCCGAAAAAGTGCGCCAAAAAGTTCTCGGCCCGGCTGGCAGCATCGTCGTGTTGACCATCCAGCGAAAAGGTGAAGAGGAATTGTTCGATGTGAGTATTACACGGGCTGAGATCGTGATCGCCAGTGTAGAAAGTAAAATGCTCCAGAATGATCTGGGTTACATCAAGTTGAACACATTCGGTGACACAACCACCACAGAATTAGTAAGCCAATTGGAAACACTGAAGGCAGATGGAGCCCGTGGATACATTTTGGATCTGCGTAACAATGGCGGTGGGTACCTGCAAACTGCTGTGGAGGTAGCCTCTCAGTTTGTGGCAAAAGGCACCATTGTGATCGAGAAATATGGTGATGAGCGCCAAAATGACGAATATACCGCCATTGCTGGTGGATTGGCGACCGATGTTCCTGTAGTCGTTTTGATCAATGAAGGTTCAGCATCCGCATCAGAGATCGTGGCCGGAGCTCTGCAAGATTACAAGCGTGGCCCCTTGGTGGGTGCTACCTCATATGGCAAAGGATCAGTCCAAATCTGGACACCACTCAGCAATGACCAAGGCGCCGTGCGCATAACCATCGCCAAATGGCTGACGCCCCTTGAACGCACGATCCATAAAGTTGGCCTGACCCCGGATGTTGCTGTGGAGATGACCGAAGATGATTTCATCAATAATTTGGACCCGCAATTAGACGCGGCTGTAGTTGAGTTGGAAAAATTGTTACAATAATATTGACGCATAGATAAGAGGAGTGCCATGTTCTTTAATTTCCAATACTTGATCTTTATGATCCCCGCTTTCATCATCATGGGGATCACCAGTTGGTATGTGCGCTCATCCTACTCCAAGTGGAGCCAGGTACGTGCCACCAGCGGCTTAACCGGTGCCCAGGCTGCGCAGCGATTGATCTCCGCATCCGGACTGATGGGTGTTCGCATTCAGACGATCGCCGGAGAATTAACCGATAATTATGATCCTCGTACAAAAATGCTGAACCTGAGCCAAGGCGTTGCCTCACAACCCTCAGTTGCGTCCTTGGCTATTGCTGCTCATGAACTTGGGCACGCCATGCAAGATGCCGAGGATTATGCTCCATTGCGGTTTCGGGCGGCCTTGGTCCCGGCAGTGAATATCGGCTCTAACTTGGGCTGGATCCTGATCATGATCGGCTTGTTTCTCAACTTTACTGAACTTGCCTGGCTCGGTATCATGGTATTCTCGGGCGGGGCGGTGTTTGCCCTGGCGACCTTGCCCGTAGAGTTTGACGCTTCGGCCCGCGCAAAAAGGATGTTGGTGGATTCTGGGCTGGTTTCGGACCAGAATGAGGTCGGTGGAGTAAATAGTGTTCTTAATGCCGCAGCCCTGACGTATGTGGCCGCCCTAATCACCGCGGTCATGCAGATCCTTTATTACGTCACCCTGGTTGGTGGCCGACGGCGTGATTGATCCAATAATCGATCGAGGATAGGGTAGCCTGAAATAACAAAGGCTACCCTTGTTCTTTAACCATGGCAACAAAACATCCAGGTTTTCTCCCAAAAAAACCGCAGGGGGTGATCACCCGCGGAAAAACAGCCCAAAACCGATTGAGGCAAACTGACCATTTTCTGATGATCTATGACCCGCAGTTATTGGGTGCTGGTGATGACTCCATCTTTGTTGATTTAGGGTATGGTTTTGGCCCAATGACCACCCTTGAATTGGCTGACAGGTTTCATCTGATCAACCCTACATTAAAGCTTGTTGGAGTTGAGATAGATCCGGACCGTGTTTCGGTAGCCCTCCCATACCGATCTGAGACCGTTGATTTCAGATTGGGTGGGTTCAATATTCCTGTTCGAACGGGGGAATACATCCGAGGAATTCGCGCGTTCAATGTGCTGCGTCAATACAATGAAGAAGAAGTGGAGCCATCCTGGACAGCGCTCTCCAGAAATGTGGTTGAAGGAGGGGTGTTATTGGAGGGAACATCCAATCCGAATGGCTCTATATGGGTCAGTAATTTGCTGAGAATGAGAGATGGCCATTGGAAACAGGAAGCATTGGTTTTTTATGGCAACCTAAAGGGGGGCTTTGATCCGGCAAATTTCCAACCTGTTTTGCCCAAAAATTATATTCACCACATGGTGGAAGGCGAATGGATCCATTCCTTTTTTGAGGACTGGAAACAAGCTGCCCGCGATGAAAGGCATCAGCAAGCATGGGGGAATGGTCGTTGGTTCACTGAGACTGCAAACAAAATGGCAAGCCGTGGGTACTGTGTTAATACCAGGCGAAGGTTTTTAAGCCGGGGCTTTTTTGTACTCAAGAATTTGCCGGTCAAAGGCTGATCAAGGTCTGAAGATCAGATATCTGGATGATTTGTCGCAAGGGTCCAATTTTGAGGTACTGGCGATTTGGGTAAACTTGGCCAGGTCAAAACTTTGAAGGATCGGGTTCCCCAAATATCTTTCCTCGATCATTAAGAAATCAGCCTCCTGCGCCCACCTGGCTGAGATCTCCTCGTTCCAAAAGCCGTATTTTTCTGCGATCTGACTATTGCTGCCCACTTTATATGAGAACCCATCATTGATCTGTTGCGGAAAAATTTTCACATCCATGGTTAGGAATGGAGTGGTGGATTCGCCTAACCAATAGACCTTGCTGCCAGCTGGTATCACCTGCTTCAGTTCAGCATCTACCCTGGAGTGCGCCAAGATGACATCCCCACGGCAAGATTGGTAATTATGCCTCGAATGCATCCAAACACTGGTGAAGGGCGGAAAGCCCAGCATGCAGATTAATATCAAAATCTGTAAAGAAACCCCATTTTGGGGTTTTCCTGAATAGTTGCCATTGGCTACCAAAAATATCAACAAAATTGACAAAAAGATGGCAGTGCCAAATGCCAATGGAAATGCGATCTTGGCATCTTCTATGCCAACGCCAAAGTTCTCCCTTGCCCAAACGAACAACGGTTGCACCCCAGCCTTGCCCGCCAAAGAAGGAATCTTGAAATAAAACAAACTCTCGAGCGATTGCCGGTGAATAAACCAATTGCTGAGTGTAAATATGGCGCCAATAATAGTGAACAAGAGCGCCTTTGTTTTTCCAAAAATCGGGTCAACCAAGGGCAACATCATCACTGTCAGCACAATACCCATCGGCAAATAAAAGGATAGGTATCCAGAAAAACAATAAATACAAGACCCATCATTGAGTGTGATCACACCGTGGGCGAGGTTGAGTACAACCAAAGTGCCTGCCAAAAAAACGATTTCTTTATAAAAATGATACTTTTGAAACCCCTTCCAATTGGCTACAATTGGCAACATTATCAACCCCGCCAGCGCAAAAAAATTACTGGCGATTCCCTGTAAAAAGCTATTTGCCACAGAAATAGCGTCGACACTTGCCCCGATCAGTTTCCAGCTAACAGTGCCACCACCGGTGTATCTGTAAGCATCCAAAAATGGGGTGATTGCTTTTGGTAACCACTTGGCCCAGACCTTTAAGATCCCAGGCCAGTACGCAGCGTGGCCAACCCCAAAAACCATTATCCCAGCAAGTATGACCGGAATGGCACGGCGCCATCCCAATTTCCAAAGGATGTAAAGGTTCAATCCGGCAAGGTATATTGCCATATTCTCGCGGGTTAAGACAACAATTGAGGCGAGCATGTTGCTGATCACCAAGGAAGTGATGGATCCATTTTTGCGGAGCGCAAAATATAACGATAATGTGAGCAAGGTTGCAGTGTAGATCTGCGAGTTGCCCAAATTATAAAAATTATCCAAGGCCGGGTTTAACATAAAAAACGCCGAAGCAGCCAAGCCACCATAGGTCGGCCAAATCCGTTGCCCAATTTGGAAAAGCAATATTGCTATGGCCACAAGCATTGCCAAACTTGCCATGCGCAAGGTAAGGATGCCAGCACCAAAAATTTGTTGGATGATGCCTGGCAACAGAAAAGACAGCGGCATCTTGTTGGTCCAGGGACCATAATCCTGATAGGGGGAATACTGGCCAGAAGTGAATAATAAGCCTTTAATTCCGTAGGAGCCTTCATCCATGATACTCGGCAAAGACCATGCGCCTGTTATGACCGTTTGTAAAAAAACAAAAAACGCCAGCGCGAAAACCAACAGCAATAAGACAAAAAGCTGATCGAATGTTTGGTCTTGCACGTCGGCAGTCACCCTCCACCAGTGATGGGTACAGGTTGCGGTTAATAAAACTGTAGCCAGAAGCCAGCATGACCATACTTGGACAGGATAATTTCCGCCAAGCACCCCGCCGATGAAAACCAGGATGTACAGAGAAAACGCAATGATCCAATTCCGCGGTACGATCCGCGCCACATTCGTTTGCCCAGTGAGTCGTTCACCCAGGGCAACCAGGGTAAGCAGCAGGCTGAATTGGGTAAAAAATCCATTGGCAAACAAGGCAAAAAAAAGTGATAAAGGTGTGAACAAGATCAAGGCAAAGACCATTGCTGCGAACAGTGCCATTGCCAAAACACGGAGCGTGGTGGGTAGTGTTGAAATGTAGGAATTTAGACCAGAAAAGAATGAATTTTTCTGGTCCTGAAAGGAATGATGATTACTAAGGAACAAAGCCAATGCTGCAAGCAGGATGAAAAAGAGGTAGGCAAAAGCCCATTTGGGGGTAGTAATGTCAAAAGCAGCCTTTGGCCCCAAAAATTTACCAGAAACCTGGATTAACCCAAAAATTGGAATGATAGAAGTGAGAAGGATAGAGATTCGATTTGTACGTTTCACTGAGAAATGGCCTTGTTTGAAGTGGATGACAGCGTAATTATACCTGCCGAAACAATCAGCCATATCGCGCCTTTATTGTTGAGCAATTGGATGATTAAACTCATATTACAATTCAAAAATCGGCACCTGTACTATACTTTAAAAAGTGATGATTGTTGCGCTTGTTTGTGATTTTTTTACTTTGCTACGTGGTTACCATTGTTGATAATGATAAGTAGAGTTTTTTCAAAGGAGCCTAATTGTTATGTCTGTTAATGGTTGGATTGAAGTGTCAGACATGTATTGCAAGGGATGTGAATTGTGTGTACATGCTTGCCCTCAAGAAGTAATTGATCTGAATATGGACCGGTTGACGACGAAAGGTTTTCACCCGGCTTATATCGTAAAAGAAGGTTGCACAGGATGTGCAATTTGTGCGTTGGTCTGTCCAGATTCGGCGATCACTGTCTACCGTGAAGTGGTCAAAGGCAGGCCAGCTTGAACTCTATTTTGGGAAAAATCGTTATGTATTCCTATCGTGGGGAGTGAAAATCAATGGCGAAAGAATTGATCAAAGGAAATGTGGCGATGGCGGAAGCAGCCATCCGGGCTGGTTTGGAAGCATACTTTGGCTACCCTATTACCCCCCAAACCGAGGTATTGGAGCACTTGGCCAAACGGATGCCTGAACTGGGCAGGGCGTTTGTTCAGGCAGAGAGTGAAGTAGCGGCAATTAATATGGTGTACGGAGCGGCTTGTACAGGCGTACGGGTAATGACATCCTCATCAAGCCCGGGTGTATCGTTGATGCAAGAAGGACTTTCATACATCGCGGGCACAGAAGTGCCAGCTGTAATGATCAATGTTATGCGTGGCGGACCTGGCTTGGGCAATATTGCCCCTGCCCAAAGTGATTATCATCAGGCAGTTCGTGGTGGCGGGCATGGGGATTACCATCCAATAGTGTTGGCACCGGCTTCCGTGCAAGAGGCCATTGACCTGACGGTACTATCATTTGACTTGGCGGAGAAATACCGCAATTTGGTTTTTGTTCTCGCGGATGGATCAGTTGGCCAAATGATGGAACCGGCAGAATTACCTGAAATGCGACCGGTTGTTCGCCAAGATTACGACTGGGCAATTCGGGGCAGGGGAGAGAACAGCCGCCCAAAACGTATTCTGACTTCCATTTATATTAATCCGTTAGATGAAGAAATAGCCAATCTGCGAATGTTGAATACCTGGTATCAGATCAAGCAAAACGAGATTCGATTTAAGGAATACTACCTGGATGATGCCGAATATTTGGTGGTTGGTTTTGGTACCGCAGGCAGGGTTGCCCTTTCAGCGGTGCGCAAATTCCGCGCCAATGGCGTCAAAGTAGGCTTGTTACGTCCGATCACTGTCAGCCCATTCCCCGATGAAATTCTGTCACTTCTCGCTGGTCGAATGAAAGGTATTTTGGTTGTGGAAATGAGCCAGGGCCAAATGTTGGATGATGTATTGATAGCGGTTGGAAGGCAATCCCCGGTCCATTTTTATGGCCGTCCGGGAGGGGTCGTTCCTTTTCCCGAGGATGTAGAACGTGAGATCAATCGCATGATCGTATCCGATTCCAAGCTGGTCACCGATCCACGCAAAGCGTGGCTGGACCGGGCTTTAGCAAAAATCTGACAGGAGAATGAATGGTTACCTTAGTAAAACCAGAAAACATGGTATTTTCCCGACCCCAGGCGTTTACCGAGACATCGACTCATTATTGCCCCGGCTGTACGCACGGCACTGCCCATCGCCTGATAGCGGAAACACTGATGGAAATGAACATCGTTGACCGCACGATCGGTGTCGCCCCTGTAGGTTGCTCGGTTTTTGCGTACAACTATTTTGATACTGATTTTGTAGAAGCCGCTCACGGGCGCGCTCCCGCGATGGCAACCGGCATCAAACGGGTATTGCCAGATCGGTGCGTTTTCACTTATCAGGGCGATGGTGATTTGGCCTCGATTGGAATGGCTGAGATCATGCATGCTGCCGGTCGAGGTGAGAATATCACCGTCATCTTCCTAAATAACGCAATCTATGGGATGACCGGTGGTCAAATGGCCCCAACCACCTTGCCAGGGCAACGGACCACATCCTCTCCCAATGGGCGAGATGTCGAATTATCGGGTTTCCCTTTGCGAATGTCTGAGATGATCGCCAAAATGGACGGGGCGAGTTATGTTGTACGGCGTTCTCTGCACGATCCCGCGAATATCCGCAAGGCCAAAAAAGCCATCCGGACTGCGTTCGAAACCCAAATGCGTGGGTTAGGTTTTTCAATGGTGGAATTATTGTCCACTTGTCCTACAAACTGGGGCATAAATCCAGTCGATTCCTGCCAATGGGTTGAAGACCACATGATCCCGGTGTATCCGCTGGGTGATTATAAGATCAGCCTTTCAGTCGGCGATCTGCGTTTGTAATAATAGCAATTATTCGAGGCAATATAATGCAAAAAGAGATCCTGATTGCGGGTTTTGGCGGGCAAGGAGTTTTATTTGCCGGGCAGATTTTGGCGTACACTGCCATGGACTTAAAAATGGAGGTGACTTGGATACCAAGCTATGGGCCAGAAATGCGTGGTGGCACCGCCAATTGTACGGTTGTTATCGCCGATGAAGAGATCGGCTCTCCGCTGGTAGAAGTACCCCCATTGGCAATATTACTTAATTTACCTTCATACGACAAGTACGAACCAATGATCTTGCCCGGCGGGGTAGCGGTGATCAACGCGTCTTTGGTGGATAGGGGGCCAGTTCGAACTGACATTCAGCAGATATTCATCCCTGCCAGCAAGATCGCCGAAGAGATCGGTGACAAGAAACTGATGAATATGGTCACAGTGGGTGCCTTACTTACCAAATTACCTGAGCTAAAGATCGGTGACGTCAAGAATTCACTCAAGGCTCACTTGCCAGAGCGGCATCATAAATTGCTTCCCAGCAATTACCTGGCCTTGGAGCGTGGATATGTTGCTGCGATGGAATATGCCTGATGATTTAATAACACA
>SXKT01000054.1 GCA_005778035.1 Chloroflexota bacterium
ACTCGAAAAGCTGATCAAGACCGTTCTTTCGCAACTGTAGTTGCCGGCCAGGTTTGTGGACGCATTTTTTAAATTCATTAAAGATTATGAAGTGGCCATCTACCTCATTTTTGGGGTCGCTGGCCTCTTCTCGTTGCGTGGCTTGGTAAGCGGCTGGCTGGAGTGGCGTGCCGCCTTGTTTGGCCTGGAGCGCGAATTCGCCTTCAACAAGATCCGCAGCTCAGGGGTGATCCTGATCATCCTGGCCATGTTCGCGCTTAGCCAGTTTTGTTTCGTCTCGTTCGTCATCCCATTCTTTCCATCCACCACCTTTGCCGCCACCCCAACCGCCAACCTGCTAGGCCAAACCATGGCAGAAGGTAAAAGTATGACTGCCCAGCCAGCCTTGCCGCCAGAAGGTTCAACCGGTTGCATCCCCGGGCAGCTGGTCATCAGCTCACCCACCCCCAATGAAGAGATCAAAGGCAGGATCACCATCAAGGGTACAATAAATATTGAGAACTTTGGTTTTTACAAATATGAGTATTCTGCCGGAAATGATCTTTGGGTGACGGTGGCCGCGGGTGATAAGGTTGTGATCGACGGTGACTTGGGCAATTGGGATCTTACCCAGCTAACCCCAGGCGATTACCAGTTACGCTTGCTGGCAACCGACAACACCGGTAATGCCCTGCCCCCGTGCTCGTTGCCCGTTAAGGTAAGAGCGGAGTGAGCGATGATAAATTTTGAGATCCGTAATACAATTTCAACCGACCTGGTACGTTTGGCCGCTATTGACCATTCCGTCAATACCGATTATGTGTGGCAGGTAGACCTGTCGCGAGATGCCGGCCAGGTTTCAGTATCCCTGCGGGAGATCCGCCTTCCGCGCACCATCCGCATCGATTACCCCCGCCCGCCCGAGGAGCTGGCCGACACCTTCCATATTCGCCCGATGCTTAGCGTGATGAACGGGATGGAAGCGATCGCATACGTGCGGCTGACCGACACGATGGTACCGCACGCAGTGTGGATCACCGACGTGGTGGTAGGCAGGCCGGTGCGCGGCCAGGGCATTGGCAAAAAACTGATCGCCGCCGCCGAGGAGTGGGGAGTAAAACGCAATTTGCGCCGTTCCATCATTGAGGTTCAATCCAAGAACGCGCCGGCTATTCGCATGTTGCAAAAAATGGGTTTTGAGTTTTGCGGATACAACGACCAGTACTATACCTCGAGGGATGTAGCGCTGTTCTTCAGCCGCGCCATTTACTAATTACTCCGCTTAAATGCGGAAATTGAATTAACCTTATGGACCTGACCTGGGACCAATACCTGCTTAATGCCATCATCGGATTCAACCAGATCCTGACTGCCGGCATTTCGATCACCGCTTTTTCATTATTCATCTATACGCTTTCGTTCAACCTGCGCGACCGGGTATCCCGTTCCTTTGCGCTCATTTTGGTTTGTATCGTCATCATCTCTTCCAGCGAGGCGATTGAGAGTACCGTGCAAACAACCGAAATGGTTGGCCTGTTCCTGCGCATGCAATTCATTGGGCTGGTTTTTTTACCCGCAACCTACTTCCACCTATCTGATGGCTTGTTAGTGACCGCTGGCCGGCCATCGCGTGGGCGCAGGGCGATCTCGGTGCGTTTGTTTTATATTGCCAGTGCTGTATTCTTGGTTTTGTTGGCGGCGGGGCGTTTGCTGGGTCCACTTCAGCCAAACTCGATACCGGCTGCCTATTTCGAGCGCACCTTCTTCACCAACCTGTTTACCCTTTATTACATCGCTGTGGTCATCCTCGCCGAGATCAATTTTGCGCGCGCTTACCTGAGGATGATGACCACAGCCGGGCGCCGGCGCATGCTTTATTTGCTGGCCGGCGCAACAATGATCGCCTTGGGGTCATTCCCTTACCTGTTGTACGGATCAGGTTTCGCTTCCCAGTTCCAGTTGGCCTTTTGGAGCTTCGCTACGCTCACCAACCTGGTGGTTGGCGGCTTATTGGTCGTAATGGCTTACTCGGTGGCGTTCTTTGGCATCAGCTGGCCAGACAGGGTTGTTAAAAGCCGGCTGATGAAATGGATCCTGCGCGGCCCCGTGATCGCCTCGTTTGCTTTGGCAACCCTTACTTTGGTGCGCCGTGGCGGAGAGTTTTTTGGGGTCACCTACAATGTGCTGGCACCGGTTACCATGGTGGCTACGGTGGTGATCTTGGAGCACCTGGTGACACTGCTTGGCCCATACTTCGAAAGGGCTTTCTTCTTTGGCAATGACAAGGCAGAGCTTGGTCTGTTCCAAAACTTTGAGGAACGGTTTCTGACCCAGGGGGATATGAACCAATTTTTGGAGGCGATTTTGGCGGCGGTGCAAGACCTGCTGCAAGCCAAAGACGCGCTGATTGCCGTGGTCGAAAATGGTTCAGTCACTGAGATGGTTAATTCAGGCCAGCCGTTTTTAGAAGGAGATGTTCTGGCTGAACATTTGGCGGAACTTGAACGATCCACCGGTACCTACTTCACCGTCACCAACGCGGTGATCATCCCTTTACGCACCCAATTTACCCCATCGGTAGAAGAAGGCTTGCCCTCGGGGACACTTCTTGGCGTTTTGGGGGTTCACCAATTGCAGTTCGACGGGCTCAACGAGGAACAGCTGGAAGGGCTTGAGATCTTAAAAACCAGGGCAGCGCTGGCGTTGGAAGACCGCTCATTGCAACGAAACATCATTCAGATCATCCAACAAATAGAGCCTCAGGTACAAATGATCCAATCGATCAGGGCTACCAGCCAGTTTGACAATACACGCCTGCTAATGGAAAACCTGGCGGGTGATGAAGATATTGTCGAGATCGTCCGCGACGCCCTCAACCATTATTGGGGAGGCCCAAAACTGACCACCTCTCCGCTGACCAAATTGCGGGTGATTCAAAAACTGGCGCAAGAAGAATTTGAGGGCAATATCCCCAATGCCTTGCGGTCCATACTGAAAAAAGCGGTTGAGCAGATCCGCCCCGAGGGGGAGCGCCGTTTTACTACTGACTGGGTCCTTTATAATATTTTGGAATTAAAGTTTTTTGAAGGCCGAAAAGTGCGAGAAGTGGCCAATCGGCTGGCAATGTCTGAAGCGGACCTGTACCGAAAGCAACGCGTAGCAGTGGAAGCGGTTGCCAAGGCGATTTTGGAAATGGAAAGCGAGATCAAACCACCCCCAACGGACTAGCCCGTTGCTTGTTATGGTAAATAGGGTGGTAATAAATTACAATTTGAGTGAAATGCAAAAAAAGACCCGTAATGTAGCTGGCAAACGTGCCAAAAAAACCTATCACGCTGAGCCGCAGCCAAAAAGCCCTGCCCAATGGTTCAAAGAATTGGCGCAAAGAATGGATGGCACCACCTTCGACATCACCGGAGTGATGTTGTTTGCCTTCGCCCTCATGTCTTTGCTGGCATTGATGAACCTGACAGGCGGAACCTTGCTTACCCCATGGGCAAATGCCTTGTGGCGTTGGTTTGGCTATGGCGCGGTTTTGGTGGCCATTGGGGTGGCTGTTGGCGGCTTGGTGATGTTGAGAAAGTCCAAGGAAAACCCCGCCCCGTTCAACTGGTGGCAATTTGTAAAGTTCGAAATGCTATTGTTCAGCCTGCTCACCTTGTTGTCGCAGATCGGTGGATCCTCCATCGAGAGGGCAGAAATGGGCATGGATGGCGGTTACATAGGCTGGGTGCTGGCCAGAACCCTGGAGGCTTTGTTACCCTGGCCGTTCTTGCAAGCGTTGGTGAGCACTGGTTTCTTCGTTTTTTTCCTGGTCCTTACTTTTAATTTGGGCAGCGCCATAGAGAACGCGTTGGAGAACCTTGCCGGTGTAGCCTCACCAAAGCCAGCCAGCACTGAAGAATCGATCGATGGACCTGGCGAAGGTGCCATTCAACCAGAACCGGGCAGGCAAAAAAACCTCCGCAATAGCTTGCCCCCAGAATACCGTAAAAAACTTTCTCCCACCGAGGACGAAGTGGAACCTGTGGTTGCCAACCGAGTGCGGGCTGTGGGCTTGCCGCCCCTGAACTTGCTTGCCCACGAACATAACGCGGCGGTCGATGAAAAACACATCAATACCACCGCCGGCATCATCGAAAAAACCCTCGCCGATTTTGGCGTTCCCGCCAAGGTGATCGGATACCGCACTGGCCCCCTGGTGACCCAATACGCTGTGCAGCCCGGCTTCATTAAAAAACCCGGCAGCACTGAGAATGACGAACAAGCGATGCGGGTCAGGGTATCCCAGATCGCCAGCTTGCAAAACGACCTGGCATTGGCAACGGCAGCGCAAAGGCTGCGCATAGAAGCCCCCGTGCCTGGCCGCGCTTACATTGGCATCGAGGTGCCAAATAGCCAACTCACCGCCGTGCGGTTGCGGCCGATCCTGGAAAGCGAGTCGTTCCATAAACTGGCAGCGCCTTTGGGTTTTGCCTTGGGCCGCGATGTTTCCGGACATCCACTGGTGGCAGACCTGGCGAAAATGCCGCACTTGTTGGTAGCCGGCCAAACCGGGTCTGGCAAATCGGTATTTATCGCGGCTTTGGCTGCCTGTTTGGCCATGAATAACAGCCCCGAAGAGATGCGGCTGGTGATGATCGATGTCAAGATGGTCGAATTGATCCGCTTCAACGGATTGCCACACTTGTTGGGCAAGGTAGAAACCGATGTTCAACGCATTTTGGGAGTATTGCGTTGGTTGGTCAACGAAATGGAGCATCGCTACAAATTGTTGGAAAGCCACCGAGCCCGCGACCTCAATGCCTATAACCGCAAGGCCAAGGTCCACCTGCCGCGCCTGGTGGTCATCATCGATGAACTGGCAGACCTGATGATGTCTGCCCCGGAACAAGTGGAAGTAAACCTGGTGCGCCTGGCGCAAAAGGCCAGGGCAACCGGCATCCATTTGGTTGTGGCTACCCAGCGTCCCAGTACCGACGTGGTAACCGGCCTGATCAAGGCTAACTTCCCGGCCCGATTGGCATTCGCGGTTGCTTCCGGCATTGATAGCCGGGTGATCCTCGATTCAACCGGCGCAGAGTCCTTGCTCGGCAAAGGCGATCTGCTTTTCCTAAATCCGGAAGTTGGCAATCCCGTTCGGGCGCAAGGCATCTGGATCACAGACCAGGAGATCGAAAAGGTAATTGCCTATTGGCAAAAAGCGCTTGGCTCGGTAAATGACGCCCCGCCATGGGAGAGCCTGTTGTATGAACCCGCCGAAGACAGCCCCGATGCGCTCATTGACCAGGCGGTTGAGATCGTACGGTCGGCTCAAAAAGCCAGCGCATCCATGATTCAACGCAAGCTCAAGATCGGTTACCCGCGTGCCGCCAGATTGTTGGACCAATTGGAAGAAATGGGCATTGTTGGCCCTTCTCAGGGGGGCGGCAAAGATCGTGATGTAATGGTGGACCGACTAAATGACCAAGAAGATTTGGAATAATACTCAAACAGGAATAACATGGAAACGAACCCTACCCCCCAACCGATCGTGAAACGATCCTTTACTGATAATATGCGTTTGTGGTTTAAAGGTGTAACCGAGCCCACCGCCCGGTTTCTCAACAAGATCGGCCTAACACCAAACAGTATGACCATCCTCGGGCTAATCGGCAACCTGATCGGCGCTTGGTATTTATCCCAGGGCAACATGTTGATGGGAGGGATTTTCATCCTGATCTGTACCCCTTTCGACGCATTGGATGGGACCATGGCCCGGTTGCGAGGCGAGGTAACTGAATTCGGCGCATTCGTCGATTCTGTTTCCGACCGTTATTCTGAACTGTTCATTTTGGGTGGGCTTGTATTCTATTACTCCACCCATAACAACCAGCTGCTCACAATGCTTACTTATGCGGCAGCGGCTGGGTCGATCATGGTTTCTTATTCCAAAGCCCGCGCCGAGGCGCTAAAACTGAACGCCAATACCGGCATATTAACCCGCATGGAGCGTTATTTGGTGCTCACGCCCTTGCTCTTGCTCAACAGGCCAGACCTGGCAATTTGGATCCTTGCGATATTCACCAACGTTACCGCTCTGCAGCGAATCTATAAAGTGCGCAAAGAGTTTAGGAAGAAAGCAGCCCAAACCGCATGACCTTCGCGTTTGACGGCATCCATTTGTTGGTGGGTGAAACCAGCTTTACGATATATTATTACGGCATCATCCTCATGGCAGGCACATTGGCTGGGGGGTTGGTCTCCTACTCCATGGCAAAACAAATGGGGGAGGACGCTGAAAAGATGTGGGATCTGTTGATCTGGCTGGTTGTCGGCGGCATCATCGGCGCGCGTTTATGGCATGTATTCACCCCATCGCCCAGCCTGATCGCCAGTGGAATCACTACAGAATATTACTTCACACATCCCTTGGATTTGATCAACCTTCGCCGTGGTGGTTTGGGAATACCCGGTGCTGTAATTGGCGGGGTGATAAGCCTTGCCCTTTTTACCCGCAAGCACGGCCTGCAATTCAGCCGTTGGCTGGATATCAGCGCTTTTGGTTTGGCAATTGGGCAGGCGATAGGCCGTTGGGGGAATTATTTCAACCAGGAACTTTATGGCAAGCCAACCGACTTGCCATGGAAGATCTTCATAGATCCGGTACATCGGCTTGCTCAGTATGCAAACCAGGATTACTACCATCCGCTATTCTTGTACGAAAGCCTTTGGAATCTGTTCAACCTGGGTCTATTAGTACTAATTTTTAACCGTTGGTCCAAAAAGACCTTGCCAGGTGATATATTTTTGTGTTACTTGGTTATCTACCCATTTGGGCGCTTTATGCTGGATTTCATCCGTGTGGATGCGAGCGAATTAAATGGGATCAACGCAAACCAAACAATAATGGGTTTTGTTTTGCTTGCCTCTTTGGTTGTACTTGCTTGGAGGAGGTTCGCTAAACCACTTCAACAATAAGAAAGAATTGCACATGGCCCCAAGGCTGATCATCTTAGGTTCATCAAACGCATTGCCTTCTGAAGACCGAGACCATACCATGCTGGCGGTAGTTGCAGGGGAGGAGACGGTTCTGGTGGATTGTGGTGTGAATCCGATGATTAAATTACAAAAAAATGGCATCGATCCGTCCTTGGTAAAACATTTGATCATTACCCATTTCCATCCTGACCATGTTTCAGGGTTTCCACTGTTTCTAATGTCTTTGTGGTTGCAAGGGCGGAAGGATGAACTAAACGTCTATGGCATTGGCCACACCATAGAACGGCTAAAGAAAATGATGGATTTGTTTGGATGGGAAAAATGGCCCAATTTTTATCCAGTAGAATTTCACACCATTGCCGAAGGAAATTCCCAACCAGTATTGGAAACCGACTCGTTATCTGTCAGTGGCACTTTGGTCCGTCATTTTATACCCACAATGGGTGTTCGATTCCAAATAAAGTCGAATGGATACCAGGTTGGTTATACCTGTGATACCGAGCCTTGCGATGGGGTTGGTATCGTGGCAGATGGGGTGGATATGTTATTGCACGAAGCAACCGGTGAGGAAATTGGCCATTCTTCAGCAGGCCAAGCTGGCAAGGCTGCACAAACAGCCGGGGTGAGCCATTTGGTATTGGTACACTATCCAACTAAAATTACCTCAAAAATGGATATGATCGCGGAAGCAACCCAGTTTTTTACAGGTAAAATTACTTGTGCAGATGATATGCAGGTCTTTGAACTGTCTGGCCGGCTGTGATCGACGTATCCAATAATAGTTTGTTGTAAAGGTCAAAATGAGAACACCCTTTGTTGCAGGTAACTGGAAGATGAATAAAACCGTGGCTGAAGCCCGGGAACTTGTGTCTGTGATGGGCAAAGGCTTGGCGGTTATCAACAATGTCGAGATCGTATTATGCCCGCCTTTTGTTTCGATCTTGGCGGTAGCCAACTTGATCGGCGGAACCCGTTTGGGGTTAGGTGCACAAAACTTGCATTGGGAAGAGAAAGGCGCATTCACCGGAGAGGTCTCACCGGCAATGGTGAAGGAATTCTGCAATTATGTCATCCTTGGCCACTCCGAACGCCGAACCTATTTTGGCGAAACCGATCTGACAGTGAATAAAAAGATCCACGCTGCCCTCAAAGCAGGGCTGACGCCAATTGTTTGTGTGGGAGAGACCCTGGAGGAGAACAAAGCAGGCAAGACCGCGCAAGTGGTATCCACCCAAACCAAGGAAGGCTTGCAAGGGCTTGATGCGGAAAGTGCCGCAAAGGTGGTCGTTGCCTATGAGCCGGTCTGGGCGATCGGTACCGGTTTAGCCGCTACTGCGGATGACGCTCAGCAGGTGCATTGCGATATTGTTCGCAAATCACTTGCGGATCAATTTGGCAGCGATGTAGCCCAGAAGATCCGCATTCTGTACGGCGGGTCCGTCAATGCTGCCAATGCAGCCGAGTACTTTACCAAGCCCGATATCGATGGAGCCTTGGTAGGCGGAGCAAGCCTCAAGAGCGATGATTTTATCGCTATCGTTCAGGCTGCTTCCAATTAACCTGATAACCCGAACAGCGGCATGGGCCTGGAACCCGTGCCGCTGTTAATTTAACCGATATGGCTGAAGAAACCCGCTTGGTGTTGGATAGCGTATTTTGGTTGTTGGCAATGTTGTTTTTGCTGATGTTGTTGCAGCGTTGGTTGCACAAGGCACTGCAGGGGCTATTGTTGCTGCTAACTCACGATCTTGGCATAACCATTGGCATTTTTTCCTTCCTGTTTTTACCCGGAGTTTTATTGCACGAGTTAAGCCATTTTTTTGCTGCCAAAATATTGCGGGTCAAGACCGGCCGTTTTTCGGTGATACCTAAAGTGTTGCCAAATGGAAAAGTGCAGCTGGGATATGTAGAAGTAGCGGCGACCGATTTTGTGCGCGATTCCGTGGTTGGGGTAGCGCCCTTGATCAGTGGTATGGGGGTGATCTTGTTGGTTGCGCAGTACATATTCGGTTTGCCCATTTTGGCAACCGAACAGCTCGGTCCTCGGCTTCTCCCCCAATTGTGGGGTTCAGTTTTTCAGGTGCCAGACGCATGGCTATGGATCTATTTGGTGTTTGCAGTCTCTACGACCATGATGCCTTCAGAATCTGACAGACACGCCTGGTTCCCGCTATTATTTTTTTCGGCGGGTATCCTTGGTTTGGCGGTTTTGGCTGGCGCTGGCGATTGGTTAAAAACAGCCATGGCATCACCAATCGGCCATTTTTCCCGCATCGCGGTCCTGATTTTCGGCGTGTGTAATGTTCTTCACCTGGTTTTTTTAGCACCGATTATCTTGCTTCAAAGCTTGGTTTCGCGCCTAACCGGATACCAGGTCCGGTGATGATCCTGCCCCCCATTCTTTAACATTAAAAAAGTTAAAATTTAACGAATGGGTCATTGCTACCATGGTCGGGCTATGCTAAAATCTTTTTATTGCCGTATAGAGCAGGGTCATCGCGTCTTCTAATCCATATATGGCGGCTACAAATGTTCTATTAATGGAGAAAGATGCGTTGTCCCTATTGTCAGCATTACGAATCCAAAGTGATCGACACAACCCACGACAGCCATGGTGGAATTCGCAGGCGTCGTGAGTGCCTAAAATGCGGCCAGCGTTTCAGTTCTTACGAACGGCCGATCCTGGCAACCCCCTTGTTGATCAAGCAGGATAGTACTCGCGAGGAGTTTGATCGCGAAAAACTCGCCCGTGGTATCCGTATCTCCTGCGCCAAACGCAAGGTTTCGGCGGCTGATATCGAACGTCTGGTTGGCAAAGTAGAGGCAGAACTGCAAAAAATGGGCAAAGCCGAAGTATCCTCAAGAGTTGTGGGGGATTTGGTTACGGCAGGCCTAAAGGAAATTGATCAGGTGGCTTATATTCGCTATGCCACTGTTTATTTAAAACTGGATGACCTGCGGTCCATCCGGGCTGAAATTGACCGTCTGCTTGAGGCGGAACAGAAATGATCAGCTACTAATTGTTACCGCCGAGCAAAAAGGAGAAAAAATGGCAACAGTTAACATGCCTTCAAAACATGGTATTTTGCCAACCCCCGATATTCCGGTTGGTTTGGGTCAGGTAGCGCTTACAGAAAATGCCAAACAGGTACTTCTAAAACGCTATGTTAGGCGTGGTGACGATGGCAAGCCTGCCGAAACGGTGGAAGAAATGTTTTGGCGTGTGGCTTACCATGTTGCCAAGGTGGAAGTTGAATGGGATGGCGATGTAATGCAGCGCGCCCAGCATTTTTACACCCTTCTCAGCAGTAAAAAATTCTTCCCTAATTCCCCCACCTTTACCGGGGCAGGAACCCCATTGGGCCAATTGGCTGCCTGTTTCGTATTGCCGATCACAGACGATATGGGCAAGGACCCATCCGGCATCTTCCAATCGCTTCGAGATGCGGCGCTGATCCAACAAACCGGTGGCGGCAATGGCTTCTCCTTTTCCCGGTTGCGCCCCAAAGGTGGTTTGGTCAAAAGCTCCTCTGGCACAGCCACCGGCCCGGTCGGATTTTTACACGTCTACGACCATGCCTTTGGCGAGATCGCCCAAGGCGGAACCCGCCGGGGTGCCAACATGGGTGTATTGCGGGTAGACCATCCGGATGTGGAAGAATTCATCACCTGCAAGACCAGTGAAAACGCCATCACCAACTTCAATATTTCCGTGGGCATTACCGATGCCTTCATGGAAGCTGTACGCGAGGACAAAGAGTGGGATTTGGTTTTCCCTGACATCGCCTCACCTGAATACCGAAAATTCCGCGGCACCATTGAACAGGCGCGGGAACATAATATTCCTTTGGTGGTGTATAAAACTGTTCGGGCGCGAGACCTGTTTGAACAGATCGTGACCCAGGCACACCACAATGGCGAACCCGGAGTGCTTTTCCTGGA
Source organism: Chloroflexota bacterium (assembly GCA_005778035.1). Taxonomy (GTDB): domain Bacteria; phylum Chloroflexota; class Anaerolineae; order Anaerolineales; family Villigracilaceae; genus UBA5195. The sequence continues at coordinate 10,903 of SXKT01000054.1, forward strand.
TGCCGCCAACCGCCAAAACCCGGTACCGCATTTGTATCCGTTGGAATCCACCAACCCGTGCGGCGAACAATGGCTTGGCCCTTACGAAAACTGCTGCCTGGGTTCGATTAACCTGGCAGAGCATTTCGGTGAAAATGGTTCAGTGGATTGGGATGCTTTGAAACAAAGCATTACCCTATCCACCATCTTTTTGGATGATGTTGTGCAAGCAAATGCCTATGTACCTGCCGTACCGCAACTGCGCGAGGCTGCCTTGCGGGCTCGCCGTATTGGCTTGGGCATCATGGGCCTTGCCGACCTGATGTACCATGTTGGCGTCCGCTATGGCTCCCCGGAAGGCCAGGAATTTGCTTCCCAGGTGATGGAATTTATCCGCTACCACTGTATGCAAACATCAATCGAGCTCGCCAAAAGTCGTGGTGCTTTCCCTGCGATCAGCGGCTCGGTTTACGACCCTGAGAATTTGAAATGGACCGTCCCGCAGCCATTGGAACCATATCAGTCCAGTTGGGAACGCCCTGAGCTCAATTGGGAGGAAATTGTAGATGGTATCCGTGCTTTTGGCATCCGCAATGCTGCCCAAACAACCGTAGCGCCAACAGGCACCATCGCCACCGTAGCAGGTTGCGAAGGGTACGGTTGTGAGCCGGTCTTTGCCTTGGCCTACATCCGTCATGTCAACGACAATGGCAAAGACCTCAAACTTACCTATGGGTCGCCTGCGTTCGAAAAAGCCCTGCGCAAGGCCGGAGTCCCGCTGGATGACCAACAAGATATCTTTGAGCAAGTAATGAATTTCGGCAGCTGCCAAACCATATCCAATTTGCCGAGTAATTTACGTGATGTATTTGTTACCGCTGGCGATGTGACAGCCGAAGAGCACGTTCGGATGGCCGCGGCTTTGCAGGCCTTTGTAGATAACTCGATCTCCAAAACGATCAACTTCCCTGAAGGCACCACCGAAGATGAGGTTGCCAAAGCGTATTTGTTGGCTTGGGAACTGGGTGCAAAAGGGATCACCGTGTACGTTACCGGAAGCCGCGACAAAGTAGTGTTGGAGACCCACGCCACCGCCAGCAAAAAAGAAACCCCTGTTGCTGATCATCTGCCAGTACCCGAAACACAAAAAGTGATCTGGCACGAGACTAAAAAGCCGCGCCCCCGTTCCTTGCACGGCATGACCTTCAACGTAGATACACCTCTCGGTAAGGCGTTTGTAACCGTCAATGCCAATGGCGGTAACCAGCCATTCGAAGTATTCGTAAATACTTCCAAGGCTGGGTCCGATACCGCCGCCGTATCAGAGGCGATCGGCCGATTGATCTCCTACATTCTGCGATTGGCATCTCCGATCGCCCCGATCGACAGGATGCGAGAGGTGGTTGCACAGTTGATGGGTATTGGCGGCGGCCGGGCGTTAGGGTTTGGCCCTCACCGTGTACGCAGCCTGCCCGATGGTGTTGGTCAGGTTTTGGGTGAGTATCTGCGTACCTGGGAAGGTTCCAAGGAATCGGAAGAGGAAATGGATAGTAGCCAAACAACCAGTACATACTCTGGGATCTCCCAGCCGATGGCTTTTGGGGATCTGTGCCCGGAATGTGGCGAGGCAGCAGTGGTCAATGAAGAAGGTTGCCGCAAGTGTTACTCCTGCGGCTTTAGCGAGTGCTAACCCTCGCAGATCGGCAATAACATTTATGGCTACCGGTGATTGCGCCGGTAGCTTTTTTTTGGATTGCCAAAAATGCAGAAAGAGATCGGACTGCTTGGCCAAAGGATCTTTTCCATGATTATGTGCGATGCATGCTGCGGGTAAGTGATCCTGTCAAATCTTGTCTGTACGAGTAACCGCGAATATTTGGGTGTTACAATACTGCTCAGAATTTGCGACAAAATTGAGGTGTGACAGTGGTTAAGATCTATTCAGTTGAAGATGCAAAAAAAACCATATTAAAGCGCATTCCGCCTGATGAAGTCAAAGTTACAGAGGGCATGTTGGCGCGCATAGAAGCTACCTTTGGCGAGCGGATCATGCCTGAAGAGGCGGTGCGACGCATCATCCGTGATATTCGTGAAAACGGAGATGCCGGTTTGGCATTGTGGAACCAAAAACTGGATGGTTTTCCAAGGGGCGTTTCGAATAAAGTTCCGGTAGAAGATATCCAACGTTCGTTGGAATTGATCCCCCACGCGGAGCGGGAAGCCTTGACAGTTGCTGCGCAAAGGATCCGTTCGTTTTACCAAAAGCAACCAACCCATAGTTGGGTCACCAACGACTTGGGTGGCACGCTCGGGCAGTTCATTCGCCCGCATCATCGGGTAGGCGTATATGTGCCTGGTGGAACGGCAGCGTTGCCGTCATCTGTGTTGATGAGCGCGGTGCCCGCCCAGGTAGCCGGTGTTAAAGAGATCGTGATCGTCTCCCCGCCTGTTCGCGCTTCAGGGCAAGATGCGGCCGAATCGCCGATCTTCCCTTATCTGCCAAAGATCATTTTGGCAGCCTGTGCCGTGATCGGCATTACCGAGGTGTATGCCATCGGTGGGGCACAATCGATCGGCGCGCTGGCGTTTGGTACCGAAACCATTCCACCAGTGGATAAGATCTTTGGCCCGGGAAACTTGTTTGTAACCCTTGCCAAACGTCAGGTATTTGGAATGGTGGGCATCGATGGCCTTGCGGGGCCGACTGAAACGATGATCATTGCTGATGGCAATGCAAAACCGGCTTGGGTGGCAGCAGATATGCTGGCCCAGGCAGAACATGATGTGCTGGCCTCAGCCATCTTGCTTACACCATCGTTGGATCTTGCAAAACAGGTACAAACCGAGCTGGAAAAGCAAGCCGCAACCTTGCCGCGTAAGGAGATCCTCGACCAGTCGCTCGCCAACCAAAGCGGCATCGTGATCACTGAAAACTTGGAAGAAGCCATAAACATCAACAACCAATACGCCCCTGAGCATTTGTGCCTTGCGGTGGATGACCCATGGAGCCTGAGCGAAAAAGTGATCAACGCCGGGGGTATTTTTATGGGCGAACAGAGTTTTGAAATGCTCGGCGATTATATCGCCGGTCCCAGCCATGTAATGCCAACCGGCGGTTCCGCGCGATTTGCTTCCCCTGTCAATGTGTGGGA
>SXKT01000055.1 GCA_005778035.1 Chloroflexota bacterium
AGTCGATCGACAAAGGGCAAATGGAAGCCGCACGCTCTCTGGGCATGAGTTATGTACAGGCAATGCGCTATGTCATCCTCCCTCAGGCACTCAGGCGTGTTCTGCCTCCGCTCGGCAACGACCTTATCGCCATTCTAAAGGATTCCTCATTGATCTCAGCTTTGGCGGTCAACGACATTACACAATTGGGTAAAAAATTCCGCGCCCGTTCCTTCAGTTCCTTTGAAGCGTACAACACAATGGCGTTTTTGTATCTCAGCATGACCATATCGCTTTCCATGTTGGTCAAGTTCATCGAAAGGAAGACCAGCCGTGGCCGATAACCTTACTGATCCCATTATTACCATCGAAAATGTGACCAAGAATTTTGGCAAGAGCCATGCCTTACGTGGCGTATCAACATCCGTAAAGCGTGGTGAGGTTTTGATGATCATTGGCCCCAGCGGTTCTGGAAAATCTACCTTGTTGCGCTGCATCAATATGCTCGAACTGCCCGATACTGGAACGATCGTGGTGGATGGCAATTCGGTGACCGATCGAAACACCAATATCAATGAGGTTCGGGCTGAAGTAGGCATGGTGTTCCAACAATTCAACTTGTTCCCGCACCTATCGGTGTTGGAAAATATCATGCTCGCGCAAAGGGTGATCCGGAAACGGACCCCTGAAGAGGCAGAAAAGATCGCCCGACAGCAGTTGGTCCATGTGGGTATCCCTGAAAAAGCAGAAGCCTATCCTGCCGAACTCTCAGGTGGGCAACAACAACGGGTTGCCATTGCCCGCGCCTTGGCAATGAATCCCCGCATTATGTTATTCGATGAGCCTACCTCCGCCCTCGACCCCGAGATGATCAAGGAAGTGTTGGATGTGATGGTCAAATTGGCTGAGGAAGGAATGACCATGGTAGTGGTGTCACACGAGATGGGTTTTGCCCGTGCCGCGGCACACCGTATCGTGTTCATGGATCAGGGAAAGATCGTCGAAGAAGGCTCTCCTGACGAATTCTTCTCGAATCCCAAATCCGACCGCACCAAAGCGTTCCTCAGCAAGATCCTGTAATCAACGAGGCCTGTGTAAAAAAAGATGGAGTTGTACCGCACCGACAATTATCTGATCCGCCACGCCCAAACCATGGAAGAATTGATCGAAGTTGAGCGGATGCAAATTGAAGTGTGGGGTATCACCAACCATATCGAGATCGTTCCCAAAGATATCCTCCTCATCGTGCAAAAAAACGGAGGGCTGGTTTTGGTAGCGTTCGATTTTAATGGCCGCATGTTGGGTTTCTTGTTCGGGTTCATTGGCAGAACGGCAGATGGGCAATTTAAACATTGCTCGCACATGATGGGAGTATTAGCTAGCCACAGGCATTTGGGCATTGGCGAGCAACTTAAGTGGGCGCAACGCAAAGCTGTTTTAGACCAAGGCCTTGATCTGATCACCTGGACGGTAAGCCCGCTTGAGGGGGTAAACGCCACTTTGAATTTTGGCAAACTGGGTGTGATCTGTAAAACTATTTTGCCCAATTTTTATGGCGATATGGAAGACGATCTGAACAAAGGGTTGCCTTCCGACCGGTTCGAGGTGGAATGGTGGCTTTCCAGCGACCGGGTTCGCGCAAAGGCGACCGGCCAAAAAGCTGCTCTTTCACTTCACCAACTGATTGAAAGCGGCGCAAGGCTCGTAAACACAGTTGCTGACGACGGGCATGTGAGATTTTCCGGGGATTGGGGAATATCGCGGCTTTTGGTTGCAGAAATGCCTCCATCGATCCAAAGCATCAAAACCCGCTCTTTGCCCCTCGCAAAAGTATGGATCGATTTAGCGCGTGGCTTTTTTGTATCCGCCTTTGCCGAGGGATACGTTGTCACAGATTTTTTCTCCGAAATGATCGAAGGCAGGCGCCGCAATTTTTATGTTTTAGAGCTTACCGCACAGGCAAATCGGACAAATTGACAGGCTACTTGCTTTGTTTTTGGTCGTAACGCATGATCTGCCAAGCGTTGTACAGGTTATGGTACAAAATATAGAAGGTAGGCCCCAAGGCTACTATCGGGTTAAAAAAGGTCAGGGCTACCCACACCACAAAGGTATTGTTTTTTTGGCCTAAAGATTGGCCAGCTTCAGCATAGTATTTTTTTCCACCCAAAAAAGACCCGATTGTAAAATTCATAACGCAGATCATCAAGGATGAGGCGGCGATCAACAACAGCCTCGGTAGATCTACCATTGGTTGTGAGTGGATAAATTGCACCGATTTTGCGACCACAATGGCAAGAGTAACCAACCATAACCAAAAATTGGATTTGCCCCCATTTAGGATGGATTGGCGGGTATTTAATGGCAATTTTTTGCCAATTTGGGCTAATACAAAGGGGATCAAGATCGTTCCCAATACCGCAAAAAAGGCTTCTAAGGTTGATATAGGTTTTACATCATATAGGACCCATGGCAACACGGCTGGCAGAACCAACGCGACGAGCAAATTGGTAACCAGTACAGAAGCGGAAACGAAAATCAGGTCCCTTTTAAGCATGCTTGTGATCACTGTTGCGCTGATCGCGGTGGGTGCGATCGCCGTCAGGAATGCCGTGGCTGCCAGTTCGGTGTTGAACGGTTTGAGGGACACAAATATCAGAATTGGCAAAACAATGTTGGCAACGGCGATAAAGATGACCTGTTTTGGCAAAGAAAAACTCTTCAGCGATATTGGAAAAAAAGAAAAGAAAAGCATTGAAACCAACAAATATTGCACCAGCCAAGAGAGGCTGCCCAATGCAGGTATAAAAACGCCCAGCAGCATCGAGAAAAAAATTGCCGCGATGCGAAAATGCACTTTATTCATCGAGGAAAACAATCGCAAAGACATCATCGCATTTATAGCACAAGCTGGATTTTGGTTGAATAATTGGAACGAAAATGTAGGCCGCACCGACATCGTGCCAATCGATTAAAATAATAGGGTTCAACAAAAAGACACCCTGGTCGTACCCTTTGAAGAAAAGCCAAACCGAAATGAACAGATCTTTAAATGGCAGGCCTGGGTAAAGATGGTGAACAGGAAGCTAAATACAAATCGACTCAGTTTGCTGATGGGATAATTCCATTGGCAAATGAGAGAAAAGTGAAGTGATCAAAACAATGACCAAAACCGTATTTATATCCGCCGACCACGGGATGGCGATCATCTATTTTTTGCAGAGCGATGTGGTTACAAATATGCTTGCCGCAGGTGTTCGGGTTGTATTACTTACCGATGATGAGATTGTAGAACGAATTGATGCCACCTTTGGACGCGAAGGTTTGGTGATAGAAGGCTTGAAAATTTCTCAAGCAAACCACTATGCCCAAAAACATCATCCCCGAATTCAGTGGTTGTTGGCATACTTGCGCAGGGTTGGCAGCAGCTGGAGAATCAATACTCAGGCGCAAGACAGCCACATATTTGAAGTGTGGAAAGAAAACGGCCTTAAGTTCAAGCTTGGCGTGCTAATGCCTGCCGCTGTGGCTATTTTGGCGTTGCGGGCAAGCGCGCAGGCACGCAAGTTACTGGTTAAATTGCAAACAAAATTTGATCCAGGCATCTATCAGGATATCTTCGACAAGTATCAGCCGTCTTTGGTGATCGCGAGTACCGCTGGTTGGCGATTGGATCGATACCTGTTACGCGAAGCGAACCGATTGGGGATTGAGACCATGGCTTGCATCGTGGGATGGGATAACCCATCCAGTTATGCCATCCCTGGGGCGCCGATCGATTGGGCCACTTGCTGGAGCCAACAACAAAAACGGGAACTGGTGGATGGTGCCGATTGGCGTCCAGACAGGGTTAACATTGGGGGGATCCCGTCTTACGACGGGTATGTACGTAACTTGTGGAAAATGCAAAGGGATGTGTATTTCGCGTTGCATGGTTTGGATACGAAAAAAAAATTAATTGCGTACGCCTGTAGTTTTGTGCATTTTGCGCCCAATTATCCCAACATCTTGGCCATCGCTGAGTTGATCGGCAGGGGCAGTATCGAACAAGACGCGCAGTTATTGATCCGGCTACACCCAAGCCACTTCCAAAACAAACCAGCGATTTTTGCCAAGGAACGCGAGCAGATCTTTGAATTGGAATCAACATATCCTTTCATCCATGTTGTGCGGCCAAAAGCGTTGGGCGGCAGCCTTGGTTATTATGGCGGCGAGGATATGGATGAGAAGTCATCGATGATGGCGCACGCGGATGTGTTCGTAACGGTGTACTCAACAATGGTGGTAGAAACCGCCGTGCACGATACACCCATCATTGCGGCGGTTATCGATACCCCGGGCGGGTGGAATATGCCAGGCAAATTCAGCCTGCCACTTAAAGAGATCGGGGATTGGCCCACCCACCAAAGATTCCGAGACGCAAAGGCCGGCAAGGTTGCAGAAAACAGTGAACAGTTGGGCGCAGCCATCAACCTGTACCTGAATGATCGGACCATCGATGGTGCAGAACGGCGGGCGTTTATTGAAGAAGAAATCACCTATGTAGATGGCACCAGTGGCCAGCGAACCGCTGATTTTATTTTGCGTGTGCTCAACCGTTCATAAACGAGGACCGATATGGCAAATGCTTTCATCCAATTTCCAAAAGGCTTTTTGTGGGGTACCGCTACCGCGGCACATCAGGTAGAGGGCAATAACACCAACAACAATTGGGCAGCCTGGGAAGCCCAGCCAAACAAGATCAAAAATGGGCACCGGTCTGGAATTGCCTGCGATTGGTGGGGTGGCCGTTGGCGAGAAGACCTCGACAGGGCGGCTGCTGCTGGCCAAAACACCCATCGATTTTCAATCGAATGGAGCCGAATTCAGCCTGCGCCCGACCAGTGGGATGGCGAATCTGTGGCTTTCTACCGTGAAATGATCAAAGGAATGCGAGAACGTGGGCTAAAGCCAATGCTGACACTGCATCACTTTACAGACCCCCTATGGATCGCTGAGCGCGGCGGCTGGGAAAACCAGGAAACACCAAAATTATTTGCCGCCTTTGTTTCCCGAATTGTGGATGAACTGAAGGACCTGGTTGAAGACTGGGTGACGATCAACGAACCAAACGTGGTGGCATATTCAGGCTACCTTACGGGAGATTTTCCGCCAGGAAAACAAGACATGAAAGCAGCCTTTTCCGTGATGGGTAATTTGGTCAGGGGCCATGCCTTGGCGTACCACGCGGTTCATGCGGCGCAAAAACATGCCAGTGTTGGGTTGGCCATTAATTACCGCTCCTTTCATCCATCGACCTCCAATCCCTTGGATGCCTGGTCGGCCAAAATGCAATCCCGTTTGTTCAACGATACCTTTGCCCGGGCAGCCGTGGATGGCAAGCTTCGGCTGCCATTTGCCAACCAACACATTCCTGAAGCAGTAGCAACCCAGGATTTTCTGGGCCTTAATTATTACACGCGCGACCAGGTCTCGTTCGACCTGACCCGCCCAGGCCAATTTTTTGGCCGGAATTATTACCGTAAGGATGCGGAACGCAGTACAACCGGATTTTTGGCAAACGAACCGTTGGGTTTTCGGGAAGCATTGAAGTGGGCGGTTGGTTATGCAAAACCGGTGTACATCACAGAAAACGGCTTCGAAGATGATGCCGATACCATCCGGCCGCGTTATCTTGCCCAGCACATCCACCAACTTTGGCATTACGTAAATTTCAATTCCAGCATCAAAGGGTATTATCACTGGTCGCTGGTAGATAATTTTGAATGGGAGCGCGGCTGGACGCAAAGGTTTGGGTTATGGGGCATGGATACACAAACCCAGGCGCGGGTGGAGCGCGGCTCAGCGGGCTTGTTTGCCCAAATTTGCCGCCAAAATGGGCTTTCTACAGCCATGCTTGCCCAATATTGCCCCGAAGTGGTCGAAAAGATCTTCCCGGACTAACCGGACTTCTCAAAAGCGTATAATGAAAATAGATAATGCCGCAAACATTAAGATCGAGGTGTACTATGAATAAAATCTTGGCCGTAATAGGTTTTGCAGCGATCCTTTTTTTATCCGCTTGCACTACCGCGGCAACCGCCAACCCCACGGTGGATGTTGGCCCCATTGAGACGATGGCGGTGCAAACCATCGTAGCGGAGATCACCGAAACCGCCATTGCCGAGGAGACCCAAAACGCGCCCAGCCCAACTCCGGAGGTGCCCACAGAAACACCAACCCCCGAGGTCACCAATACTCCGGCTCCTTGCGCGGACGCTGCCTGGGTGCGTGATGTTACCATTGCCGATGGTACAACCATGCAACCCGGCGAGACATTTGTAAAAACCTGGGCAGTAAAAAACACCGGCTCATGCACATGGCGCGATTCCTTCTACCTCATCTTTGGATATGGCGACAAAATGGGCGGCACCGAGGTGGCACTCTCATCAGATGTAGAGCCTGGGCAGGAAACAAACCTGTCAATAACCCTTACCGCCCCCCAAAAAGCCGGCAATTATTTTGGGTGGTGGCGGTTAAAGAATGAATGGGGTGTCCCTTTTGGGGAATTCTTTGGTGTGACCATCACGGTTCCATGAACCGTCATGACCTGACCGAAACGATCCTTGCTTACGCCCGCCAATTGGGGTTCACATTGGCGGGCGTAACTGTTCCGGGAAAGATGACCTCCTTCCACACGTTTGCACAATGGGTGAACGATGGTAATGCCGCTGGCATGGCCTACCTTGAAAGGCCTGATACTCTCGCAAAAAGGGCCAACAGCCAATTGATATTGCCGGATGCCCGCAGCATATTGGTGGTAGGATTGCCGTATTTTTCACA
>SXKT01000056.1 GCA_005778035.1 Chloroflexota bacterium
AAAAAACGATGCGTATTCGCATTTGGCTATCTGCGAGGTCCGTCACCGTCTTTATTTGCTGGAATCTAACAACGTTCAGTAAAGGCGGTGGTTACAGACCCCGCCTGCTACACAAGCAATGTTGCAAAACAATTGTAGTAAACATATGGCTATTTTATGGATATCAGCCTGAATGTCAAGTAATTTGGATAATTGGCGTCTTATTATTATAAAAAGTTAACATCCTACTCTGCCAAAAAACGAACCACGCCACTTTTAAGTGAATACGCTGCCTGAGCGATCCTGAGTTTTCCGGTCTCCAAACCTGATCTAACAGAAGGGAGTTCCATCACCATCCTGGCTGTATTCAACACATTTGCTTCCATTACCGCCTGTGGTTCCGTGCTTCCACACTGCTGAATCGCCGGGTAAATGCCTTCCAGAATGGATTCGATGGCTGTGCGGCCGTGTTTTTCAACACGGGTATTCCTGTCTTGGTTGTAGGTCAAAATGGCTGCGGCAACCGCGCCACAATTTTCATGGCCGAGAACCACCAACAATGGCACATTTAACACTTCAACACCAAACTCAATGGTTCCGAGGACGGATGCATCCAGTGCGTGGCCGGCTGTTCTAACAACAAAAAGGTCACCTAAACTGCAATCAAAAATGATCTCAGCAGGTACTCGGCTATCAGAACAACATAGGACCATGGCAAATGGCCTTTGATGATACAAAAAATGCCGACGACGGCTGTTGTGCATTTGGTGATGGATGCTTGAAGAGGCGACAAACCGTTTATTGCCTAATTTTAAATGCTTCAACGCAAGCTGGGGGGTCGGCATTTCAAATTTTCGGGCACTATGTTTTCCCTGAAATCCGGGCGCGGATGAAAAATAGCGATGTTCCATGACAACTCTTTTCTTTATGGAGCAAATTTATCCAATATAACCCGCGTTTTCAGGTGGGGTCACGTAAAAAGCCCGCCAAATTTTGGCGGGCTTTTTTGTAATCACTTTTATTCTTCCTTTTTGGCTTCCATTTCTTTGCGATGGGCATCCATGATCGGCTGTGCCAGGTTCGGCGGAACAACCGCATAATGATCAAACTCCATCGCGAAGTAACCACGGCCGCCGGTCAGGCTGCGCAATTCGGTGGTGTATCGCAATACTTCAACCATTGGCACATGCGCATGAATGACAGTACGTCCACGGTCTGAATCGGTTCCCTGTACGCGGCCACGGCGGGTATTCAGATCGCCCATAATATCACCTTGATTAGTATCTGGAACGGTGATATGGAGGTGCATCACTGGTTCAAACAATACCGGGCCGGCATCGTTCACCGCCAATTTGAACGCTTCACGGCCAGCAGTTTCAAAGGCAATGGGTTTGCTATCTACCGGGTGTTCCTTGCCATCAAATACGATCACATGGACGTTGCTCAATGGGTAACCGGCGAAGACACCTTTGTCCATGGTAGATTTTATGCCCTTCTCTATCGATGGCAAGTAAGAACGGGAAAGGTTCATACCTACCAGCTCATCGGAGAATTTGAAATCTTCTTCGGGCAGGGGTTCAATGCGCAGGTGAACTTCACCGAATTGGCCACTGCCGCCCGATTGCTTCTTATGGCGGTACTGGGCACTGGCTTTTCGTGTAATGCCTTCGCGGTATGGGATCTTAAGCGGTTCTACCGTGATACCAACCTGGAACTTAACCGCGGCGCGACGCATGGCTACATCGATGTGTTGGTCGCCCATACCCGAAAGTGTGGTTTGGCCGGTAGTAATATCATTGGCCCACACCAAGGTTGGGTCTTCCTCGCACATGCGTGTGAGTGTCGGCGAGATCTTGGCGGCATCGGCCTGGGTTTTGGGTGAAACAGCTACTTTATATAATGGTGATGGGAATTTGGGTGGGTCGATGGTGACCAAATGGTTCTTGTCGCACAATGTATCGCCGGTACCAGTCACACTAAGTTTGCTAACAACCGCTATATCGCCGGCATGAACTTGCTTGATGGCGATGGCTTCTTTGCCACGTTGGATGTGTAAGCCACCCATGCGCTCGTCGGCATTCTTGTTAGAATTCCAGAAATGAATATCTGAAGTGACAATACCGGAAATGACCTTGAAATAGGTCATCTTGCCAACAAATGGGTCCGCGGTGGTTTTCCAAACATATACAACCGCTGGGCCGGCATCACTTTCATGCAACTTTTCGTCGCCGCCCTTGCCGTGGGCAACAATATCAGGGTGCTCGGCAGGGGTGGGCATAAACTCAATGATCGCGTCCAAAACAGCACGGATACCAATTTCGCGCGCGCCGGCTGTGATGAATACGGGTATGAAGGCACCGCTCAGGACCACGTCCTTGAGACCGATCATCAATTCTTCGCCACTCAGCTCGCCAGTCTCCAAATATTTTTCAAGCAGGCTGTCTTCCCCTTCCGCGGCGGCTTCGATCAGTGTATGGCGTGCTTCCGCAACCTCATCGGCGCAATCCGCCGGGATCTCGCTGGCCACCTTGCCATCTCCACTGAACGCCTTCATGTGGATCAGGTCCAATACGCCTTTGAAATCAGCCTTTTCACCCATCGGGATCTGAACCTTCACCAGCCTTTTACCGGCTGAGAGGGCTAATTCTTCAATCGAAGCATAGGCTTTGGCAAAACTGGCGTTTTCCCTGTCCAGCTTGTTGATCACTACAAAGCGGGGAAGATTGTTGGCTTCGTCACAGAAGTTCCAAGCCAGTTCGGTACCTACCTCAACGCCAGCAACGGCATCCACCAATATCAGCGCGCCATCGGCTACGCTTAGCGCGGCGATCTCCTCGCCGACAAAATCGGTAAAGCCGGGGGTATCCAAGAAATTGATCTTATGGTTGTTGTACTCTACGGGGATAACACTCGTGTAAAGGCTGATCTTGCGACGGATCTCTTCTTCATCATAATCTGAGACCGTGCTCCCGTCCTCTACTTTGTTGAGTCGGGTCGTGGCTCCGGTATAATGCAAGAAAGCCTCCGATAACATCGTTTTGCCGGCACCACCGTGGGCGATGATGGCAATGTTGCGGAGTTGTTCAGTTAAATACTCTTTCATGGAACCATTCTCCTCTTGAAGTTATTTGGTGTTTCACATAATAGTATTAATTCTATTTTATGTGCCATGGATTGTCAAAGTTCCAAATGTAACAATAAATGTCATAATATGTCCAAATAGACTATATTTGTAGCCAATATGACCATCCATTTTATTTTTCTCGACGGGGTTGGCCTGGGCGAAGACGCGCCCGGCATCAATCCTTTGGCTGGCAATTGCATGCCAGCGATCACGCGATTGCTGGGCGGAAAGCAATTATTGCGCATAAATGCGCCGCTTCACAGCCCATTGGCGAGCTTGCTTGCGTTGGATGCCCAACTTGGAGTGGATGGCTTGCCACAATCGGCTACTGGCCAAGCAGCACTCATCACGGGTGCCAATGTGCCGGCCGGAATTGGTTACCATTACGGCCCCAAGCCAGATCCGCCAACGGCTGCATTCCTTTCGTTAGGCGGGTTATTTGGCGAACTTACCCGGGCAGGGAAAAAGGTGCGTTACCTGAATGCCTACCCACAGCGCTATTTCGATACCATTAACAGCGGAAAGCATATGTATTCATCCTTTCCTTTAGCGGCGATCAATGGCGGATTAAGGTTGCTTACAGCTGACGCGTTACGGCAAGGTGATGCGGTAAGTGCAGATATTACTGGCGAGGGCTGGGCAACTCACCTGCATATACCAGATATTCCGGTACGCGATCCGTTTATGGTCGGGCAACAAATCGCCATCACCAATCAGTTGAGTGACCTAACCTTTTTTGAATATTGGGCAACCGATTACACCGGGCACAAGCAGAATATGCCTGAAGCTTTGCGGATCTTGGCGGAAGTGGATGCGATGATTGACGGGATCCACAGCCGGATGACTGGGCAAGACCTGATCTTGGTCACATCAGACCATGGCAATATAGAAGATCTGGCGGTGCGAAGGCATACATCCAACCCGGTCCCGTTATTGCTGATCGGCGCGCCGGAAGCTCGCCAACCATTTATCCACGCGAACAACATCACCGATATCGCCCCGGTGATCAGAATGATTTTTATAGGGAGTGCGGGTCCGTTTTAGCTTGGCCGATGTAAATTTCGGGCAGCAATAAACCCAATGCCGTGCGTGGTAAGCGCGCGGGCGGTTCGGTTGGCGCTATCAACCTTGTCTTTAAAGTTTAACAACAGGTCTTCCCAATTTCCGCTCGCAACAACTTCGCTCCGATCCCTGAAATAATCCAAAATATCACTGGGGTGGTTGCGTTCCATCTCTACTTCGGGATCGCCGCCTTCGTGCTTGGCGGCAATGTTGGGTACATCATGCGCAAGCCTCAGTAATTCCACCCGGCGGTTATAGGGCTGCTTCACGATCGACTTCCATGTCTCTGTGATGTGATGTTCAAAACGAATTTCTTTTTCCAATCCTAATTGATGCCGAAATTGATTACTGATCAAAATACTTTCATTGTTAACAGAATTGGACCAATTAAACCCAACCAATGGGGTGCTTCCATCATCGCGGGAATACATTTTGGCCATCATCATGATCCAGAAGGCATGATAAGGATTGTCGCTGCCGAAAAAGACCGAGATCTTGAATTGGATGTTGACACCAATTTTGTAAAGCATAAAAGCTAACAATATGGTACCGGCATTAAAATTTAACACATGCTGCACACCATAATGCGTGTAGTAATATAAAAATTCATCCAACCAAAGCAAGGCGTGTTCGTTGGGTTGGCCAATGCCACCAAAGTAACCCGTTATAGTTTCGGCACCGTTGAGATGGATGTTTGAGCCATCGGTGCCCTTGGTATCCAGGGTTTCTACAAAGCTGGCGCCGATCAGATCCATCGCCGCGATAATGGCTGGCAGGTCGCCATCGTTTTCCGACTCCTTCATTTTGCGCACCGAAATAAAGCGGCCGGGAATCAGGGTCTTGTTGAAAATTGCATCCTCACAGATCTCTCGTATCCAACTAAAGTATTGCAGTGCGGAGACCTCCAATGTAACAGCATTGCGCTCATCAACAACGTGGGGGCCTGTCCCCAGGATAGATTGACGGTATTGGTCCAGGGTCACGAAGGCATTGCGTTCCTTCATATCCATCAACCAGCGAATATCCTTTACATTCTCTGGATTACGGGATTCGATCTGTTTTAGCAAGCTTAAAAATCGCCGTGACTCGGTATGTTTGTGGTTGATCTCCTCAGGGCTGCCGTAACGGCCAACCACTTCCAAAAAGTCCCCCACAAATTTAGAGGATGGGTCTGACAAAACTTGATTCACTTCCTCCAGCCGGGACGGAGGGATCTGCAACAATTTTCGCAAGTTTTCCATATGGGTCTCCCAGTGCGTAATAGCAAATAAACCTACTACCAAGTATAGAGGATTCCGCAAGCGCCGGCAATTGTGTTGGTTCTGAAAAACTATCCGACCAGCCGATTCAGCCAAACCTTAATTGGGCGTACAATTAATTTGATATGTTGAAACAACTTTTCAGAATAAGATTATTTTTACGCCCTTACCTTCCACAAGTTCTTGCCAATCTACTGTTGTTATTACTGGTTTCGCTGGTCTCGTTGGCCATCCCGCAAATCATCAAACGCGTCATTGATGAAGGAATAACTGCTGGAAACCAAGGAGCCATTTTGCGATATGCGATCGTCATCTTTGCTGTCGGAGCGACAGGGGCGATCCTTAGCTTTTTTCAACGTTATTTGGCCCAGTGGATTGGAGCACGCGTTGGCTACGACTTGCGCAACGCGCTGTACGACAATATTCAACGGATGCCTTTTTCTTTCCACGATCATACCCAAACCGGCCAATTGATCAGCCGCTGTATTGAAGATGTTCGCGCCATCCAGGAATTTGCCGGCAACAGCCTTGTGGAATGGGTTCAGTTGCTTATTTATGGTATCGGCATCTCCGCCCTCATGATCTCAGACAACCCTGTTTTGGGGATAATGGCCATACTACCGCTGATTCCCTTGGTTTTGCTTGCTTTCGATTTTGGCAATCGGATCACCCGTTTGTTTTATAAAGTGGATGCGGCGCTGGGCAGCCTCAGCACGACCCTTCAAGAAAACATCAGTGGGGCACAGGTGGTTCGGGCCTTTGCGCGTGAAGACCATGAGATCAGCCGATTTGAGAACTCCAATCGGGCGTATTTCCACGCAAGGTTGGAGGTCATCCGAAATTGGGGCAAACTTTTTCCCACCGGCCAATGGTTGGTAACCCTGAGTACCATTCTTTTATTGTGGTTTGGAGGCAATATGGTGTTGCGCCAAGAGATCACGATCGGTACTCTGGTGGCGTTTAATGCATTGCTTTTGCTCTTGGCTGCACCTGTTCAACAGCTGACCTGGCTGGTGAACAATAGCGGTGAAGCTGCTGCCGGCGCACAACGCGTGTGGGAGATCCTTGATCAGGTTCCGGAGATCCGAAATCCTGCTATTCCCATCTCAGCTGATCAGATCCAAGGCGCTTTGGAATTCCGCGATGTTTCCTTAATGTATACAAATGGCAATAGCGATTCGTTGAGCAACATCAACCTGAAGGTTGAAAAAAATCAGGTAGTGGCCATCATTGGCGCAACCGGCTCGGGAAAATCGTCTTTGATCAACCTGATACCACGTTACTACGACGCGAGTTCTGGCCACTTGTTGGTAGACGGGGTAGATGTGCGCGATTACGACCTTTTTGAATTGCGAAAAAAAATTGGCATGGTATTGCAAACATCCCTGCTATTTTCTGATTCCGTGTTCGAAAATATCAGATACGGCCGCCCCAATGCCAGCCAGGAGGAGGTTATTGCTGCAGCAAAGGCTGCCCAAGCACACGACTTTATTGTTAAACTGCCAAATGGATACCAGACAGTGGTTGGAGAACGCGGCGTGACACTTTCTGGCGGACAACGCCAGCGGGTTGCCATTGCCAGGGCATTGCTGATCGATCCAAGAATATTAATTTTGGATGATTCCCTGAGTGCCGTAGATACAAAGACCGAAAAACGGATACAGCAAGCGCTAAACCGGTTAATGCAAGGACGTACCACTTTTGTTATTGCCCACCGAATTAGTACGGTTAAAAAGGCCGACCAGATTTTGGTGATGGAAAAAGGGCGCATAGTGGAACAAGGTACCCACGATTCCCTGCTTGCTCATTCAGGCTTATATTCACAGATCTATAGCCTGCAATTGGATCGAAATGAAACCCAACCCGAAGCCAACGGTTCGCAATCCGGCATTCAACCTGAAAGGTTGCAACCATCCGGGTTGCAATCAACCTTCGAGGAAGGAGGTTTGGAATGACCATACGGCCGCCCGATTATGTGCTTAAATCGGAAGAACAATATGACAAGCCATTCGATCCGGAAGTGGCGGGCAGGCTGTATTTATTCATCCACCCGTTGCGCTGGAAAGTGTTGCTTTCGCTTGCGTATATGGGTGTGGCCATTGCTGCCAATGTTGCCGGTCCTACCTTTGTAAAATTGGCCATCGATGAGGGTATGGAAGTGGGCGACAGAGACCGGTTGCTCTATTGGGTGGGATTCTATTTCTTATCTTCGTTAGCCCATTGGTTGTTCACATACTTAAGGGTAATGCAAATGGCGGTGGTTGGCCAAACTGTTATTTACACCATTCGGCGTGACCTTTTTCAGCACTTGCAGCGGCTATCCATCGGATTCTTCAACCACTACAGCGTTGGCAGGGTGATTACTCGCGTCATTAACGATGTTGAAGTTGTGCGTGAGTTCACTACATTTGGCATTCTGGCATTGCTTCGAGACATATTCACCTTGCTGGGTATTATGATCGCCATGCTGGGTATGAATTGGCGCTTGTCACTTGTTACTTTCTCGGTATTGCCGCTAATGGTGATAGCAACAATAATTTTCCGAAATTACGCCAGAGTTTATTATCGGCGGGTACGTTCCGCAATTTCTTGGGTCAACTCAGTGCTCGCCGAGAACATCAACGCCATAAGGGTTGTTCAGGCTTTTAGCAGGCAAAACACCAACTATGCATTCTTCAGCCAAAATCCCAATTTGTACCATTTCCAAACCGGTCTCGATGCGGCCAAAGTGGCCGCAATATACTTCCCTGTAGTGGATATCCTTGGTGCCATCGCCATTTCGGTAGTGGTCACGATTGGTGGACAAAGGCTCTTTGGAGAAACCATTAGTACAGGGGTACTCGTTGCTTTTATCCTGTACATCGATCGCTTTTTCGAACCCATCCGTGACCTTTTCAAACGTATTGACAGTTTGCAATCGACCATGGCGGGTGGAGAAAGGATATTGCATTTGCTGGATAGCGAGATCGAGGTTCAAGATTTGCCCGATGCGATCGAATTGAAGGAAATGGAAGGGAATGTTCAGTATGAAAATGTCTCTTTCACATTTCCCGATGACCCGACCACGCCGATCTTAAAACACATCAACCTGAAAGTCCCTTCGGGGGCAACCATTGCCTTTGTTGGAAAAACGGGTGCTGGCAAAACCACCATCATCAAATTACTCTCCCGATTTCACGACCCAACGATTGGCGCTGTAAAAATTGATGGCTACGATCTGCGCCAGCTAACCCAGTCATCCTTGCGATCGCACCTGGGCATCGTGCTGCAAGACCCATTTCTATTTAATGGCAGCGTGGAAGAGAATATTCGGTTTGGCAACCTGGATGCCAACCGAGAACAAGTAATTGCTGCAGCGCAAGCGGTTGGCGCCCATGGTTTTATCTCCGAGCTAAAAGATGGTTACGATTCTAACGTGGCAGAGGGGGGTGTATTGCTTAGCGTTGGGCAACGCCAACTAATTTCATTGGCGCGTGCCTTACTGGCCAATCCTCGCATCCTGATCCTCGATGAGGCTACTTCTTCCATAGATGTGCAAACTGAACAGCTGATCCAACAGGCGTTAAAGGTTTTATTTACTGGCAGAACTTCTTTTGTAATTGCCCATCGACTTTCAACCATAACCCATGCTGATTCAATAGTTGTATTGGAAAACGGAAAAGTGGTAGAGCAAGGCACACACAGCCAATTAATGGAGCAGGGTGGAACCTATTGCCAGCTTTACCAAACCGGGTTTGAGGAATAAA
>SXKT01000057.1 GCA_005778035.1 Chloroflexota bacterium
AGGTGACACCGAGACGGAAGTGAATGGGGTGTTAACTGAGCATGCCGAAAGGATCAATACGGCCAGGGAAGCAATTACCGCAATGGTCTTGGGTGGTTGAATAGACGCGCAGTATGATCGGAGCGATTTCATGTTTTTCGTATTGTATCAACATTGGTGAAATGGTTGCCACAATCGCTGCAGGTATAATCATTTCGTATGCAAGAACCTACCCAAACAAATTCCAACCAAATTGCCCGCGCCGCCGGAACCGTGATGTTTGCATATATCCTCAGCAACATTACCGGGTTGATCAGGCAGGTGATGGTATCGAATACATTTGGAACCGGCAAAGAGTTGGATGCTTTTTACGCTGCGGTAACGATCCCTGATCTTTTGTTTAATTTGCTTGCTGGTGGTGCGCTTGCTTCTGCTTTTATCCCCATATTCACAGAAACCTTGCACAAGGATGAACCACGCCGTGCTTTTGGCTTGTTTTCTGCGATCACGAGCCTGATCTTGATCATCCTGGGGTTGGCTTCAGTGATCACTGTGGTGTTTGCACCGGGCATTGTCAATTCGATCTTGTATGCGTTCGATCCATCCTTGGATGAAGCCACCAAGCAGCTGAGCATTTCATTGTTGCGCGTGATCATGATCGCGCCAACCGTGTTTGGAATCAGCGGCATTGTGATGGGTGTATTGAATACGCACCAAAAATTCCTGGTGCCATCCTTGGCGCCAGTGGTTAATTGGGCGGGCTGGATCATTGGGCTCGTCTTCTTCGTACCATCGATGGGTATCTATGGGTTGGCATGGGGATACGTGCTTGGTGCCATTTTGCACCTGGGCATTCAATTGCCAGTTTTGCTGAGAATCGAGCGATTTGTTTTTTCGCCGTTTAAAGGCTTGTGGGAGCCATCTGTGATGAAGGTGTTATCGCTGGTTGGTCCTCGCTTGCTTGGCGTAGGGGCAGTACAGGTTAATTTTTTGGTAAATACCATGATCGCCGCCGGGCTGGAACCGGGCAGTTTATCAGCGATCAACATTGGGCGCATGGTAATGACCATGCCTTTATTTGTCATTGCACAAGCAATTGCAACCGCAGCGTTACCGACCTTTTCGGCACAGGTTGCCAAAGGCCAGAAGTCGGCCATGATGGTTTCTTTGGTTTCAACTTTGCGGGGGGTGCTTTTACTCTCGTTGCCGGCTGCGGTAGGGTTGATCTTGTTACGGGAACCGATCACCATTTTGCTATTTCAGCGCGGCCAATTCAATGAACAATCCACGCAACTCGTTTCTTGGGCAATCTTATGGTTTACAGTCGGCTTGGTTGGCCATGCCCTGGTCGAGATCTTATCACGTGCGTTTTATGCATTACACGATACAAAAACACCGGTTGCCATCGGCGTTTTGGCTATGGGGTTAAATGTGCTGTTTAGTTTTATTTTTTCTGGCTGGTTCAGGGAGTGGGGGCTAATCCCCTTGGGTGGCTTGGCATTGGCAAATTCGTTGGCAACTGCCATCGAATCGATCGTGTTGCTGGTGTGGGTTCGAAAGCGCCTGGGTGTTTTTGATCTAAAAAGCTTGATGGTAGGTATGGTTCAATTTTCGGTTGTATCGGCTGCAATGGGTTTGGCTATCTTTGGCTGGCTTGTGATGTCGCAAGGAACTGATAAGGTGTTTCAGTTGATCGTGGCGATCGTATTGGGGATCGCGGTCTATTTGATGGGTGTGACGGTTGCCAGGGTTCCCGAAGCGCGTGTGTTTGCCGAATATGCGATGGGCAAACTCAATCGCAAATCTGCTTCCTAACACCCCTATCCCATCTTCCACCAGTAAAGAAAACTAACCACAATCCCCAGAATAACTCCACCGAGAACTTCTAACGGGGTGTGGCCGATCACCTCACGCAATTCTTTATCAGAAATTGGGTGGCCACTGAGCAATTCGTTGATCAAAATATTGATCTTTTCTGCATGCCGGCCAGCCTCCCTGCGGACGCCAGCCGCATCGTAGACTACGATCATGGTGATGGCGATGGCGATCGTAAAAACCGGGCTGTTAAAACCGTCGTGCAAGCCAATACCAAGCGCAGCGCCTACCATCAGCGCGCTGTGAGAACTGGGCATGCCACCCGCGCTTAGCAAATACCCCCAATTCCATGTGCCTTTTCGCAGGTATTCTACCGGTGGTTTCAGTATTTGGGCTATGAACCAGGCCAGTATGGCCGTTATTAGTGAATGGTTGTCGAGAATGGATTTGATGAACATAAGGTTCCCGGGTTATTTGGCGGGCTCGATCTTTTGGATCCGCAACTGGGCTTTTTCCAGCAAAGCAGAACAATGCTCGGCCAATTTTTGTCCATCTTCAGAGAGAGATAACATCTCTTCGAGAGATTGGTCCTCGGATTCCAATTTGGCAACGATCTGCTCAAGAGCAGTGAACGCTTGTTCGTATGTAAGTTTGGCGATGTCTACTTTATCCATGCCTTCTCCATTATCCTAATTTTTCTACGGTAGAACCAAACCGGCCATCTGAAACCATCACGGTCAGTTTGCTGCCTACCTCAACATCCTCAACCAATTTTACAACTTTACCATCATTGGCGCGCTGTACAATTGAAAACCCTCTTTTGAGTATCAAAGATGGATGGTGAGCGAGGAGTCGCTTGTGAAGGCCATCCAAGGTGGCGCGTTGAATAGACATTTGGTGACCCATAGCCCGGGAGAGGCGACCAGAGAGGTCATCCAATTTTTGCCAGCTGGTATTCACTTGCTTATGGGGGGCCATTAGCGCCAACCTTTGTTGCATTGTGGACAAGGTTTTGAGTTTGTCCTCTATTGCATACGCAGCATTTTCAATCAGGGTTTGGCTCAAGCCTGCAACAGTGTCCTTCAATTGCTCGATCGTGATCGGGCTGGCCATTTCCGCGGCGGCGGTTGGTGTAGGCGCGCGCATATCCGCGGCAAAATCTGCCAAAGTGAAGTCGATCTCGTGGCCAACGCCGGTAATGACCGGGCAGCGGGTAGCGGTGACGGACCGGACAACATTCTCATCATTGAAACACCACAGGTCTTCCATTGAACCGCCTCCGCGGGCAAGGATGATCACATCCACATCCGGTTGGTTATCCAATGCCTGCAGGGCGCGCATGATCGATGCAGGTGCGTCAATCCCTTGCACAGTAGCGTGAGAGAGGAGGATGGTGGCCATTGGCATCCTGCGGCGCAACGTATTCAGAATATCCTGATAGGCTGCTCCGGTTTCGGAGGTTACCACACCAATATTCAAGGGGAAAAGAGGAAGTGCCCGTTTTTGGCTGGGATCGAACAGGCCTTCCTTATCCAGCTTGTCTTTCAGGCGGGCGAATTCGGCATAAAGCGAGCCCTCGCCGGTGGTTTTAATTTGGTCGACAACCAATTGGTACTTGCCCGTTGGCTCGTAAACGCTAATGTTGCCATGAACCTGAATTGAAACGCCTTCACGCAGTTCGGCGCCTTTTAATTTCTGGGCGTTGTTTCGCCACATCACGCAAGAAAGTGAGGCTCCTTGGTCTTTGACAGTAAAGTACACATGCCCCGATGTGGCACGGGTCACGTTGGATACCTCGCCTTCCACCCAGGCGTTATTCAAGCCTGGCTCATTTTCCAAAATGGCTTTGATATATCGGGTAAACACCGTTACGGTAATTGTATGTTGTTCAAACCTCTCATCAAAAAGCATATATGACCAATGTACCTCTATGGGCGGTGAATTGTTACGTTACAATAAATTTGCGTAAACTTGATTTTACATTACCACCTTTAAAAAATGCGAGGAACTTGGCAAAATGAAGCGATTATGGGCCTCTTGGAGGATGAAGTACATCAGTGGAAATACTCCTATGACGGCAGGCTGTGTGTTCTGCGAGGCGTTGAAACTTTCTGATTCTGCAGAAAACCTGATCGTAGAGCGGGGTGAACGCTGTTTTGTGATCCTCAACAAATTCCCATACACCAGCGGGCATGTGATGATCGCGCCAATTTCCCATACTGCGGAGCTCGGTTCGTTAGATCATGAAACCGGCGCGGAAGCGATGGCAATGATCACCCGATATACACAGGTTTTAAAAAAGGTTTACCGACCAGAAGGATTCAATATCGGCGCGAATATCGGCGCTGCCGCCGGGGCGGGCGTTCCTGGCCATTTGCATTTTCATATTGTTCCCCGTTGGAACGGTGACACAAATTATATGACCACCATTGGCGAAGTTAGGGTGCTGCCGGAGGATTTGGTTGATACTTACCAACGGATCAAGAAAGTTGCATTGGAGAATTAAATTATGAGAAAAGTAGCCGCACTTATGATGGTGTTGGCGATCATGTTGAGTGGTTGTAAATTGCCAACCGGACAAACCACGTTGGCGCGTGCAAAATCTGCAGTGGTTGCAACCTCGACGAAGACTGCCATCCCAACAGCAACCAAAATTATCCCTAATCCTACCGCCACCAACGAGCCAGCTCCAACCGCCAGCCCAACCCCCTTTCGCTACGGTCCAGAAATTTCAAGTTTTCCGTCCGGAATTAACCCGCTCACTGGGTCGCATGTAGTGGACCCCGCCAGCCTGGGGTTACCTGCGGTGCTCATCTCCATCACCAATTTCCCTCCTTCCGCAAGGCCACAGGCAGGTTTGTCTTTTGCTTCATGGGTTTTTGAGTTATATATTTCAGAAGGGATGACGCGCTTCCTGACCGTTTTTTATGGCGATTACCCGCGAGCAAGCCTGCCTGAATCTCAGCCAGACGTAACCAAAATGCCGGAATCGACCCAAACTGCTGGCAACACCCCATCGCAAGGTGCCGGCTCTGGCACAGCCATGGTTGGCCCGATCAGGTCTGGGCGTTTGCCGTATGCGTACGTGCGAGACTTTTTCAATAGCTCTTGCCTTGTGTATGCGGGAGCCACCGTTGAGATCAGAGACAGATTGCGTGGTTGCTCAATGGTATTTGGCAGCGATGAAGACGATATTAACAGCGCCATGCTGGATGTCTCCAAACTTCAAGAACTTGCCAAAACCAACTTTCGGCAGGGAGATGCCTTTAACTACGCTGGCAATGTTTTCTCGCAAGAACCGCCCGTAGGCGGCAAGCCGGCTGCCAAAATGGATATTTTTTACAGTTACCTGAACCAGGGGCAATGGGTTTACGATACGGAATCGCTGAAATACTTGAAATTTGAGGACTTTGCCGATGGCAGTGGCAAATTTAGGCCGATGACCGACAAATTGACTGGCGGCCAGTTGGCTTATGCCAACGTGATTGTGATTTATGCTGAACATACGGTGATCAACCCATATATCATAGATGTGAACATCGGCGCCGGCCAACGGGGCAAGGCGGTAATTTTTAGGGATGGCCAGCGATATGACGCGGTTTGGACAACCCTGAATGGCGATTATGAAAAGCAAACCGGCAAACGCCGGCCGATGCGGTTTGAGGATGTGAACGGGAATCCGTTCCCGCTTGGCCTTGGCCAAAGCTGGATCCATATATTTACACCATACTCTTACATAGAAGACAAACTGGAAGGAAATTGGCTGCTGCGATTTGTAGCACCTGCCGGAACAAAATAACTTATAAGGAAATAAAATATGGGTACGGGTGACGCGTTCGTATAATAGAAGTATGAAGGCGTTGCCCGTACTTTCGTTGTTGTTGCTGTTTCTGGCTACAGGTTGTACAGGCCAGAGATACGAGACCCCAACCAACAATTCTTCCCAGCATCTCCCTAATAAAACTCCAACCTCTCATCCAGTTATTGAGATTACCTCCTCGCCTACCGCGATACCGCTAATGGTATTGCATCCTACACCAACCAATTACTCCTTTGGCCCAGATGTTGAACCTTTTCCGGGTGTGGTGAATACCCTTACCGGAGAATTGGTGGATGACACCGAAAGCTTGTTGAGGCCAGCGGTTTTGGTTTCGATCAGTAATTCCCCCGTCACTGCCCGTCCGCAGGCAGGCCTGGCTTTTGCGCCAAACGTTTACGAGCTGTTTATTGGGGAAGGAACCACCCGTTTTTTGGCTGTATTTTATGGTGATATGCCCAAGAGGGCTACCGTGATTAGCAATGCGTTGCTGACAGAGCCAAGCCTAACCGCCCGGCGAGGGTTAACGCAAACATTAAGTGGCAGGGTTTGGGTGGATGAAGACCAGAATGGCGCGCAAGATCCATGGGAGGTGGGTGTTGGAGGTGTAAATATCACCATAATTGGTGCCGGCAATGGCAAGCCAGCCAGCAAGGCAAGTTCCGATAGCAATGGATACTTTGCGGTTGACACGCAAAAGTTGGTGCCCGGTGAAACATACCAAGTGTCCTACCTGTTCCCAGATCAATGGAAAAACCAAAACCGCACCTTTCAACTGGTTTGGGGTGGTGATAGCTTAAAAGGCGCAGATTTGGGAATTAATACAATGATAGGCGAGCCAGTTAGGATGGCATCTGATATTGCTCCGCAAAAAACGTATGTCGGCCCCATCCGTTCGGGGCGGTTGACTTACGACGACATTAACAGACTGTTCCCTGGAAGCTGCCTTGTGTTCGCCAGCGCAGGAGAGGGGATCTTGGAACGGTTGAATCCATGCCGAATTATTTACGGTGAAGAAGGGGCAGATACCCCCAACACTTCCTTGCTTGAGGTCGAGGAAATGGTAAGCCTTGCCAACGAAAGCACGCTTGCCCAACCGCCAAATTATTCCGGCAATTTATTTTCTACCCAATTACCTGAAGGGGGTGTCCCTGCCCAGTTTTTGGATGTGGTCTTCCACAAATTCGCGAAGTCACGTTGGCAATATGATCCGCTTTCAATGGCTTACCTGCGATATACCGACTCAATTGATGGGACTGGTGTATTGCATCCTGACCAAGACCGGCTGACCGGGCGGCAGATCGCCTTTGAGAATATTGTTGTGCTGTTCTCCAATTATGCGGTGTTTCGCCATGGCCAGTACGATGTTGACCTATGTTGTGGGTATGAAGGGTACGCGGTGCTGTTTCGTGATGGGCAAATGTTCAAGATCCGTTGGAATACCAATAACCGCGAGTGGGAACAAAAGACGGGTTTGCTAAGGCCGATCAAATTTGTTGGGGATGATAAAGAGCCGGTTGCTTTTCGGCCAGGAAAAACTTGGATCGCCTTGGTTACGCCGAATTCTGTGTTAACCGCCGAGCCCGGTAATGGCTGGCAAATGCAATTTGCGATGCCCAATGATGTAGCCCCAGATAAATAATATGGAGCCAATGGTATGAATACATTTTTGGTCGATCTTGTTCCCATGATGGAGCAACAAGCCAACCCATCTTTGGCAAAACCAATGGAAAGCTATATGCGAAACCAATTTTCGTATTTGGGGATCAGGTCTCCAGCGATGGCAGAGATCCATCGAAAATTTTTCGCCAGCCATTCACTGCCCGCGGTAAATGAGCTTCCTGAGATCCTAAAAGAATTGTGGCAGCTGCCACACAGGGAATACCAATATTTCGCGGTAGGGTTGTTGCGCCGGATGGCAGAAATGCTTCCTGGGGATTTTATCGAACCGATTGAAAATATGATCATCCAAAAAAGTTGGTGGGATACTGTTGATAGCATCGCTGGGGGCACCGTTGGCATCCATTTTCGCCACCACCCGCACCTTGCAGGAAGCGTGTTGCCAATATGGCGGTCTTCATCGAACATGTGGCTAAGGCGGACGGTGTTATTGCACCAGTTGGGTTACAAGAAACAGACCAATATTCAATTGCTTTTTGCTGTGATCGAAGAGAATTTGGGTTCAAAGGAATTTTTTATCAACAAGGCTATTGGTTGGTCTTTGAGAGAATTATCCAAGTCAGACCCAACAGCAGTGATCGAGTTTGTTAATAGCACCCCGTTAAACCCATTAAGCAAAAAAGAAGCACTCAAGTGGTTGGAAAGGAAAGGGCAGAATGATCGATAAATCCAATTATGTGCCGGTTGTGATCTCCGCGAAACGAACCCCGATAGGGAAATTCCAAGGAAGTTTGGCATCCTTGGGAGCGGTAGATCTGGGAGCGCAAGCGGTAAGGCAAGCACTCAAGGGCATCCCTTCCGAGCTGCTACCCCAGATCGATGAAGTGATCATTGGGAATGTTGTCTCCGCAGGGTTGGGGCAAGCACCTGCCCGCCAAGTGGCTATCGCGGCGGGGATCCCAAGCCAGGTTGGTTCGCTCACGATCAACAAAGTGTGCGGGTCCGGTCTTAAAAGTATCTCATTGGCAACGACATCTATTTTGGCGGGAGAAGGGCAGTTATTTGTTGCTGGCGGGATGGAGTCCATGTCGGGGGCGCCTTACTTGATGCATGGCCGTAATGGCGAGCTGCGCTTTGGACATACCAAATTGGTGGATAGCTTGTTGGCAGATGGGTTATGGGACCCGTTTGAGAATTGGGGCATGGGGAACGCGGCGGAATTGATCGCAAAAAAGTATGCGATCTCCCGATCCGAAATGGACGAATATGCTTTGGCAAGTCATCAAAAAGCGTTGGCAGCCAGAGCAGCCGGCAGCTTTTTGATGGAGATCGTTCCGGTACCTTTGGCCGATAAAAAGGGGAATTCCACTACCGTTAGCCAGGATGAATCGCCAAGGGATGGGATTACGATTGAAGCCCTGGAGAAATTGAAACCGGCATTCGAAGCGCAGGGTGTGGTAACGGCAGGCAATTCATCCCCCATGAGCGACGGGGCGGCGGCGTGTGTTATTAGCAGCGAGAGGTGGGCCAAGGAAATGGGCATAAAACCTATGGCGCGCATTGTGGCATTTGCTCAGGCAGCCGTTGAGCCGCGGTTTTTATTTGATGCCCCCTCTTTGGCAATACCAAAAGTATTACAAAAGTCTGGATGGAAGATGGCGGACCTGGACCTAATTGAGCTGAACGAGGCTTTTGCTGCCCAAACATTGGCAAATGGAAAAGCCCTGGCAGATAGCGGCTGGGATTGGTCCAAAGTAAACATTTATGGCGGGGCAATTGCTTTAGGGCATCCGTTGGGGGCAAGTGGAACGAGGGTTTTGGTGACCTTATTACACGCCCTGAACAAAACGGGTGGCAGTAAAGGATTAGCCTGCCTGTGCCTTGGCGGGGGAGAAGCAGTTGCGCTGACAGTGGAGAGGCTGTAAACTAAACCAAAAATAAAGGACCAAAAAAATGGATGATGCTGTATACAAAGATGCGGTAAAAAAATATGCCAAGGGCTACTCGCGCTTGCAAAAATGCCTAACAGTGATCCCACAGAAAGCTTGGGATTTTAAACCAGCAGAAAACGAGTGGAGCATTCGGGAAATCATCGTCCATTTGGTCGATTCTGAGACGAATGCCATGCTACGGGCACGCATTCTTGCGGCGGAACCTGGCCGAACATTGATGGCGTATGACCAGGATTTGTGGGTAAGCCAATTGGCTTACTCGAAATCGGATACGGGCTTGGCTCTACAGGCATTAAAATGGGTGCGTAAATTCACCAGCGCGTGGCTAAAGACAATCGACCCTTCCTCCATGCATACCGCGGTCCATCCGGAATATACCGTCGCTTATACGTTTGAAAAATGGCTGGATACGTATGCCAACCATATTTATGCCCACATTGATCAGATCAACGCAAATTACGGGTTATGGAAACAGCAAAAAAGCCACAAGTAACAGATTCATCAGGACATTTTGATTATGTGATCATAGGCTCCGGTTTTGGGGGCAGTGTGAGCGCATTGCGCCTTGTGGAAAAAGGTTACCGTGTCCTTTTGATCGAAAAAGGTAAACGGTATGCCGATAGCGAATTTGCGGCCACCAACATGCAATTTTGGAAATACCTTTGGCTGCCGCTGATCCGCTGTTTTGGAATTCTGCAAATCACCGTTCTGAATGGGTTGATGGTGTTGCACGGAAGCGGTTACGGGGGCGGAAGCCTTGGGTATGCAAATGTACTCGAGAAGCCGTCGGATGCTTCGTTTGCAACAGAGGCATGGAATACACCGATCCCATGGGGAAAGGTGTTGGCGCCCTATTACGAAACTGCCCGCAAAATGTTGGGTGCCGCCCAAAACCCCCGCATGTACCCTGCGGATGAAGTGTTGCACCAGATAGCACAGGAAGCAGGAAAGCCAGAAAGCTATCGGGCTACTATGGTAGGGGCATGGTTCGGTACCCCCGCTGTACAGGTAGATGACCCCTACTTTGACGGCGCTGGGCCGGCACGGGCGGGGTGTACTTTTTGTGGTGGATGCATGGTTGGTTGCCGCCACAATGCCAAGAACACATTGCCCAAAAATTATTTGTACCTTGCAGAACAAAAGGGGTTACAGGTCCTAACAGAAAACGTGGTTGAGAATGTGATCCCCCTGCCAACAGGCAATTACCAAATTTGGTACCGTAGCTCTACGGGTGGCTTCTCTTCCGGACAGGTGGAGGCGGCCAAGGTAATTTTTTCCGCGGGGGTAATGGGTACGATCAAACTGTTGCTTTCACTGCGAGATATCCAAAAAAGCTTGCCCAACCTCTCTGGCCGCCTGGGTGATTCGGTTCGAACCAATAGTGAGGCATTATTGGGTGGCCTCGCCAAAAACGATTCAATCAATTACTCGGAAGGGGTATCGATCAGTTCGATCATTGACACCGATGATGTGACCAGGGTTGAACCGGTGCGGTATCCGGCAGGGTCTGACCTGATGCGGATGATCAGTGCGCCCTTGGTGGATTTGGAAGCCGGAATCGCTACCCGGATGTTCCACAGTTTACGCTGGTTAATCCGCCATCCGGCAGATGCGATGCGGGCGTTTGTTTTGCCTGGGTGGGCAAAAAAGGTAACGATCTTGCTCATTATGCAACATGCCGATAATCGGATGAATTTTCGGATCGGCCGAAACTGGTTGACGTTGTGGCGGCGTGGATTGGTATCACGCGAGGTTGCCGGACACAAGATCCACGCCCAGGTAAAAGGCTCGCACGCGGTAGCACGGGCTTTTGCCCAAAAGATCGGTGGCGTGCCGCTGGGCTCTATGGGAGAAAATTTACTCAACCTACCTACAACTGCCCATATTTTGGGAGGGGCGCCAATTGGAAACTCAGCCGCAGAGTCTGTGATCTCGCAAAAATTTGAGATCCACAATTATCCAGGTTTGTTCATCATCGATGGCTCGACCATGCCAGCCAACCCTGGGGTGAACCCAAGCCTGACAATCACTGCCATGGCCGAGTACGCCATGAGTATGGTACCAAATAAGGACAAGAATTGAAAAAATACACCACTTTACTGTTTGACCTGGATGACACCCTATTGGATTTTGGAATCGCCGAAGACCAGGCATTTCGGCAGTTGATGACGGACAATGGCTTGCCATTTACCCAATCGATTTTTGACCGATATAACGAGATCAACAGGTCTGTGTGGAAACAACTGGAGGACCACAGCCTGACAAGTGACCAGGTCAAATTCCGAAGGTTTGAGATTTTTTGCCAAGAGTTCAAGATATCCATCTCATCAGAAAAACTGGCATTAGAATACCTGGTGAATCTTTCTAAAGGAGTCCAATTTATCGATGGAGCTTGGGAAATATTGCAACGATTTAGGCAAGACCATACCCTGATTTTGGTCACGAACGGGCTTAGTGCTGTGCAAACTCCCCGAATCCAAAAATCAGGGCTTGGATCACTATTTTCGGCGGTGATCATATCAGAGGAGGCTGGTGTTTCCAAACCATCGGTCGCGTTTTTTGAACTTGCATGGAAGATGGCAGGCAAACCGGAAAAAGACAAAATGCTGGTCATCGGCGACAGCATCAGTTCAGATATTCAAGGTGGAATAAATTTTGGAATTGATACGTGTTGGTATAACCCTGCGAATGCGGTACCACCTTTGCCTGTAACCTATCATATTCAGCGCTTGGGCCAGCTCCCAGAAATCATTGCCTGATCACTTTTGAGCTATTAGGATGGTTGGACTCCAACGTAGA
Source organism: Chloroflexota bacterium (assembly GCA_005778035.1). Taxonomy (GTDB): domain Bacteria; phylum Chloroflexota; class Anaerolineae; order Anaerolineales; family Villigracilaceae; genus UBA5195. Next base: position 11,983 of record SXKT01000057.1, read on the forward strand.
CCTCAATTGCTTTTAAAATAAATGAGGCCAAAGCAGGATGAATTGCGTCAAAATTGCGTTTAAAACGCTCATCCTGGTTATAAAGTTGCCCTAATCCCAGAAGTTGATCGGTAGTTGGCACCCAAAAATACGCCATATGGTCACGCCATTGTTGGATCAATTTTTGTACAGGCTGGGAACCAGGATCATCCTCTACCAATAAAGCCAATTCCTGATAGATCCTGCCGCCTTCGCGCAAGATCTCTTGCTGCCGATTTTTTCCATATTCCCGCCATTTTCGGTTGGATTCGCGAACAGTTTGGGGGTCATATAATTTTTCGGCTTCCTGAGCATAAGCCTCTTCTTGTTCGGGAGAAAAACCATGGAATAAATTTTCTGTATTCATATTTGATTCCCTTTGCAGATGTTCCAATGTGTAATCGATTGTTTTGATGAGGTTCTGAAATTTCTGAATCTGATGATCGCAGTAGCGTTTGTGTTCCAATAATGCCAAAGAAGCATCGAATAAGGGATCATTGAGGATGGCGGAAATTTTTTGGAGTGGCAAACCGGCTTGCTTGAACAAGAGTATTTGTTGCACGCGCAAAAGGGAATGATCGCCATAGTAGCGGTACCCATTTTTTCCGATCTCATCCGGTACCAACAAGCCGATGGAGTGGTAAAAACGAATGGTTCGCCGGCTTAGGCCGGTCAGCCTGGCCAATTGTACAACCGTTATCATAGCCGAACTATAAACGATGACGTAAGGTTAAGGTCAAGGGTTCAATGGGGCATTTGGTAATTTGACGATGAATTTGGTGCCTTGCCCAAGTTTGGTAGCAATATCGATGGTACCGCCCAGTTTTTCTATCAATGACCGAACAATGAACAGGCCGATACCTGTGCCTTGGATCTCCAAATTAATTGCGTTGGCCCCGCGAAAAAACCTGGAAAAAAGGAAGGGTACATCTTCAGCGGGAATGCCAATGCCATTGTCTTCTATGGTGAACTCAATTTCGGATGGTAATAACTTAAGGGCCAGCAAGATATTGCCTTTGGGTTCGGTGAATTTAATGGCGTTGCCAGCAAGATTAGCAAAAATTTGGTTCAGTACATTTTCATCGCTACGAAACATGTCTGATGGCAAGGAAGGGTCACGATAATACTTGGTTTGCAGGTCTATTCCTTTTTCGTTGGCAACGATCTGAAACTTGGTGAAGAAATTGGAAAACATTTCTTTAAGGTCAAATTCCCGTAACAACAATTTTGTTTGGGGGCTTTCCAACTTTCCGGCGGTTAATATGTCATCCACAAGGGTTTTTTCCCTGTCCAGCTCACTCTTCAGAATTTCCCAGTACTCAGATCGCTCTTCGGGAGAATCAGAGCCATCCATTAGGTTGGACATTAGCATCATTGTAGCAAGCGGTGTACGCAGTTCATGGGTGGCTTTGTTGATGAAATCAGATTTGATCATTTCTAATCGCGCTCTTTCACTGACATCGCGGATGATCGCGGTCACTTCGTTTGTGCCACTCGCCTGAAATCTGGCTTCAAGCACCCGGCTTGAATTGTTCACCTCAAACTTAAATTCAACGGTCTGAAGTGTCCGCGATTCCAACGCGACGGTGATACCCATCAGAACTTCTGCTTGCTGATTTTCCGCGACCAAATTTTGCAAAGAAACGGGGTTAATTACATCCACCTCCTTGTTAAATGCTGGGTCGGCGGCATATTGGATATCTAAAAGTGTACCGTCACGCGCAATCCGAAGGATCATATCGGGGACGGCGGTTAATAGCGCCCCTTTTCGACGCTCACTTTGAGCAAGATCGTGCTGATATTTGAAACGCATGTATGCGTTGGAAATAATATCGCTCACCATACGGAGCAAGATGATCGAATCATTCGACCAGGTTCGTTGTTCTTTTACGCTGTCAAATCCTAAAAAGCCGATCAGGTCATTATCGGAGATCAATGGTAGCACCAGCACCGATTGGATATTTTGCATTTCCAGAATTTCCCGCTCGGTAGAGGCTTCATCTGGGAGGTTGGAAACGATCGGCACATTGATCACTTCTAGCTTTGATAAATTTTTGATCCACCATGGGAAAATGGATAAAGGTAGGCCGGCAAGGTTCTCTTTTTCCGGCAAGATCCCATCTGCGGTCCATTCGTGGGTGTTGGTCATCGTTTCCGCGGAAAGGTCAAAGATGAACACATAACTTCGATCGACGTCGATAAGATTGCCAATTTGGGCAAGCACGTCGTTGATGGCTGCGTCAATCTTTTCTACCGGCATGTTGATTAATTTGGTCGAAATTGAAGTGAGTGTATCTTCAAAACGCTGACGAAACAGCAACAATTGCTCTTGCTCGGTTTTGATCTTCTCATCACGAATTTTGGTGGTGATGTTTCTGGCCGCAATGTAAAGCCTTTGATTGAAGTGATGGCAACGCCATTCGAAGGTCAGCCATTTCCCGTTGGCAGAGCGCATGCGGCAAGTGAAATCAACGTTAGCCCGTTCATTCGTCAATTCAGCCAGTTGGTCAATGATGATTTGACGCTCTTCTGGATGAATATATGAGGAGAATTGATCTCCGATTTTTGAATCGAAAGTACGTTCCCAGGCAAGGTTAGATTTAATGATGCTACCCGTTGGGTCCGTAATTAATAATGGGTCATTCAGGATCTGGAAAAAATTTTCAATTTCAGCGTCTTGTTCATTAATTATCAATTGAGTATTGTGGCGCTCAGTAATGTCGCGGCTGATCCCGATAATTCCGCTAATTTTCCCTTCGTTATCCAAGTAAGGGGCTTTAAGAGTTTCTAACAATATATTCTTGTTATCGCCAGCCAAATTCCAGTCTATATTCTTCCTTTGCTCCCCTGTACGGATGACTTCCAGATCTTCCTGCCTGAAGATGGAGGCTCTATCTCTCCCGAAGAGGTCTATATCGTTGCCGCCGATGATCTGGTCGATTGGTTTTCCCAATAATTCGGCGAGGGGTTGATTGCAATGTAGATAGATTCCATCAAGGTTTTTGATGAACATAATGTCAGGCATCGATTCCAAAATGGAGGCCAGATAGGATCCTTCCTGGATTGATGCCTCAAAAACAGTATGATCGGCATTATGCCGCGAACGATGATTCATCTTGGCCCAAGATCCCGTTCACTTTTTCAAGAACTTCGCTCACAACAAATGGTTTGAGGATGTAATCGGTTACTCCAAGCAACCTGGCACGGTCCTTGTCTGTTTGGGAAGTCTTGGCAGAGATGAACATGAACGGAATGTTTTTTAACTGCTCATCTTTGTTTATTTCGGCTTTTACTTCCATACCATCCGGTACTGGCATCATTACATCACACAAGATCAAATCGGGTTTTTGGGTACGAATACTCTCCAAGCCTTCGGTGCCATTACGGGAGTTGGTTACTTTGTACCCTTCCCGTTTTAGTATCGCGACCATACCAATAGAAAACTTGATATCATCATCAATTAAAAGAATGTGTTTCTGGTTCGGCATTTTCCTTATTTCCTCGGTTTACCATTATATCCAATCCTTTGTCAATCTAAAATACCCTCCTGAAATTATTTAAGTTTAGAATTGTAGGATGATGCCAACTGATTTGAAATTTGACGTATGTTATTTGGATGAGGACATAATTCTGCTGAACAAACCTTCCAGACTGAGTGTCCTTGTGGAAGGTTGGGAACCTAGTGCGCCGAGCCTGATAGATTTGGTCCGGCAAACCTGGCCAGAAGCGATGGTGGTTCACCGATTGGACAAAGATACCAGCGGAATCATGGTTTTTGCCAGAAACCCCAATGCACATCGAAGCTTGTCGATACAATTCGAAAAGCATTTGGTTCAAAAGCAGTATTTGGCTGTTGTTGTAGGAGAGCCTGGGTGGGAAGTTACGACTGCCAGACACCGGTTACGGGTTGGGGTTGGAAAGAAACATCGGACCGTGGTAGATAACGCCAAGGGAATATCTGCCGAAACGGTGATGAGGATCCTTGAACGATTTAATGGCCATGCATTGGTTGCGGCAGAACCGCGCACAGGCAGAACACATCAGATCAGGGTTCATCTTTACGCCAAAGGATTTCCAATTTTGGGTGATCCGCTTTATGGCGATGTTCGGTCCTCATTGATCAACCGTGCTGCCTTGCATGCCAGCACCATCCGATTCGCGCATCCATCTACCAATGAAGAGGTTGTTTTCGAAGCCCCTTTGGCGAAGGATATCGTTATGGCGATAGAAGCCATCAAAAAAATTAAATCGAGCGGATTCTTTGATGGCTTCCATTTAAATTAGGCGATCTTGCGCGACTCCATGTAAAACCGTTTTTCGTGGGCTTCTCCCATAGAGAAGGTTTTGCGAGGGAGCGCTCCGTCAACAATTACTGTTTTAAACAGGTCAGATTTATGCATTCCGGGCAATAACAAGCCAATGTTATTGGTTTGCATCCCTAACCGAACTGTAACTTCGGCACCATGTACATAGTCCAATTTTTCAGCGCCAGAATCCTTCATGAAGGCATCGATGAATTGCTGGAGTGTGCCAACGGCCAGGTTGGTTGTGGGGTTTGTGAATTTGGCGATGATGAATTGGCCATTTTGGACACATCCAACTTTTTGAGATCCATCTGCCCGTTGGTTGATGAGGGATTCCATTTCTTGCGCGCTATTTGCCTGCGATAATTCAATTTGCCCACTAAAAAAGGTGGATAGTTCAGCCATAAAGTCTTTCTTGAGGCTGAATACTACGCGATGGATCGGTTCAAATTCCAGAGCGTCATCATGAACATTTTCAATTTCAACCAAGGCATAACGGGCAGGATGGTTCGGCCCAACCTGGTCTTTAATTTTTTGCCAGATCGCTTTTGCAGTTGCCAACGAATGGTTTCCATCTCCCATTGCGAACAAGAGGACTGGTTGGTTGGTTAGGCCATATTTTTTGGAGAACACCTGGGGATCTGCCAAATTCCGAAGGCTGGCAATAACGCCCGCTTCTGCTTGTTGATCGACCTTATAACCGGCCAAATGTCCGCTATTAAACATCAGGTCAAAATCATACAGCTTGTCGCCGTCGCTGGCTTGTTTTGATACCGGTTCAATCACAGAATGCTCAGGGTCGTCGATGAGCACCAAAATGTGCGGGAACTCGAGAGCCGCGCCTTCGCGGATCTTGATGCGTGGTGGCAGCCGTTCAATAATGGTACCTTCGGTGGCGCGGATGAGGCTGGAAGAACCTTTATTGAAATCGTATTTTTCAAGGTCCAATGCCAACATTAAACCCGTACGGGTTTTGCCATTAACCGTTCTACGAACCAAAACCATGCCATCATGGGGGGCGACAGTTCCATCCTGAAGGACATTTCGCATGTTCTGCTGGATCGCCTGGATCATCTCAGGCTCATTGGGAGATTCGAGGTGGATCTCTGGCAAGGTAAGGCGCAGGGTTGAAGGATGATCCCCCACGATCTGTTCAACTTTGTTCCAATAATCAGGTTCACTGGTGTATTGGTCACAAGCAATCACAGCCCATTTGGTTGGGTTAATATCTTTGTTGGGCAAAAAAACTGTCGGAATCTGAACGCCAATATCGTCAAAAATTTTCATTAAGGCCTCTCATTAATATGAAATCAAAAGGGCGAGCCAAATGTTGGCTCGCCCTGAAGTTTGAACGGGCTATTGGTTCTTGGAAAAATTGATCACAATGTCGGCTACTTCCATGCCGACGCGGCCTTGGCCTTCCTTGGTCGAAGCGCCAATATGAGGGGAGCAGATCACATTCGGCAACTTGACCAGGCTCCAATCCGTTGGGGGCTCCTCGGCAAATACATCTAATGCCGCACCGGCTACCTTGCCAGAGGTTAAGGCTGCAGACAAGGCGACCTCATCGACGATACCGCCGCGGCCACAGTTTACAATCCGCACGCCATTTTTCATCATGTCAAATTGGGCTGCGCCGATCATGCCCGCGGTTTCTGACGTTTTGGGCATATGAAGGGTGATGTAGTCAGCTACTTTTATTAGTTCATCCAAATTGGAGACTACTTTGGTATCGCCGGTATTTTTGGCGTAAGGGTCGTATGCAACCACGGTCATACCCAAAGCTTTGGCACGGGCAGCAACGCCTTTGCCAATGTTGCCAAGACCAATAACACCCAAGGTTTTGCCACCGATCTCGTCGCCTTCAAAACTTTTCTTGTCCCATTTTTCGGCTTTCATCGAGGTTGTAGCTTGGACGATGGAGCGGGCCAATGCGAACATCAGACCAATGGTTAATTCAGCCACTGAATCGGTGCTGGCCAAGGGGGTGTTCATGACAGCAATTCCCTTGGAGCGGGCAAATTCAACGTCGATTGTATCGAGGCCAACGCCGCCACGAACGATCAATTTTAAATTGGGGCATTTTTCCAATAATGCTTGGCGAACCTTTGTTCGGCTTCTTACGACCATACCATCGTAACCTGGCAAAACATCAGGCAACTCTTCAGGTGTGATTGTGTCGCGTACATCGACATCCAAGCCAGCGGAACGCATTTTTTCAATAGCTTCACTTTCGGTCTTATCACAAACAATGATCTTCATACAGGCTCCTAATTTTAATTGACTCAATCAGCGCGCAAAAGGTGAGCGCCAAATTACAAAAGAGAGAATAAAGTTGTCATACAAATTTTACTCTTGAGGATATAATTGTCAACGAACATTAATCACAATAATAACCTGAAAGATATGATAATTTCCACTTTGTACCTTTCTTGATGATGTTATAAATTGGTAATGTTGTAACCAACATACCGGTTAACCAATCACTAGTTCACAAGGAGAACCTGAAAATGAACAGAGCTCATAACTTTAATGCCGGACCTTCCATCCTGCCTATGCAAGTGCTGGAACAAGCGCAAAAAGAATTGCTTGACTTTAGAGGTACCGGCATGTCGGTAATGGAAATCAGCCACCGTTCGAAAGAATTTGAGGCCGTGATCGGCGAGGCGGAAGCTGACTTACGCACGTTAATGGGGATTCCCGAAAATTACAAGGTGCTATTCTTGCAGGGCGGAGCAACCTTGCAATTTGCCATGATCCCAATGAACTTCAGGGCGCCTGGACAATCGGCCGATTATGTCGTTACGGGTGCCTGGAGTAAAGGTGCTTTGAAAGAAGCCAAAAAATTGGGTGATTCCAAAGTTGCCTATACCGGTGAAGCCGACAACTTTAATCGAGTTCCTGGCCAAAAAGATTTATCTCTCGATGCCAATTCTGCTTACTTGTACTATTGTTCCAACGAAACGATCCACGGTGTGGAGTTCAACGCCGAGCCGGTTCCTCCGTCTGGTGTTCCTCTCATTTGCGATTCATCCTCAGACTTTATTAGCAGGCCGGTGGATGTTGCCAAGCACGGCATGATCTACGCTGGTGCTCAAAAGAATGCCGGCCCCGCTGGTGTGGTAGTGGCCATCATTAGAGACGACCTGTTGACCCGAGTACCTGCCAATTTGCCCGCAATGTTGGATTACAACGTGCAAGTTGCTGGTGGTTCCATGCACAATACTCCACCCTGTTTTTCAATCTATATGGTTGGCTTGGTCTTTAAGTGGGCTTTGGGTTTGGGTGGTTTGGCAGCGGTACAGAAACGCAACGAAGAAAAAGCCGCGGTTGTTTATTCGGCCATTGATGCCAGTGGTGGCTTTTATAAGGGACATGCCGCGCCCGATAGCCGCAGTAAAATGAATATCACCTTTAGGCTGCCCTCGGAAGAGCTCGAAAACCAATTTGCCTCAGAGGCCAAAAAGCTGAATATGATCGGGCTCAAGGGCCATCGATCGGTCGGTGGCATGCGCGCCTCGGTTTACAATGCACTGCCACTGGAATCGGCCAAGGCTCTTGCGGAGTTTATGGCGGAATTCCAACGCAAGAACGGGTAACCTCCTAAGGATCATTGCACTCCTTCAAAGCCCTGGCGAGAGCCGGGGCTTTGTTATAATTTTGGTATGAATGATGACCCGATTTTTTTCTTTCCTGATCTGGAATCTGGAGAAGATGGCAATGTGCCTTTGCCACCAGCGGAAATGCGCTTTGTAGAGGTTCGGCCGGAGCAAGTATTGGACGACGGTCCGAAACGATTTCGTTTGTACATTGAAATTACCCCGTTCCAGCAAAGGCCGTACATCGACATGGCAGTGATGGATCTCGATGGAAACGAGGTTTCCTCGGCGAATATCATTGAACCGATCATGAAGAAGAATGTGCTAACGATGCATTTGCGAGGCGGGCAAAAAAGCGGGCAATTCAAACTGCATGCGCGCCTGTTTTACCCTGATGTCTGTGAATCGGATCGAATGGAGATCGATTTCTCAATTGATTAGGCAGCGCGTTCTGTTTTTGATGCTGGTTTGTGCCATTTTGGCGGGATGCAAACCCAACGTACCAACCCAAAAGGTTAACCAATCCTCAGGGCCAACAAATACCGTTCCTGTGCAGGCCAACGCACCTTCTGTTGAGGCAAGTACTACCCCAACGGTATTAGAGCAAAAAATGTGTTCCCCCTTGCAAGTTCAACCGTTAGAAGACCTGAGCCAAATCATTACCCAAACTTATTTGCCGCCACGGCAATTGGAAAGCGGCGAGTATTCGGATGAAGGCCACCATGGATTGGACCTTGGGTATTACACCCGAGAGGGCGCGTTGTTCACCGGGACAGGTGTGACGGCGGTTTTTGATGGTAATGTGGCGGGTTTGGTAAATGACCGTCCCCCTTATGGAAACGCGATCATCCTGGAGAGCCTGCCTCACCAGATCCCCGCTGAACTGGGAGTGGTATTCGCGGCCGGAGAGGGTGAATCGGTATACACCTTGTTTGCCCACCTGCAAGAAATGCAGATCCAACAATTGGGTGAGGATATATCATGCGGACAGCAGATAGCCCAAACCGG
>SXKT01000058.1 GCA_005778035.1 Chloroflexota bacterium
CAGGTTGGCAACTATGTTGCCGGTATCATAGCCGATGGGGCCATAGAAGGCGAACTCAGGGTCGATCACCTTGGTGGAATCTTGTTTGATGAAAATGGAACCGGTATGCAGGTCGCCATGGATGAGCGCCTGGGCGTTGGTAAGGAACTCGAACTTGAGTTTGGCAGCTTCAAGGCGCAAGGCGGCATCGCCATAGACATTTTGCTTGACCCATTCCAGGTTGGCGGGGGTCACATCGTTGCGGCCTTTATAATCGTTGAAAGGCTCAGTGTAAACAAGATCTTCAGTGATCTCGCACAGCTCTGGGTTGATGTACTTTTTGACCATATCTTTTTTGGCTTTATGCTCCATCACCACATCGGTGGTGTTAAGCAAGGTGTTTACCATAAAAGTGGAGATGTGGTCGGCGAACAGCGGAAAGGTCTCGCCACGCAGCAATGCGGTACGCATGATGACATGGTCGGAAAGGTCTTCCATCGCGCAGCAAGACATCACTTCATCATATTTGTAGATCAACGGAACCAACCCGGGAGCAAGTTTGTGCTCCAGGATGAGGATCTCGGACTCAATTCGGTTGCGGTCGGTGGAGAGGACGAAATCTTCGGAAATTCGGGCGGTTACGCCAGCCTGTTTAATAACGACCGACTTGTTGCTTTTTGGGTCAGATACTTTGAAGATGTAATTGATGTTGCCATCGCCGATCTCGGTGCATTGCAGGTCGGCATTTTTGTCAAACATATCCAGTTTGGTTTTGGCGTATTCGATCACATCCGCCGGTTTCATTAAAAAATACTTGTCAAAGTTAGCCATAAGAAATACCTCTGAAAGGGGGTTTATTTACTTTTTCTTGAAGTAGGTGGTAGCCAAGGCAATGGCAAGAACCGCGCCCTTGAAAATGTTGATGCTGTAATAGGGAACCGACATCATCACCAGGCCGTTATCGAGCACACCCATAAGGATGGCACCAGTGAGGGTACCGATGGCATTGGGCTTGCCTGAACCACCCACGCTGAAACCGATGTAGGCAGCCGCGACGGCGGGCATTAGGTAACCAGCGCCGGCATTGATCTGGCTGGAACCTACTTTGGCAGCCAACATTATGCCGCCCAAACCAGACATAAAAGCGGCCAATATGTATGCCAGGGTGCGATATTTATCAACCGGGATACCGGAAAGGCGGGCAGCTTCGATATTGCCACCGACCACATAGAGGTAACGGCCGTGTTTGGTGTAATTGAGGAAGATGTGGGCTACAAGAACAACCACCAACATGATGATAATGATCCACGGGGCAAGACCCAGCTCTTTGAAAACCGGTACCAGCCTGCCAACCGTTTGAGTGCCATCCAAGTTGGGCATCCCCTCTGATATGGAACCGCCGCCGGTGTAGGTCATGGCCACACCTTCGATGATGAACAACATGGAGAGGGTCGCCAAAAGGTCTGGGATCCTGAGTTTTACGATGAGGAACGCGTTAGCCAAGCCCACCAGCACTGCCCCGAACAAGGCAAACACAATGGCGGGCAACAAACCGAACTCGTACCAAACGAACGCGGAGATGATCAGGCTATCGGCCAGGGAGGCGACGGAGCCTACGGAGAGATCCAAACCGTTGATGGTGAGCGAAATGGTGATGCCGATCGCGATGACGGTGACGATAGAGATGCTGCGAAGGATCTGGATGACATTGGACGTTTTGATAAATGGGTACATATCAAAACTTTTGTCGTAGGTCATGATGGTGAAGAAGATCACCAGCACAACGATGGTGAGGTAAGTGCCCCATTTTACGAGGAAATTACCGATGAGGGGCCAGATGTTGGCGGCTTTTGGTTGGTCCAAATTGGTCTCTTGCATTGCTTAGATGCCTCCCGCGGAATAGAACAAGATCTCCGCCTCGTTGGTTTTGGCTGTTTCCAGCTCTTTTACAATCTTTCGGTCATACATAACATAGGTACGGTCGGTGATACCCAAGATCTCGGGCAACTCGCAAGAAACGTAAATGATGCCCTTGCCAGCCGCGGCCAGTTTGCCGATCAGCTCGAAGATCTCATGCTTGGCGCCAACATCCACACCCTTGGTAGGCTCATCAAAAATATACAGGTCGGCATTGGAGGACAACCACTTGCCAACCGCTACTTTTTGCTGGTTGCCGCCAGAAAGATATGCCACTTTTTGGTTCTCGGAGGGGGTTTTGATGGAAAGCGATTCGATCATGCGCTTGGCGTGATTGCGTTCCAGCTTGTTTTTGATGAAGCTGAGGCTGTTGGTGAAAACATTGAGGCACGCGGCGGAAAGGTTGGTATACACCGGCTCCTCCACCAGAACGCCTTCCTTGCGGCGTTCTTCAGGAACCAAAGCAAAACCGCGCTTTACTGCCTGGCTTGGATTTTTTACTTGGATAACCCGGCCATTGAGCAGGAGGGTGCCTTGTTTGTGTGGAATAGCCCCAAAGATGGCTTTACTTAGCTCGGTTTTACCGGCGCCAACCAAACCAGCGACACCCACGATCTCCCCTTTTTTAACAACCATGTTGATATCTTCAACTTCGAATCCACGGGTTGTCAATTTATTTACTTCAAAAAGGGTATCGCCGATGTCAACTTTTTGTTTGGGGTAGGTTTCTTCAAAACGGTGGCCCAGCATCAATTCCACGATCTGTTTCTGGTTGATCTCATTGACCTTGTGCTCGGCAACCACGCGGCCATCGCGAAGGATAGTGACCACTTCACAGATCTCGAAGATCTCAGGCAGGCGATGGGAAATGAAGATGACGCCTACATTATGGTTGTAGGCCAGATCCTTCATCAGGCGGAACAGTTCTTTGGTTTCGGTGTTGGAGAGGGGGGCGGTGGGTTCATCGAGAACCAAAAACTTGCGTTCTTCAGCAAGGGCGCGGGCGATCAGAACCATCTGCTTTTCAGCCAGGGATAGGTTTTGGGCCAGTTCGTGGGTATCAATTTTGATGCCAATGCGCTTTAGGATGGCTTTGGCTGCTGCGTGGATCTCATTCCAATTAACAAACTGCCTTCCACCCATGGCGTTTACCAGGATGTTGAGCATGATATTTTCAGCGACAGAAAGATAGGGGACGAGCGCGGTATCTACCTCTTGGTATACGATCTCGATACCGTGTTTTTTTGCTTCACGCGGGGTGCGCATTTCAACGACTTCGCCATCGATGCGGATCTCGCCAAGGTAATGATCGTACACACCGGCGAGGATCTTCATCAGGGTAGATTTTCCAGCGCCGTTAGCGCCAATGAGGGCATGGATAGTACCAGTTTTTACCTCAAAATCGACCCCTTTGAGGGCGCGGACGCCCGGAAAGGAGATCTCGATGCCGGTCATAGACAATTGATGAGCGCTTGAAGATTCGATGGCACACCTCCGGTTCTGATATTGGTATTTAACTTATTATAAACTGTGGTTGAAAAAGAGAGGATCAGGGTGACCCAATCCTCTCTTTTGTGTTTCAGGGGATGCCCGTCAAAAGAGTCGGGTATCGGTGTTGCTTATTTTACGTAGCAGCCAGCCAGTTTGTCCATCCAGGCTTCCTGGAAGGCATCGGACTTGCCCCAACCTTCGATGACGTCTTTGAGGGTCAACATGGTGGTATCGGGCTTGAGGTCGGTGGCTTTGATCAGCTTGGCTTCGAGGTCGTAGTTGGCAGGAACTTCTTCGCCGGCGAATTTCTTGGCGAGCAAGCGCATATCAACCATACCAATGAGGCCGGGATCGACGGCAGCGGTGGAGAGCCAAACGGAGCCCTCTTCGCGCATCAGGTTCATATCCTGGTTGGATACGTCGATGGAGATCAACTTGATGTCGGTGCGGCCAGCGGCCTTGAGGGCAGAGTAAGCGCCCTTGGCCATTTCGTCCCAGGAGCCCCAAATGGCGTCAACAGTGCCTTCTGGGTACTTGGAGAGCAGGGCGCCAACCTTGGCGGCAATATCGCCCTGAACATCCTGGAAGTTGGTTGGGCCAACGGTCTCGAGGGTCTCGATCTTGCCAGCTTCTACCAATGGAGCATAGATGGTCTCGCGGCGATCCAGCGGGGGAACACCAGGGCCCCACCACAGTTTGATGACGCGGGCAGCGGAACCATCGGTCTTGAGGGCAGTGATCTCGCCGAGGGAGAGTTCAGCCAGGGCGAAGTCATCCTGGAAGGTGGTCGTGATCTCGGGGAGATTGGCGCCATCTTTTTCGATGACGGTGTCGAAGGTTACGACCTGGATGCCCTTGTCTACAGCGGGCTTGAGCATGTCGTAGGAGTAATCCTTCTTGCCATGGGAGATGATGAGGCCATCATAACCCTTCTCGATCGCCTGGGCAACGAGCTCCTGGAACTTGGCGTCGTCGTTGTCAGCGATGAAGGTGTCCACAACCATACCGAGGGATTCACCCATTACACGGGCGCCTTCGAGGAATTGCTTGGTGTGGTCATCGGAAGGCAGGTTGCGGATCACTGCGACCTTGATCGGGGTCTCGCGGCCTACGAAGTAGGCGGGAACCTCAGCGAGAGATTCAGCCGAACAAGCATCGGCAACTGCGGGTGCCTCAGCGGCGGGCGCTTCAGCAGCAGGTGCCTCGGCGGCAGGGGCTTCGGTAGCGGGGGCAGCCGGAGCACAGGCACTAAGGACGAATACTGCAACAAATAAAACAAGTAAAACTTTTTTCATTTTGCTTCTTTCTCCTCTTTGAATTTTTTGAATAAGGGAATTGCCCTTTTTCAAACTTTGCCTAATTGGTATCACTACTAATATTTTACATTCTTTGTGGTACCACTACATAAATATATACCAAACAGGTGGCAAAGTCAAGTATCAATTTAAAAATTTTCAGTTTGGCAGGGAGGATTTTGGTTTGTTTGCCGGGTTATACCCGCGGTGCGCAGCATGGATTTACAGCGCAGCCAACTCCGCTGGTCGGTAACGCCCCGCGGAGTTGGCAAGTATTCTGATCGCGGTCAGTCGATCTGGTCAAAAGTATCTCCAATTGCAGAAAGAAAATGAGGTGGCTTATTGGCGCAAGTGAGGAAGAGGTTTTTACGGGCGCGGGTGATGGCCATATACAGCAACTTCTTTTCCTCCAGCAGGGTTGCTTCGTTCATATTATCGTTGTAGCACTCTTGCAGCCCGGTGAGAAATACGGTTTCTTTTTCCAACCCTTTGTGGCTATGAAAGGTATCGATGGCCAGGCCTTGCGTTTTAAGGTGGGTACGCAAGCGGTCTTTTTGTTTGTTGGTGCGGCACAATACCACCATTTCGCTGATCGAATGGTTTTTCATAAGATCAGCGGTAGTTCGTTGGATAAACTGGGCTTCCTGATCTACCCCTTTTCCTTTAAATAACAATGGCTTTTGGCCGTGGCGCATGGTGGATATGTCGACACCTTCACTGGTGGTTGGCGCGCCTTGGTCCTGATCGATCAATCCCCGCAGAACCTGGTCGCTTTCCAGCAGGGCATTGGCCATATGGTAGATCTCTACCGTATTTCGGTAGGGCTGGGTAAGGCGCACGGTTGAGCCGGCCACTTGTATGCCTTTTTCTTTCCAGGAGTAGCGCTTGTAAATGCTTTGGGTGGGGTCATCGGCCAGAAAGATGATGCCGGTGGATGGTTTGACCAGGCAGGTTATAACCTTGATCCACGAAGGAGCGAAATCCTGGGCCTCATCTATGAGGACCATATCGTATTGGGGCGGGGTGATCTCCTGGCTGGCGATCTTGTCGAGCACGATGGTCGCCAGGTCGGCAAAATCCACCAGCCCGCGTGCCGCAAGGCTGGCGTTGTAGCCTTCCAAGAGCTGGTACATCGCCGCCCGTTTTTCTCGGCTCAGACGGTTTTCGGTGCCACGTCCTTTTCGCTCGGCCTTTTGGTACTCCTCCAGGGTTTTGATCATGTTGTCCTTGATCCAAACGATCTCCTCCTTTATATATTCTGCGGGAAGGCCAACCAAAGCCGGATATTTTTCCAATTCCCTTACCACCCAACCCTCGGAGCTATCCGTCTTAAATTTCGCATCACCCAGCAACTGGGAACACAGGCCGTGGAAGTGGGTTGTTTTGATGTTGGGTTCGGAAAAATTGGAGCGCAAAGAGTCGGCCAGCTTTTTATTGAAGCTAAGCACCAAAATTTTTCTATCAGGATCTTGCCTGGCCATATATTTTGCGCGCTGGATGAGCACGACGGTTTTGCCGCTTCCAGCAACCCCGCGCACCAGCCGTACCGACGTGCGCCTGAACAGGGCTTCAACCTCATCCGGGGTCTCGGGTGGTTTGATCGGTTCGGGAGTGGTTGGGAACAAAGATACCATTCCTTCGCCTGTTTTTTTCTTGGGGGCGGGTTTTATGGGTGGGTTCGGCTTTTCCCCGATGATAGCTTTTTGCTTCTCATCCATGTTCACTTTACCCGTAGTACCGTAAGAATACTCAAATTCCGGGAAGATCACGTTGGCTATCGCCTGCATCTCGTCGGCGGTGAGTGAATGGATGTGGTGAGAATCGATGGTGTTGCGCAGCCGCGCAGCCAGTTGGTTGGGGTTGCGCAGGTCATTGGGGGAAATGACCGCATTCTCTCCCCAGGCAATGCGCATATTTCCAATCATCACGGATGAAGTGATCCTGTACATCACGGCGGCATGGCCATAGGCAGCTTTCGTTTCCTTCCCCAATCGTTTTTTGACCTGGTTCGAAAGGTCCAACGCCATGGTTCGGGCGGTATCTACCGGCGGCGGGAAAGTATGCCTGACATTATTCCCATCCAGAATGGTCACGGACGCGGGGCTTAAGGAAAGGACCCGAACCCAATCTTTTACTTCAATTACGATGTAGCCATAATTGGTAAGCACCACAAAATCGGCGTAACGCTCCCCCCTGTCCTTGTGGATCTTGGTTTCAGGGAAGACCTTAAAATTTTGGGGAAGTTTTTCCTCTAAAGCCTTTAGTGTCGCTTTTTCACCTTCGGTGGCATCGCCTCTTAATATTCCGTACACCTGCGCCATTGTATCCTCCGGTTTGGATCGTGATTTTTAATAATTATATGCAACAATTTATCCATGGCATTTTGGCACAACAATTTTTCAAAAAGGCTGACCAATCTCATCGGTTTGAACTCTTTTTTACTATAATTACTATTACTCCTATGACGATCGAGCAAACTGCCCAACTGTACGACTTTTTGGTAGCCTTCGCAGGTATCGCCAGCCTGACATTGCTATTGATATCGGCATTGGCTGAAAACCGCAGATACGATTGGCTGCTATTAGGATACATGGCGGTCAATACCGTCATCATTGGCAGCATTTACATTGGAATGCACGCAACCCACCAGGCAACCGTAGCGCTTTGGTATATCAAAGTGCGATTCAGCTTGTTGCAATTCAGTTACCTGCTTGGTTCTCTGATCACCATTCGCAGTTTTTCGCTTGGCCGCAACCGCCTTTCTAACATGGTCTTGGCCATGCAGACAGCGGTACTGTTATCTACGATGTTGTTCTGGAATGGAAACGAGTTTGACGGGTTTATTTTTAAGCGGGTTGAGTTTATTAAAGTCGGAGAGATTTGGCTCCGCACACATTGGGAAGCTGGCCTGTTTAATTTTGTGTTCATCTCATCCAACCTGATCAGCTTCTTTGTATTACTCTATCTTATGCGCGGTGTGATCACCAACGCCATCCGCAACCCAGGGTCCACCTTGCGGGCGAGAATTCTGCTTTTATACGTTATTCCCTTCTTATTGCCTGGTTTTTTTACCACCTTGCTTGGCGCCAGACCCCTCAGCCTTCTTTCGGTATTTAATATCTCGCCGATCATGTTCGCATTGTTCAATACGGTCATTTTTATTTTCATTCAGGAATACTATTTGATCTTATTGCCGCACTCGCAGGAATGGCTGTTTCGAAATATGGCGGACCCGATCTTGATATTAAACAACCAAAACGAATTGTTGGATGCCAATGATGCCGCGGTAAAGTTGTTTGAACTCGACCTTGTCTCCGATTTGGGTGTTCAGGTAAAGCAAGCGATCGCCGCATTTCATAACGCGCTGCTGGACCCAGACCAGGCAGCCCCCGAACAATTGATCATCGATACCCATAGCGGGGAGAAAAGGGTTTTTCTTAGTACTGCAAATTCCATCTATCAGCGCAACGGTGTGTTGGTTTGCAAGGTGGTTGTGCTGCGCGACAATACCGACGCGATTCAAAAAAGCGAAGCGATCAACCGCCTGAACTTGATCCACCAGAATGTGGAAAAGGATTTTTTGGAATTGACCCCTACCCTGGATATGCACATGGCCTGCATGAAGGCGTTTGAGATCTTGATTGAAAGAATTGAGACCGCGCATATCGAAGTACTGTTACCGTGGTTTGATAACCACCAGCCTTTGGTATACCAAAATCAGGATTTTCCAACGGAAGTATTGAAACAAATTAGCCATAACCTTGGCCAGGAAAAACCGCAAGGCTTGCTTAAAACAACAGCCAAGGATGGTACCTTGGGCTTGTTTAGCCTTATCGAATGGCCGTTGGTTTTTGAAGAAGAGAGCCTGGGAACGCTATTGTTGGTTTTGCCCGCCGAAGTTGAAGCGAGCCTGGGCGATGATGGAATGACCTTTTTACAAATTTACACCTACCGGTTGGCACACTATGTAGCCCACCAAATTGAATACCTGGATCAACAAAACATGATCCGGCTGAATGAACGGCAACACATTGCGCGAGAAATGCACGACTCAGTGATGCAATTGCTCAGTTCGGCCAATATGATCGCCAAAGCGACGATGAAGCAATACCCCAAAATGGAACCAGGGATTCAGGAAAACTTGAACTCCTTGAGCCAGTTGATGTTAGGCGCCAGCCAGGAAATGCGCACCATGCTTTACGAGTTGCGCCCTGAATCGATCAACAAGTTGCCACTGAATGACCTTATCCTGACCTTGATCGAGGCCTACCAGACACATACCCAAGCAAGGATACAGTTTAAACCCAAGGGCAATATCGACCTGCCTCCTGATGAAAAGATCAATCTTTATCGCATTGCGCAAGAGTCGATCGTGAATTCCATCCGACACGGAAACCCCAAAAATATATTGGTCACGCTTAATTCTACAAAGAAATATGCCGCAATATTGCATATAATTGATGATGGTATTGGATTAGACCAGACCAAACCGGTACGTTCCCAGGGTTTGGGGATCATGCGCGAGAGGGCTGGCCTGATCCACGCCCAATTATCCATTCAATCCAAACCATTGCATGGCACATCAGTCACAGTAAAACTTCCCCGATAATTCATTGGAGCGGAAAATGGGCACTAACAAGATCAGAATCGTACTGGCGGACGACCATCAGATGGTCCGAATGGGGTTATCCATGATGATCAATACAATCGATGGTTTTGAGTGTGTTGGCCAGGTCGATGATGGTGAAAGCGCTGTCGCTGCTTATATTCAATTGGTGCCAGACCTGATCTTGCTGGACATTTTTATGCCTCACAAGAATGGATTAACCGCCGCCAAGGAGATTTTGCGGCACAACCCCAATGCCAAGATCTTGATGATGACTGCCTTCATCGACAATAATATGTCGCTTCAGGCTTTAGAGATCGGGGCTATGGGTGTGTTTGAGAAGAATATCTCCCCGGAAGATTTTGAAATGGCGGTGAAGATCGCCCTTAAAGGCAAGATCTGGTACAACCGATCCACCATTCAGGGGCTTATAGCCAAAGCCAAATTATTCGATAGCGACACCAGCCAGTTCAACTTTACGGATCGTGAAACCAAGATCAGCCGTTTGTTGATGCAAGGGAAAACCAATTTACAGATCGCCCACGAATTGGGAATGAGCGTAAATACGGTGAAAAAGGACTTGTCGTACTTGTATTCCAAACTGAAGGTATCATCACGTGCTGAAGCCACCACCTTGCTAACCAAAACCGGTTTGGGCGGCAGCAACGATTAGTTTTTGTTCGGTACCAGGTGCGATACAGTTCTGAGAAACCCAATTTTTTGTATAAACCCAGCGCGGTTGTTTTTTTACCAACACCTGAAACCAAGCCATTCGTTCTCCATGCAAGGCACCCCAACCCGCCAGTGCTCTGATCACATTGGTAGCCAGCCCCGATCTTCGATAAGCGGGGTCGACAACTATCTCGAAAAAACCAAGGGCCTCTTTTTGTAACCCCCCCCAACCCGATCGCCCCATCAAGCCACGCATCGGTTATGGATCGATCCAGCAGGATGGTATGTTCAACCTGCCCGACCAGGTTACCCATTGCAGTGGTTTGAACGCTGTTTTGGTTTTCCATTTCATAACCACCCGCTTCGAGGATGGGATCGAGCAGATGGTGGCAGGGGGATTCGAACGGCTAAAAGATGGTTGGTTTGCAGCCCGGTAAACCTGTTAGCGCAGATCCACAGTGCCAGCGACATCCATCGGTTGCCCAACCAGCGGGAAGACTGAATTAGCACGTTTGGTATGACCGCCATTTAGCAGCATAACCTGCTTGGCTGGCCAGGCATGGAGTGTCATCCCTTCGAATTCAATCGGGGCCATGCGGTAAGTTTACCAATCCGTCATCAAGTTTTGGCCAGTGCAGGCTACAAAACAGGCTACCCCCTGGTTGTGCAAGAGGCAGCCTGAAATGAGTTGTTCGCTTCCGTCGCGCTGTTTATTCAGCTTCCACACTTACCAGCACAGCCTGAACATAGACGCGCTTTTTGTATTCGCCGGTGTCCAGATCATATTCCTTACAGGTTAGCAGTGTCACCCAGCTTTCCTCCTTGTGGTCCAACGGGCTCAGGTCGGCGGGGTCGATCACGCGGTTCAGGCGTACCTCATAGATGAAGCGGCTGCCGTATGCGTGGAGGATCACTTCGTCTCCCCATTTTAGGTTGCCGATGCCAATAAACGGACCGGGTAAACCGTTGGAGTTGTACACATGGGCTGTGATGACACTATTGCCATCCCAAGTGGGGTAGGATGTACCGCCAAGGTAACCAGCCTGATTGAACAGCCAGCTTACATCCCATTGCCCATTATTAAAGGGAACGCCCACCACCGGTACTTTGATCCGCAAGGAAGGAATTTCCAGCATCAGGTCGGTTGGCGCATATTGCTTTTGCGGCGGAATCGGCTGCACCGGGCTTATTTGGTTGGGCGCAAAGCCGGTTTTTGGCAGGGCTTTGGTGTTTTTGCGCCATACAGTGGTAGCGGATGCCACCGAGGACTCGCCTGGGTCAGTGAATTCTCCATCGCCATTGGCGTCGATAGAGATGGTGGCTACGTTCTTGATGTTGGTCACGCCCGGATCTGGACGCAAACCATAACCAATGTGGATGGCATGCTGGGCATCCTCTACCTTTTTACCAAAATCCGGGCCAATAGCACCTTCCCAAATGATGCGGCCGCGCGGGTGGGCGAGTGTCGGGCCTTCGTAATAACAATAGGTTGTGTACGAGATCAGCGAGGACTCTCGGCAATAGACACCCGTGTTGGTGCTGCCTGCGGGCAAGCCGCTTGGCAACGGGAACCCGCTTGACACACCATTATTATAGAAAGTAGATCCGGCAGGGATGGGATCGTAGGCCTTCGCGTTGACAGCCACCAGATTATTATCGTTGACCCATACCGCTTCCCA
>SXKT01000059.1 GCA_005778035.1 Chloroflexota bacterium
AGTCCATGTCGCCCAAGTGATCTTCGGTGCCCTGGATGTCAGTCAGAATTTTATATCGGCCAGTATCATCGGTGACCAATCCCATTGCCACGCCAGCCACTGGAGCTTTGATCGGTACACCAGCGTCCATCAATGCCAGTGTAGACCCACAAACCGAAGCCATTGAGGAAGAGCCATTGGAGGCAAGCACCTCTGAAACCAGGCGCAAAGTGTACGGGAAATCCGCTTCAGCCGGGATGACAGGTTCCAATGCGCGTTCGGCAAGCGCTCCATGACCAACTTCTCGGCGGGATTGCCCGCGCAGGGGCTTTACTTCGCCAGTGGAATAGGGCGGAAAATTGTAGTGGTGCATGTATCGCTTGGAATCGATCGGGCTGAGGTTGTCCAGTTCCTGGGCTTCGCCAAGCGTACCCAAAGTAGCCAGGGTAAGAACCTGGGTTTCACCGCGGGTGAACAAGCCAGAGCCGTGGGCGCGGGGCGAAATATTTGCCTCCACCCAAATGGGGCGAATCTCAGTTGGGATGCGGCCATCGGGCCGTTTGCCCATGCTCAAAATACGCTCCCTTACGATCGAACCTTCCGCCTCTGAAAACGCAGAGCTAACTTCTTTGGCGGTGGGGGATCCTTCTGAATCATTGACCATTTCATCCAAAACGGTCTTTAGCAATGCATCCATTCCGCCGTAAAATTCGGCTTTGGATAGCGGTTTGTCCAGCAATTCATTCATCGGGCCGCTAACGAGGTTAAAGACCTTATGGTTGATCTCATCAGTAGCATTGGCAAACATGGCTTCCCGCTTGGGCTTGCCAATTTCGGCAGCCATTTGCAGTTGCAGGTCGATCAAAGGCTGGATAGCCTTGTGGCCCAATTCCAACGCTTCTACCATAACATCTTCAGGGATCATATTGGCGCCACATTCCACCATCAAAATTGCGTCTTTGGTGCCAGCCAACCGCAGGTCCAGTGTACTTGCGGCGATCTCAGGGAAGGTTGGGTTGATCACAAATTCGCCATTGACACGGCCAATGCGAACAGCGCCAACCGGGCCGCCCCAAGGGATGTCGGAGATCATGATTGCGGCGCTGGCGGCGTTAATGGCCAAAATATCCAGCGGGTTCACTTCATCGGAAGAAAGAGTGAACATCATTACTTGCACTTCATTCCGCATTCCGTGCGCGAACAAAGGACGCAGGGGCCGGTCGGTGAGGCGGGCAGTTAAAATTGCTTCGGTGGAAGGCCTGCCTTCGCGGCGGAAGAAAGAACCTGGGATCTTGCCGCCAGCGTAAAGACGTTCTTCATATTCAACAGATAGCGGGAAGAAATCGATCCCGTCGCGAGCGCCACCCATTGTGGCTGCCGCAAAAACGATCGAGTCTTCAAGCGTGATTGTGACCGCGCCGCCAGCCTGATGGGCTAACTTGCCGGTCTCAAAGGTTATTGTTCGGTTCCCAACCTGGGCTGAGTACCGTTTTGTTTCTGGTTTCATTTTATTCTCCTTGGTATTTCCTATACCTAATTCATTATCCGCCTGTTCAGGGACTGAAGATCGATTACCAAGGTGCTTGGTCGGCGATTTTCAATTCCTGAGGTTCAGGCGTATGCTATAAAAAATGAGAGTGGTTATCAGGCGATTTTCGGACTGGTAACCACTCTTTTGTTTACTTGTGACGAAGGTTCAAACGTTCAGTGATAGCGAGGTACCGGGCGTAATCCTTCTTGCGCAGGTATGTGAGTGTTCGGCGGCGTTGGCCAACCAACATCAACAAACCACGGCGGCAGGATTCATCGTGCTTGTTGGCGCGAAGGTGTTCGGTTAACTGTTTGATTCGTTCGGTCATGATGGCGATCTGGACGTCTGCGGAACCAGTATCGGCATCGTGGCGATGATAATCGCTGATCACCTGTGTTTTCTTTTCTTTTGGCAAAGGCATGACAATGCTTCTCCTTTCGTTCAGGATGGTGCGGTATCCCGCTTGGCAGCAACGTTCTTTAAAACGAAACCGCGCAGGGGTCCTGTCACATGGAGATTTATTATATCCTATTTTTATCCAAAGGGGCCATTTGCCGCAATAGCTCGGTCACAGCCGGTTGTATGCCTTTAGGAAGGGAGGGTAATACGCGCCTAAAAACTGCCGGCATTGTTTTTGGAAGGGGAGCAAGGAATAGTTGTTTTACAAAGTAATGTGCTTCAGATTCGCTTTGATCATAGATGCTAGCGATCAACTCCGTTATGGTTAGTTGGAACGCCTGGGGCAGTGCACGGAGGGGTGGCAATAAAATGTTGATGATCTCGGGCAGATTAATGTCTCGGTCGTCGCGAATATGGTGGATCAGTGCGGTAATGGCACATTCGGTCATCTTGTCGTTGTGGGAGAAGACCCACCGGCTCATCAGTTCCAAAAATTGGATCGGTTGTTCCTGGCGCATTTTTTTTAAGCCATTGCCTAATAACTGGGACAGGATAATGTCTTCCTTGGTTTGGAAAACAAACTCAGTGAGCAAGGCCGGCAGTGCGGGGTTATCACTGGCAATTTTTCCTAATAGCATGGCAGCCAAAAGGCGGCATTCAAAAAAGCCATCTTGCCATAAGGCATGGATCACTCTCAAGCCTTGTTCGCTGTCGGCCATACAATTTTGGGTCAATAGCATATCCAAATGACGGAGGATCGGTATTGGAACTTGATAAGCAGGTAGCGCAGGATTGGACAATGCTGGTCGGGTCCGGATGGTTCGATTTGAATACTGCTCAAACAACCCGTGCAGTTGGTGCAAAAAATCCGCAGGCTGCCCAAAAACTCGGAGCAACCCGGCGGATTCTCGGTTAAATCTTTTAATATCTACTGCAGGCATGGGGTGCCTTTCGGCTTAGTACGATTTGCCGAAGATCACTTTTCGTTTGGATGGCTTGCCGCACACAATGCAACTGCCTTGGCTTTCGGTTTGGTCCAGCGGTATGCAACGTGTAGAGGCTTTGGTGGATTCTTTCACCTTGGATTCACACTCTTTACTTTCGCACCAATGGCTAACAGCCCAGCCTTTTTGTACCACTTCCACCAATTCGTTAAAATCTTTGGGGTCAAACATGTTGCTATCGCGGAAAGCTGTGGCTTTGGCAAGCATGCCCGCCTGAATATCTGTAAGAAGTGTTTGGACAGTAGCGACGATCCCTTCCTGAGAGACGAACACTTTGCCTTCTTTGCCGGGGACATCTCGCCGGGCAAGGGCGACGGAATTTTTCTCAACGTCCTTGGGGCCGATCTCCAAACGCAGTGGAACACCGCGCATTTCCCAGTCGTTGTACTTGTAGCCAGGGGTCACTTCTTCGCGACCATCCATTTTTACACGCATGCCGGCATTCTTCAACTGGCTGAAGATACCATCAGCGATCGGCATCACTTTGGATTTTTCTTCATCATTTTTGTAAATGGGGACCATTACCACCTGAATAGGCGCAAGGCGTGGTGGGAGTACCAGACCTTTGTCATCGCCATGGGTCATAATGATCGCGCCAATCATGCGCGTAGATAATCCCCAGGATGTGGTCCACGCGTATTGCAATTCATTGTTCTTGTCCGAAAATTGGATCTCGAAAGCCTTGGCGAAATTTTGGCCTAAAAAGTGCGAGGTGCCCGATTGTAAGGCCTTGGTGTCGCCCATCATCGCCTCGATGGTGGTGGACATGACCGCGCCGGCGAATTTTTCGGTTTCGCTTTTTACGCCCTTGATCACCGGCACAGCAGCTTCGTTGATGGCAAAATCAGCATATACATCC
Source organism: Chloroflexota bacterium (assembly GCA_005778035.1). Lineage (GTDB taxonomy): Bacteria > Chloroflexota > Anaerolineae > Anaerolineales > Villigracilaceae > UBA5195. The sequence goes on from SXKT01000059.1 coordinate 3,773, forward strand.
AACATTCGCAAGGTTTCTTCGCGGGCTTCTTGTTCGGTTGCGTGGGCGGTGTGGCCTTCCTGCCAAAAGAACTCGCTTGTACGCAGGAATAACTTGGTGCGCATTTCCCAGCGGACCACATTGCCCCATTGATTAATGAGGATTGGCAGGTCGCGCCAGGATTTTACCCATTTGCTGTACATATAGCCAATAATGGTCTCAGATGTTGGGCGCACAACCAATGGTTCTTCCAATTCTTCTCCACCACCGATGGTAACGACCGCGAGCTCAGGTGAGAAACCTTCCACATGTTCCTTTTCCTTCTCAAGGAAGGATTTTGGGATCAGCAGCGGAAAGGTGGCATTGGTGTGACCGGTTTCTTTAAAACGACGGTCTAATGCTGCCTGGATATTTTCCCACAAGGACCAACCATACGGGCGAACGACCATACAACCACGCACCGGAGAATAATCGGCCAACTCGGCCTTGATCACCAATTCGTTGTACCAGTCGGAATAATTTTCAGAACGCGAAGTCAATTTTTCTTCTGCCATACCAAGCCTCTTTTTGGGGTCAATTTACAGATCAATCTGTTCAATATTATCTACGAATGTCAGCAACGATAACTGGGCATGGTTGGTATATTGCCCTTGGGTACGGCTGAATTGGTCAAAAGTGTGTTGCCAGCCAGCGCCAACCAGGATCAAGGGTTTGCGCGGGACTGCTTCAATGATCATCAAGTTCCACAACAATGCGATCTCGGTAAGTGTGCCCGGGCCACCCGGAAGGGCAATGGCTGCATCGCAGAGGCTGGTTAATTTTTCCAGCCGCTCAATCAAAGTGCCGCAGTGGATCTCTTGCTTTACCCAGCGGTTAGCGCCAACCTTTCGCCACCGCTCTATCTCCTCACAGGTCACTCCGATCACATGCCCGCCGGCCTCACTTGCGCCCGCGGATACTGCCTCCATGGTGCCGATGTAACCTCCGCTGGCTACTATATGGCCAGCTTTGGCCAATTTTTCGCCGAGTGTTTTTGCTGCAATGTAATCGGAACTTCCGGGTTGGGGTGAAGAACCACCGAAAACACTAACGATCATTCTTGGTCCCATTGGCGTTTATGGTTTTTGGCAAGTTTATTCACGATGGCGGTTTCAAGGTCTATGCCAGTTACGGCCGCCAATTGCAACAAATACAAACCCACGTCCGCCAATTCACCCGAGAGTTCTTCCCGGTCGTAGCCAACCTCTCGCCATTGAAAATGCTCCAAAATCTCGGCTGATTCAATGGACAAAGACATGGCGATATTCCGAGCGGTTTGAGGCCTTTTTGAATCGGCATCATACCAGCCCTTGGATTCCACGAAGGAGTGCATCAGTCGGGTTAATTCTTTGATATCCATGGCATTATCGCGAGGTTTTCGCGTGGTTTGGCTAAAAATTATACTCCATCTTTATTTGCTATAATCAACGTATGAAGATCGCGATGACGCATGATCAGGCCGATTTTGACGCGATCGCGTCCTTGTTTGCCGCGTCTCGGTTGGAAGACGCGATCGCTGTGATCCCCCAAAAACGCAACCACAATGTAAATTCTTTTTTAGTGTTGTATGGTTCTGAATTTGATTTTGTTGAATTCAATGACCTGCCGCAAGAAGCCATTACCCATGTAACCATTACGGATACACAATCGGTGCTGACATTACGGGGAATGGGGGCAAAAACCCGAATATCGATCGTAGATCATCACCCTCCACGTAACAGCGAACCCAACCCAGAAAACCACGGCCAGAACCTTGGTGAGAGGTTCGTGGAATTTGTTGAGTTGGGTGCTACCACCACACATTTTGTGGAACAGATGCAACATCATCGCTTTTCGCTCTCAGCTGCCCAGGCAACCTTGTTGTTGCTGGGGATCTATGAGGATACCGGCTCGCTCACATATTCCAAAACCACCCCGAGGGACATTCGTGCCGCTGCATGGCTGGTGGAACAAGGCGGATTGCTTTCTGCTTTGCCTGAGTATCTGAATCCGCCGATGAACCCGCAGCAGGTCGCCATTTATGACCTGCTTTTGGACAATATGGAAACCGCGCAAATACATGGCCACCGCATTTTGATCTCCCATGCCGAGATACCAACCAAAGTGGATGAGATCAGCACCTTGGCTCACAAGATCCGCGACTTGTTTGAGCCAGACGCTGTATTTATTTTGGTTACAACCCCGGAAGGAACCCGCCTGATTGCCCGCTCTTCTACCGATGACATCAACGTTGGCGAGATCACAAAAGGATTTGGCGGAGGCGGTCACTTACGGGCTGCGTCAGCGCTCATTCGCCCAGAGAAAGACAAGTCTGATTCTCCATTGGAATTGCTCGCAACTCTTGGCGCGGTATTACATGCCAAGATCAAACCTTCCATCATGGTGGCTCGGCTGATGAGCAAAAAGCCGGCTGTGCTAACCCCGGAACAACCCGTTGAACAAGCCCGACAGCTAATGTTGAAATATGGTTACGAAGGATTTCCAGTAGTTCAGGATGGAAAAGTAATCGGTTTGCTTACTCGCCGAAGTGTGGACCGGGCTACCCGCCATAAACTTAACTTTAAGGTAGGCAACCTGATGGATGCTGGTGGGTACAGTGTTCACCCAGCCGATCCAATCCAGATCGTTCAGGCGGTGATGACCGAAAGCGGTTGGGGCCAGATACCGGTCGTAGACCCGGCCTCGCAAAAGATCGTGGGTATTGTTACCAGAACAGACCTATTGAGGGTTTTGGTGAACAAAAGGCGAGCCTTCGCCAGTAGCAAAAATATCGAAAAGATGCTTGTGAAGGCATTAGAAAAAGATGTATTGGCCTTGATCAATGCAATCGCTGAATGCGCTTCTGAATATCATTTGCCTGCTTACTTGGTAGGTGGTTTTGTGCGCGATTTGCTGCTTGGTTACCCCAGCAACGATATTGATTGTGTCATCGAGGGGGATGCCATCCAATTGGGAGAAAAACTTTCCACAAAATACGGCGGCCGCCTTACAACCCACCGCCGCTTTGGAACTGCGCGTTGGTATTTGCAGGAAAGCCTGTTTCAAAAAAAAGGAACACCCGAATTTGTAGACCTGATCAGTGCCCGTCAAGAGTTTTACGAACAACCTTCCGTGTTGCCTTCGGTAGAGTATGGAAACATCAAGCACGATC
>SXKT01000060.1 GCA_005778035.1 Chloroflexota bacterium
GGGTCACAAAAACGAAGGTGATTCCCACCTCTCGCTGAAGTGACTTCAATTCCAATTGCATCTCCTTGCGGAGCTTTAGATCCAACGCGCCCAGCGGTTCATCCAGCAACAACACCTTCGGCAATTTTACAAGCGCCCTGGCCAACGCAACCCGCTGTTGCTGCCCGCCAGATAATTGGCGGGGATACCGTTTGTCCATTCCATTCAGTTTGACCATTTCCAAAGCCTTCCCAACCCGTTGCTGGATCAGGTGGGCGGGAGTTTTTTCCATCTCAAGGCCAAACGCAATATTTTGGGCTACTGTCATGTGTTGAAACAAAGCATAGGATTGGAATACCGTATTAACCGGCCGCAGGAACGGTGGTTTTTTGCCTTGCGGTTCACCGGCGATGTAGATCTCTCCGTTGGTTGGCCACTCAAAACCAGCCATCATCCGCAGGGAGGTAGTTTTTCCACAACCGGATGAACCAAGCAAGGAGAAAAACTCGCCATGCCCGATCTGCATATCCACATGATCAACCGCGTTGATCCAACCACCTTCCGGGGTCTGAAAGGATTTAACCACATCCCTCATTTCAACAGAGAATTCGCTCATCCAGGTGCTCCTATTGCCAAGGTTAGAATCTAAATATTATAAAGTTTTTGCTACTTCAACTAATGACTCATTCAGGCGATTTAGCCCTTCATCCATTTCATCATAGCCAATGACCAAGGGAGGTTCGATGCGGATCGTTTGGGCGCTGGTAAGCGTTCCGGCAACCAATACTCCACGTTTAAACAAGGCCGAAGCCACCTTGTAACCAATTTCAGGCGTATGGAAATGTTGGCCGATCAGTAATCCCTTGCCGGTAACGTCTTTATAGATCTGCGGAAACTGTTCCTGAAATTGCCGCAATTTGTCCATGATGTATTCCCCTTTTTCGGCAGCTTGGCGGGGCAGGTCGTATTTTAGCGTCACATTAATAGAGGCGATCGCCGCCGAACACGCCAACGCGCCCCCACCGGTGGTGGTCGTGTGCATAAAAGGATTTGGGTACATCATCGGCCTAAAGATCTCTTCGGTGGTGCAAACCGCGCTAACAGGCATTACACCGCCACCCAAGGCTTTTGCCACCGCCAAAATGTCCGGTACTACCTTCCAATGGTCCACCCCCCACAATGTGCCGGTACGTCCCAGGCCGGTTTGAACTTCGTCGGCGATCAACAAGGTATTGTATTTTTGGGTGATCTCGCGCAAGCGTGGCCAATAATCATCCGGGGGTACAATGGCGCCAGCTTCGCCCTGGATCGGTTCAAAGATCACACCCGCTACTCCAATGCCAACCTTCTCACAAATGGCCAATTGCTGCTCCACCGCGTCGGCATCACCGAAGGGGACGTGGAATACCTGTCCGCCATATAACTGGCCAAGCGGCTCTCGATAATCCGCTTTCCCCATGAGCGACAAGGAGCCCATTGTTTTGCCATGGAACGCCTTTACCGCGGATATGAATGCAGATTTGCCAGTGTAAAGTTTCGCGATCTTGATTGCCGCTTCAATCGCCTCGGTACCGCTGCCAGCAAACCAGGAATACTTAAGGTCGCCAGGGGTGATCTCAGCCAGAAGCTTGGCCAGCACACCCCGTAACGGGTCGATCAATTCCTGGCTCGGCATCGGCGTTCGCAATAATTGTGAATTGACCGCCTGGATGATCTCCTGATTTGCCCATCCGTGGCTCATCATTCCATAACCACCCAAAAAATCAATGTATTCGCGGCCCATTACATCCTGAAACTTGGCCCCTCTGCCGGTCCACTCTACGGAAGCCCATTGGCCAGATTCGGTCACACTTTTTCGGTACTCCAACCAATTGCGGTTAAAGTGTTCGGCAAAATTCTGCTTGGATTCATCAATGATCCATTTTGCGGTCTCCAGATCTGGCAAAGCCGGATCTTTGATCAGCTTGAGCCATTTTTCTGAGTAGTCGAGCGCGTGTGTTAGGTTGTTATCCATACATTCTCCGAGTTTGATCACGAGAGCAAGAGTCCATCCACCAGTGCTACCGCGCCTTCGATGATCTGCAATCCTTCCTCAAGTTGTTGTATCGAGATGCACAAAGGTGGAACTATAAACAGAATTGAACCAAACTGGTTGGCCATAATAAAAGTAAACAAGCCATTTTGGCGCAGGTAAGCATTTACCTTGGCCATGTTGGCAGCGGATACAGGTTGCCTGGTCTGCTGGTCTGTAACGAGCTCAATTGCCGTAAAAAGGCCGATATAGCGAACATCTCCGATGGAACGGTGGTTCTTTTTCAATTCTTCCAATCGCGCGCCAAGGTGTTTGCCGACCATACGGGCATTTTCGATCAGGCCATCCTGTTCGTACACCTCGATGGTTGCGAGAGCTGCCGCGCAAGCCAGGGCATGGCCATTATAGGTAAGCCCCGCGGAGAGCATTTTGTCATCGAAATATTGGGCGATCTTCTCTGAAACGATCACGGCGCCCAAGGGAACATATCCACTTGTGATGCCTTTTGCCGTGGTGATGATATCGGGCACAACATCCCAATGGTCGACTGCGAACCACTCCCCGGTTCTGCCCCAACCGCTCATCACCTCGTCTGATATGAGCAATATGCCATATTTGTCACAAAGTGCCCTGATCCCTTGCCAATAACCATCTGGCGCGATGATCAAACCATTCGAGCCAACCACGCCTTCCATAATGATCGCGGCTATTTTGTCCACACCCTCGTATTGGATAACCTCTTCAACATGGGCAAGGCATTCCATTTTGCAGGCACCCGCTTTTTGGCCAAATGGGCAGCGATAGCAAAACGGATCCAAAAAATGGATCGCTCCGGGCATGGTTGGTTCTACCGCCAGCCGGCGATAGTCGCCAGTTAGGGCAATAGCGCCATGCGTTGCGCCGTGGTAAGAACGATAGCGGGCAAGGATCTTGTGGCGGCCAGTATAGTAGCGCGCCATCTTGATCGCATTCTCGTTGGCTTCGGCGCCGCCAAGGGTAAAGAGGGTCTTTTTTAAAGTGCCTGGGGTCACCAGGGCCAATTTCTTGCCCAGCTCTCCACGCGGTTCGGTTGCGTTGCCCGGATGCACAAAACAGAGTTTGCCCGCCTGGTCCTGGATCGCCTGAACTACATGGGGGTGTTGATGGCCTATGTTGGTATTCATCAATTGGGATGAAAAATCAAGGTAACGTTTTCCGTCCGCATCCCAAAAATAGACACCTTCTGCTTTTGCTACCGGAATTGGGTTGACCAGGTTTTGTACCGACCATGAAAAAAAGGTATATTCCCGGTTTTCATCGATGATCTGCTGGGATGTTTTCACATGGCACCTGTTTAGAATTTTTGGATAATATCGGTAAACACTTCCAATGTATGGTCAATATCGGCATCGGAATGTGAGTAACATAAGAACCAGGGTTCGCGCGGGTCATAATCTGGCATCACACCCTGATCGATGGCTGCCTCCATCAGGCGCAAGTACCCTTCCCTGTCTGTGTTTGCCCACTCACGCTGGTTTCGGATCGGGTGCTCGCTGATGGCAAAGCAGAACATGCCAGGGTAGCCGTTGAAAACCACCGGCAGACCTTTTTTCTCAAACGCTGCTTTCAATCCAGCCATCAGGCGGGTTCCGCGCTGGTTGATGGTATCAAGGATCGGCATGGACCGCAGCAGCTTTAGGGTGGCATATGCCCCTGCTACGCCTGGTTTATTGTTGGTGTAAGTGCCACCTTGCGAAACGCCGTGGCCAATAATTCCCATAACCTCCCGCTTGCCACCCAACGCGGCAATAGGGTAGCCATTGCCGAGCGCTTTTGCATAGGTAGCAATGTCTGGGTCAAGGTTGTAAAAGGCCTGCGCACCGCCATTGGCTATGCGAAAACCCGTTTTGACCTCATCCAGGATCATCACACTGCCATATTCGCGGGTCCGTGTTCTGATCAGCTCCAAAAAGCCTTCCACTGGCAATATCGCACCACAATTCCCCTGGCAAGGCTCAGTGATGACCGCGGCGATCTGGTGGCCGTATGCGCGCATTGCCCGGTCAAATCCTTCCAGGTCATTAAATGGCAAGGTTATGATCTTTTCACCCAACACCTTGGGGATGCCGCTGGAGGCAGGAACCGGGATCGGGCTGCGGCTATTGCCATATGCCTCGGCCGGCGCATAGGTGGACCAAAGCGTGTGGTCGTGGAAGCCGTGGTAATTGCCTTCAAATTTGAGGATGATCTCGCGGCCGGTGTACGCCCGTGCCACCCGGATCGCATGCATGGTTGCCTCGGTACCGCTGCAGGCAAACCGCACCATCTCCACTGCCGGGCACATTTCCACCAGCATCTCGCCAACTTCCACTTCCAATTCTGTTGTCATCGCCGCCAGCAAGCCGTTACGAATCTCAGCCGCAACGGTATCATCCACTTCGTCATAGGCATGGCCCAAAATGATCGGCCCAAATGCCATCCGATAATCGATGTATTCATTGCCACCAACATCCCAAATGTGGCTGCCTTTTGCTTTTTGTATATAAGGGGTGATCCCTTCTCCCCAATAACGGAAGTTTGAATTGACACCCAAAGGGAATATCTTTTGGGCCCGCTTCTGCAACTCTGCATTTTTTTGGAAGTTTTTCATAAAGTCCTTTTTCGCTTAATTTTCATCCTCGGTACGGTCGCTCACAAACCTGTCTGGCACTTGCCATTGGAAGATATCCTTGAGCACGATCGGCACGATCGATGTGGTCGTTTTTCTGACCCCAGCGATCTTGCCAATGATCTCGGTAACAAATCGGTACACTTCGGCGGTATCATTGGCCAATACCTGAATGCTGATATCCGTCTCTCCGATTGAACAGGCAACATAACTGACAAATTCATATTCCGTCAATTTTTTAGCAATTTCCATGATCGCGTCTGAATCCGTTTCAAGCAATACATCAGCGACCACATTCAACCCCAAACCACGGGGTTGCACAATTGCCGTAAGCGAGATAACCCCATTTTCGATCAGTCGGTCTATTCGGTAGCGAACCGCCCGCTCAGACTTGTCCCCAAGGCGTCGAGCAATCTCGGATGCGCGAATTCGGCCATCTTGTTTGAGGTACTTGATGATCTCATTATCAATTTTGTCGATTTTATACATTAATCAGTCCTGTTTTGTCTTTTTCGTACAACCATTTTAGGCAAACCACGCCGTTTTGTCAAACGCCAATTCCGGAAGTTGTTTAAATCCATCAATTGACATTCTGGGCTTCTTGGGTATAATAGGCAGTCGGCAATAATCCCGAAATTTTTAGGAGAACCATATGGTTGACACAGAACAGAACACTTCAACTACCCTCAGCGAGATCAAGCAAAAAACCCAGTTGAGCGGGAAAGTTGTTAAAACCACACTTGCGGGAGTCCTGGTCGACCTTGGCTTACCCGTCCCGGGCGTGATCCACATCTCACAACTTTCAGACAATGCCGTGAAGAAAGTTGAAGACGTAGTAACCGTTGGCCAGGAAATTGTGGCCTGGGTAAAAAAGGTAAAAACAGACCGCATTGAGCTTTCCCTGATCAAACCCTTGGGCATGGACTGGAAAGATATCAAAGCCGAAACAGTGCTAAAAGGCACAGTGGTTCGCCTGGAAACCTACGGCGCCTTTGTTGAAATTGGCGCTGAAAAACCAGGTCTGGTACACGTCAGCGAGATGGGCCATGGTTATGTGAAGCAGCCTTCGGATGTTGTTAAAGAAGGCGACGAAGTGGAAGTGATGATCTTGGAAGCTGACCGAAAAAAGAAACAAATTCGGCTGAGCATGAAAGCGGTAATGCCCGAACCTGAAGTCAAAGAAGAGACCAAACGCGAAGAGAAACCTCGCCGCGAAGGCAAGAAATCACCCAAGGTTGGCAAATCGAAGGATGACACCGCCGCCGTGATGCAAGAAATGAAAGGCGAAGCTGGACCTACCGCTTTTGAATCTGCATGGGCTGCCGCCTTGGAGCGTTCCAAGGTCGAACGGGCCAACAAATTCAAGAAGCGAAAGCAGTTCGATGTCGACGACGAATTGATCGACCGGACCTTAAAGAACCGAGCGTAATCAATCTACAAAGCCTCGCTAACCCGGGGCTTTTATTTTTTTCCCGGATTGACAATCCACTCTTATTTTGATAACATTTATCCAATTTACAATTCCTACAGGAGATCACAATGTTACAACAACTGGATACTGTGACCATCAGCAGTGAAGCTGCTGAGCAATTTAAAAAAATCCTTGCTGATAAAAATATGGCCGGCAGCGCCCTGCGTGTTTATGTTTCTGGTGGCGGTTGCTGCGGAGTGAATTTTGGCATGGCGATCGAAAACAACATCCGTGCCGAAGACTTCACTTTTGCCAATGGCGATGTTTCAGTCGTCGTTGATACCCAATCGATCGAATACTTGCGTGGCGCCAACATCAACTTCATCAACGATCCTGAGCGCGGCACCGGCTTTGTGGTTGAGGGTGCTACCAATACCGGCGGCAGCTGCAGCTGTGGTTCCAACAAAGGTGAAGGCCACTCCCATGACAGTTCAGAGGGTGGTTGTGCCTGTGGCGGAAGCTGCGGTTGCAATTAGTTTTATCCCAAGTTTATTTCAAACCATAAAAAAAACCGCTTTTGCAAGCGGTTTTTTTATTATCCATCCTAATCCAATTTTTTTGGAATCACCGATCCCTGAAGTACGATACCAACCCGGCAAAAACGCCAATTGCCAGAAAGACGGTGATGACAAGGCCGATCGGCAGGAATACGCCACTTGCCTTCGAAGGGCCGTAATCGATCGGTTCGATCGGCGGTGCCGGTGTATAGGTAGGCAGCCGTGTAGCAGTGACCTGAGATAAAAATTCAGACTGCAAGGTAGGGTCTATTGTCGCGGTCGTTAATGGCGTTGGCGTTGGTGGCGCATCGACGGGTATAAGGTTGGCATAAGGTGAAATGGATACCAGTGGCGCATACACCCAACCCACATTGTTCGGCACGCCAGGATACGAGATCTGAATCCAATCGCCACCTACGGATTTGCCGATCGCCGGTGCTGTTTCGCCAGGCAGCATAACCCCAATGGCGGGGTAAATGGTTGAGTTGGGACCAGAACGAATGTTGATCTGCTCAGGGTAGGTTACAGTAATAAATGGCCCCAATGGTGTGCCCGTAACTGTGGGAATGGAACCCGTTGGTTGCTGGGCGGCAACAGAGGTTGGAGATAATGGCGCCAACAATGCAGTTGCGGCCATCAAACCGGCGATAAAAAAAGCGGAAAATTTTACCAAGACAAGTTTGTGCTTTTGTGTGTCCATAAAACGTGATTATAATCGAATCAATGAAACAGTTTTTAATATCCTCTTCCAATAACTCCAAGGCCCTGATGGATGCGGTTCGTTTTGAATTTGACACCGATGCCTTCGATGTATCCATCAAAGAAGAAAAGTCGGGTGTTTTTGACGCTCGGATTTTTACCCAACGGCAATACAGGGGCGGCAGCGCTACAGCCATCTACATCCATTGCCGTCCGTCAGAACGGGGGCTGGAAGTGACAATCTCTGAACAGGAATGGGCCGAAATAGCGGCCAGCCTGGGTACTACCATTTTTGCTACCATCCTGAACCCGATCAATTTGTTGGGCAGGATCAACCACCTGGCAACCGATGTACAGAACTTAAGTTTGGGCGAACGTGTCGAAAACTTCATCCGCACATACAGCACCCGGGTCGCCAGCCAATCGCAGGATGCCTTTGACCGTTCCGTATGCAAATATTGCCGGACCCGTAATGAACCCATCGGTCCACACTGCATAAGTTGCGGCGCGCCCTTATAGCACCTACAGAACCGGGTAAGGCATTTCGTCACCATTCATACCGGCGATCAAATTTTCACAAGCCATCTCGGCCATTTTTCGCCTTGTATCTTCTGTCGCTGAACCAATGTGCGGGTAAATAACACAATTTGGCAGGGTAAACAAACGATTGTCCAATGGCAATGGCTCTGGGTCGGTCACATCCAGGCCGGCACCGGCGATCTTCCGATCACGCAATGCGTCGGCCAAGGCGTTCTGTTCGATCACTTTTCCACGCGATGTGTTGATCAGGAAAGCGGAAGACTTCATCCAGGAAAGTTTTTCCGCGTTGACCAAATGGGTGGTCTCTGGTGTTAGCGGGCAATGAAGGCTGACCACATCACTCGAGGCCAAACATTCCCGTAGTGGCAGCCATTTCCAATTTGGGTTACCTTCCTGTTCGCTTAATGGTGCGCGGTTATGGTAATAAATCCGCATTCCAAATGCTTCAGCACGTTTGGCAACTGCCTTGCCGATCTTGCCCATTCCTACGATCCCCAGTGCTTTTCCGCCCAATTCCATCCCCATCCAGCCGGTCGGATCCCAGGTTTTCCATCCGCCGGACCTGGCATCCTTTTCTGCCAAATTGGCTTTGCGCGTGATCATTAGCATCAGCAGCATTGCAATATCGGCTGTAGCATTGGTCAACACACCGGGGGTATTTCCTACCCTAATGCCCCTGGCCTTGCATTCCGCCAGATCCAGGTTATCTGTCCCCGCCGCCATATTGCTGATGACACGCAAACTGGGCATTTTGTCCAACAAGGCCGCGTCCACCTTGTCCGATAACAAGGTCAGCACACCCTCCACCCGCGAAATGTGTTCAGCCAATTCTTCGGAATTCAAACCATTTTCGAAAGTTCCGACATGTACATCAAATTTCGCTCTGACCGGGGCGATCCAATCATCAGGCAATGGCCTGGATAACACAATTGGTTTTACCTTCTTCATCCTGCGTAGTACTCCTTTTTGGCCATCAACCACCATGGCCATTGGTGTTATGATAGGTTTAAATGAAC
>SXKT01000061.1 GCA_005778035.1 Chloroflexota bacterium
GTCGCGCCTTTCATTCAGGAGGCGGCCGGTTATGCGCTTGCAGACAGCCAAATGCAGCAATTCGCATCCGCAATGCGCGACCAATACACCGAAAGGCGAGCCCTTGTATTGCGCATAGCTGAAGAGTTTGCGAGTGACAGGTTGGTGGCAACCGCACCAAGAGGTGCTTTCTATTATTATTTGGATCTGCGAAAACTCGGAATGGATGATAATTTGATCTGCGAAAAGCTATTAATGGATGCCGGAGTAGGCACCGTTGCGGGTTCAGCGTTTGGCAAAATGGGGCAGGGGTTCATCCGCATGACCATTGCTGCCTCCAACCAGGATGTGGCTGCCGGATTTACCAAGATATTGGAATGGGTGAAAAAACAATGAAAGTTGCGTATCAGGGAGAACCGGGCGCGTATACCGAGCAAGCTGTGCTCAATTATTTTGATAATCCCGAAACGATCCCTTGCGAGACATTTGATGCGGTGTTTGCTTTGGTAGAGAACGGGACAGCCGACCGGGGAATGGTGCCGATTGAAAATTCCCTGGCCGGAAGTATTCACCAAAATTACGACAACCTGCTTCGGCATGCCCTGTATATAAATGGAGAATACTTTTTACGGGTAAGGCATTGCCTGATCGGAAAACCTGGCGTTCAAAGGTCACAAATAAAAAAAGTGATCAGCCATCCACAGGCGTTAGGCCAGTGTGCCAATTATCTGCGCGGGTTGGGGGTTCAGGTGAAACCTGAGTATGATACCGCGGGCAGCGTGAAAATGTTGGTGGAGATGGAAGACCAGACCGTGGCGGCTATAGCCTCGCGGCGGGCGGCTGAGATCTACGGCATGAACGTCATCGAAGAAGGAGTAGAGGACGATCGCGAAAATTTCACCCGTTTTCTCGAGATCTCTACCAGGTCGGCCAAACCTGCGGCAAATGCCAAAACCACGGTGGTTTTTACCCTAAAACACCAACCTGGCAGCCTTTTCAAAGCCCTTAGTGTTTTTGCCTTACGAGATATAGACCTGACCAAGATTGAATCTCGGCCATTGCCGGGCACACCGTGGAATTACTTGTTTTATATTGATCTGCTTGGGTCAGAGGACGACACAGTCGTAAAGAAGGCGCTCAACCATTTGGAAGAATACGCCTTGATGTTGCGCGTTTTTGGTTCGTATCCGCAAGCGAGGAATGTGGTCGAAGAGGAGCGTAAGGAATGAATTTTCTAAAAAGAGTACGAGAACCAGTGAACGGGTACACCCATCTGGTCGCCGCCCTGGCTGGGGTGATCGGCATCATCCTCTTATTGATCCTATCGAAGGATGATGCCCCAAAACAGATCTCACTGGCAGTATACGGCACATCACTTGTACTACTTTTCACCGCAAGCGCGGTTTATCATTTGGTGATCGCCAAGCCAGCCGCGATTGAGAATTTGCGAAAATTCGATCATTCAGCCATCTATCTGCTCATCGCGGGTACTTATACACCGATTTTCTTCAACATGTTTGGTGGATTCTGGAAATGGGGCATGCTAGCGATCATTTGGTCATTGGCCCTGGTCGGTATTTCAATCAAACTCTTTATCATTCGTAGCCCAAGGTGGTTGAATACAGCCATTTACTTGGCAATGGGCTGGCTGGTAGTGGTTGCGGTAGGCGAGCTTGTAAGGGCATTGCCGGTTGGCGCGATCGTGTTGTTGGCGCTCGGCGGGGTTGTTTATTCAATTGGCGCTGTTGTGTACGCCACCAAATCGCTCAATTTTATTCCGGGTGTTTTCGGATTCCATGAGGTATGGCACATATTTGTAATTTTGGGCGCATTATTCCATTTTTTAACCATAGCCATTTTTATCGCCCCGGCATAACCAATAAATTGGGCGGATTGTGAATTGATTCACGATAGTTTGTGAATAAATTAACTAATTAACATTAATTCGCAAAATCCTTGACATCCCTTGGACTAATTGGGTATATTCTACATATTCATAAACCCACGGAGGAACGCGATGGCGACAGCAAAAGACTTACTGAAAGTTCGAAAAAACAATGGCATATTTGCGGTTACACCGGCTTCCACGGTGGAGCAGGCGATTAAAAAAATGGCCGAAAATAATGTTGGCGCATTGCTGGTGGAAAATGACGATAACAAAGTGGTTGGCATTATGACCGAGCGCGACGTGTTGCTTAAATTGGACGCTAAGAATTTGCAAGCCGACAAGGTACTGGTTTCCGAGATCATGACTGAGAAGGTACTCTATGTCGAAGCTTCGCAGCCGCTGGAAGAATGTATGGAGATCATGAATTCCAAGGGGTTTAGGCACCTGCCAGTCTTTGAGGATGGCAAATTGCTGGGCCTGGTATCTGTAAAGGATGTTTTACGACAGGTAATAGCGGAACAAAAGAACCTTATCAGGCACCTGGAAAATTACATTAGCGGAATGGGCTAAGGGTAGAGTATTAGTAACAAGCAAAAAAGTAGCCGGAACCCCCGGCTATTTTTTTTAGCAGGGGAGTGCTTGGGACCTGTTTTACAAAAAAGGTATTCTAAAAAGATCAAGCAGTTGCCACCGCATTGCGGCATAACCAGGTATGAAAAGAATCCAGCCCGCAAGTCTTTTGCAGCAAAGAGGGGAGTGAGTTTATGCTTTATGGTTTACTTAAGTACTATTAATGAAAGCGTGATATAATCTTGCAAGGAGCACAAATGGACACAGTCGACCAAGCTATCGCTTCTTTTTTGGATTCAATCTTGCTTGCACGCAGTAAAAATACCTTTGATACCTACAAGTATGCTCTGGCAGCGTTTAGGCATATGTTGGCAGACCGTAGCGTAGATTCCGAGGCCTTGCCCATTTCTGACCTCCCAGAGGAATCCATAGCATGGTTCGCAATGGCGCTTAAGGAATTGGCACCGGCAACAGAATCCCTTTATTTGCAGGCGGTGATGTCTTTTTTTGAATTTATTGCCGCGGAACGACTTTCTACACCAAATTTGCCAAGGCTACGGTTACTTATTCGCCAAAGAGCGCGAAAACCGGGCAAAAAATTGCCACAATTCCCGCGCGAGGATATCGAAAAAATCCTCACGTGTGTTGATGAGCAGGTAATTCCGACTCCTGGAGTTGAAAAAACCGCGGATGGTGAAAAATACATAACTGATCTAAGACTGTTGAGGGATAGAGCCTTCCTTTTTACTTTGGCAGATACCGGTTTGCGCGTACACGAGGCTTGCAAATTGCGACGATCAGACGTAGATTGGCTGGAAGGGCGTGCTATTATCGTCGGAAAAGGTAACAAACAGGCTGTCGTACGTTTTTCAACCCGTAGTATCGAAAAGATCAGGCAATACCTTGCATACAGGGCAACCCTGGACGGTGCAAGTGGTCGACAATTAGGTACCTTGCCAATATTTAGCCGCCACGATAAGGGATCAGGTGGCAATATTAGGGCTATCACAACCATGACCGGCCGCAATATTGTCGCGGACTGGGTTAAAAAAGCCATTGGAGAAGTGGAAGTTGGTAAGATCACCCCCCATTCTTTCAGGCATTATTTTGTAACCACAGTCTTGCGCGGAAGTGGCAATCTGAAATTGGCACAGGAACTTGCCCGCCATGCCAACATTGCCGTAACCCAACGTTACGCGCATTTGTCAGATGATGAACTGGACAGAGGCTATAGCGAAATATTTGACCACGAATAATGCGGCTGGATCAAATGGGCTCGGCGATTTCCATGATCTTTTTCTTGTAGGCGGCAGATATCCTTAGTGAGATACCATCCAAGGTCTTGACAACAAAAACGTGTTTTTCTATCTGCCGGACGGGTAACACTCCCCTGCTACTGGACGAAATAAAAACTTCTTCGATCGAAGGCAATTCAACTACGCGCAACGAACGACCCTCTACCCTGATACCCAATTCACTCGCGCATTTCAGAATCACTTCGCGGGTGATCCCTTTCAGCACATTTTTACTGGCTGTTATCAATGTTCCGTCCCTTACAAACCAGACATTGCTGGTAAAACCCTCCCTGATCCGCCCATTATGGACCATCAGCGATTCATAGATCCCGCTTGAACGGTTTCTATCCCGTTCGGTTTGGCTTTGTTGAATGAAGGCGCTCGACTTTTCATTGGGCGAAGGTCTGGCAACATAGGATAAATTGACGACCACCCCTGCCTCGTATAAATTGCTGGGGATTTCCACCCAATTCTCGGCCATTATTACCAACTCCCCTCCCCCATCGGGGCGCAAAAGCCGTACTTTTGCATCCGGTGTTTCAATGGGCAGAATTTGTAACGCCACTCTGAGGCATTTGCGAGTCCACTCAATTCCGCCACTCTCCCCCACTTGGTTCAACCTGGCCAAATGTTGGCTTAAACCGACGATTTTTTGCTTGCCTTCGAGTGTGATGAAGGTTGTGTACAAGCCAGATGGGAACCTGCGGGTAAGTTCATCCAGATCACCATCAAATAATTCTATCTGCGGGTTTGTCGGGTTAAAAAAATTGGTTGTCTTAAATTTAACAAATTTCACCATTTGTTGATTATAATTTGGTTGCGATGATGATATGGTTGGAAAACTATGGATACACTTACCTTCACCCCTCTCCTTATGAAATAGCGCCAGGCCTTTGAGACCTCCATGCTTGTTGATCCATCCACGGCGCTCCTTGTCGTGGTTTTTTTGTCTTAATTTTTAGAAAAATATTGTCATGAGAAATTATCAACCCAATACGTATTTTGATTTCCGTTCGATCATGAACAGGAAAAAACTGGCCGGTTTATGGGCAGTTATGAATGATTTTCACGGCTCCTACCTGTTATCAGTTGGGGCATTGGCGATCTCCTCGCTTGCCAAAACCGCGACTATGTTCGTTTTGCGCTATTTTGCCGAGGTTGTCTCGGGAACCCAGCCTTATTTCCGTGCTGATATCGCTTTAACTTTTGCGCTCATATCGATCCTGTTCATTGTTTTCGCCATCGTAGAAGGTGGTTTGGCATTTGTTAGCGCCAAATTGGCAGCTTACACAGCCGAAAATATTGCCCGCCGATTGCGTAATTTTTTATTTGACCACATCCAGCGCCTTACTTTTTCTTACCACAATAAGATCCCGACTGGAGATCTGATCGAGCGCGTTACTTCAGATTTGGACGCGGTCAGGCGATTTTTTAGCGAGCAGGCTATCGGTGTCGGGCGAATTATCCTTTTGTTTTTCATCAACTGGTTCGCGATTCTCAACATCAACTGGAAATTGGGATTAGCTTCGGTGGTTGTAATTCCGCCGATCTTGCTTATTTCAATGTGGTTCTTTAAAAATGTGACGGCCGCTTATGAAAAATACCAGGAGCAAGAGGCCAAACTCTCTACAACCCTGCAGGAAAACCTGAATGGCGTAAGGGTTGTTAAAGCCTTTGCCCGGCAAGATTATGAAAAAGATAAGTTCGAAAAGGAAAATTGGGAAAAATTTCTCAAGGGCAAGTTCCTATTACTAATGCATTCTTTGTTCTGGCCGCTCTCAGATATTGTTTTGGGTTTTCAGATGCTTGGCGGCTTTTTGTACGCGGCTGTTATGGTGATCAATGGCGAACTTTCAATCGGATCCTATTTGGCTTATGTCGGTTTGGTAGTTTGGCTCATCTGGCCAATTCGCAACCTTGGCCGGCTCATCGTCCAGACTTCGACGGGTTTGGTTTCGTATGCACGGCTGGTGGAGATCATATCGGTGAATCGGGAGGACCTCGAAACCGGGACCATCGACCGCCAGCGCATCACCGGCAGGATCGAGTTTGATAATGTTTCCTTCCAATACAGCGATGGCGAAACTGAAGTGTTGTCGGATATCAGCTTTAAAGTCCAGCCTGGCCAATCGATCGCCCTCATTGGCTCCACAGGGTCAGGAAAAACAACCTTGGTCAATCTGCTCCCCCGCTTTCACGATTACACCGGCGGTAGCATCAAAATTGATGGTGTTGAACTAAACCAAATACCGCGCCGGTTTCTGCGCTCGCAGATCGGTATTGTAGAGCAAGAGCCATTCCTGTTTTCACGCACCATCAAAGAGAACATCACTTACGGTGTTGGCAAACAGGTAACAGATGAAGAGATCGAGCAGGCAGCCCGTATTGCTGCCATCCACGACGTGATCACGACATTCCCGGATGGTTATAAAACCATCGTTGGCGAAAAAGGGGTCACATTGTCTGGTGGGCAAAAGCAACGTACCACCATTGCCCGTACGATCTTGAAAAACCCGCGCATTTTGATCCTGGATGATTCCACTTCAAGCGTGGATACTGAAACTGAGGCATCTATCAGGAGTGCGTTAAACGCGTTGATGAAGGATCGAACGACGTTTATTATCGCCCACCGTATTCAATCGGTCATCAATGCCGACCTGATCCTGGTTCTAAAGGATGGCAAGGTTGTCCAACATGGCAAGCATGATGATCTGTTAAAGGATGTGGATGGCATTTATAACCGAATTTATCAGATTCAAACCCGCATTGATGATGAATACAATGCGGAAATTGAAGCTACAGCGTAAAGGTTAAGTGAACTATGTCTGACGAATTGATCGCTATCGAGGAAGAAGCGGAAGTAAGCCAACTTACATCCGAGATCCTCGCGCGCATTTTACAACTTGTAAAGCCGCACTGGAAAACAGTAGCCGGCTTCCTGATCACCATTGCATTGGTATCAGCATTCGATTCCTTGTTTACCTACATCAACAAGATCATGATCGACGAAGGAATGGCAAAAAAGGACCTCTCAGTGGTTTACCAAATGGGAGCCTATTACGGCATTTTGATCCTGATCCAAAGTGGCTTGGTATTCCTTTTCATTTATCTGGCTGGCGTGCTGGGAGAAAACTTGCAGTATGACCTGCGAAAGCAATTATTTGGCCATCTGCAAGACTTATCGCTCTCCTTTTACTCCCAAAATTCCGTTGGCAGGTTGATCGCCAGAGTAACCTCTGATACTGGCCGTGTGGCTGACCTGATGACCTGGGGATTGGTGGATTCAACCTGGGCAGTAATGAACATTTTGACGGCAACCATATTCATGCTTATCATCAATTGGAAGCTCGCACTGATCGTCTTTCTGATCGTTCCGATCTTGTACTTCATCGCCCTGCAATTTCAAAAGCGCATTCTCGAACAATTCAGGGAATCTCGGAGAGCCAACAGCCTAATTACCGGTGCGCATAACGAGAATATTCAGGGTGTGCGGGTGGTTAAAGCACTTGGACGTGAAGATGAAAATCTGAAAGAATTTCAACAGCTAACCGACCAAATGTACAAAGCCACCTACAAGGCGGCCTGGTTTTCAGCGCTATTTCTGCCCACTGTGCAAGTTGTCTCCGCAATCGCGCTGAGTATTATTGTTTGGTATGGGGGTTTTCAGGCCTCAGAAGGCCTGCTTACCATTGGTGGCATCCATGCCTTTGTTTCCTACCTAACATTTATGATGTGGCCTATTCAAGACCTGGCAAGGGTGTATGCAGAAATGCAGCACTCCATAGCCTCGGCGGAGAGAATATTTAAATTGATCGATACTCCCCCCGGGATCGCAAACAAGCCGAATGCCATAAGTGCAACAACTCTGCTCGGAAACATACGATTTGAGAATGTTACCTTTGGATATGATGATAAAAAGGAAATTCTGCATGATTTCTCTTTATCAGTCTCTGCCGGAGAAACGATAGCCCTGGTTGGCCCAACTGGAGGTGGCAAATCAACCATCGTCAATTTGTTGTGCCGTTTTTATGAACCTACCAATGGCAGGATCCTGTTCAATGATGTTGATTACACCGACTTGACATTGCAAAGTATTCACCAAAGGATCGGTATTGTGTTGCAAACCCCGCACCTGTTTTCCGGATCCATTATGGAAAACATTCGCTACGGAAGTTTGGTGGCCACCGATGATGATGTGATGGAAGCCGCAAAATTAGCTGGAGCAGATTCCTTCATCGAGAAATTTCCCAAGGGATATAACGAGAATGTCGGTGAAGGCGGCAATCTATTGTCGGTTGGGCAAAAGCAATTGATCAGCCTTGCGCGTGCCATTTTAGCCAAGCCCGACCTGTTCATAATGGATGAGGCTACTTCAAGTGTGGACACTTTGACGGAAGCCATGATCCAGCAAGGCATGGAGCGATTAATGCATGGCCGCACTTCTTTTATCATTGCCCATCGCCTTTCCACCATTCGCAAAGCCGATCGAATTCTCGTTATCGAGGATGGAAAGATCGCTGAAATTGGCGACCACAAGGAACTTCTTAGGCTAAAGGGGCATTATTTCAACTTGTATACCCAACAGTTCAAGTTTCAACGCCAGCTGGAATTTGGCATCGAACCGTAGGGCAATATACTCCAAATGGGTCATACCATTGTTTAAATTACAAAATATAATCTCTCGAAGTTGCAGAGATTATATTTTTTTGAGGAGACAATATGTCACGCAGCGTCAAAGAAGTTTTAGAGATGGCCAAGGGTGTAAAAATGGTTGACATCCGTTTTACCGACCTTCCTGGCCAGTGGCAACACTTTACCATCCCTGTTCGGCGGTTGGATGAGGAATTTTTCAGCGAAGGCATCCCTTTCGATGGTTCTTCCATCCGCGGGTTTCGTGAGATCCATGAATCGGATATGTTGTTGATCCCCGATCCTGCCACTGCATTTATCGACCCCGTAGCCAACATTCCCACCCTGGTAGTGAGTTGCGATGTTTACGATCCCATTACAGTGCAGCCTTATGCCCGCGACCCGCGCTATGTAGCCCGCAAGGCGGAGGCATACCTGAAGCAAACCGGCATTGCCGACATTGCTTATTTTGGGCCTGAAGCTGAGTTTTTCATTTTCGACGATGTGAGGTATAGCAGCGGCACGCAAGAATCCTTCTACCACATCGATAGTGATGAGGGCTGGTGGAATAGCGGACGAGGGGACCGCAAGAATTTGGGTGGCCAGATCTCTCCCAAGCGCGGATACTTCCCTGTGCCTCCCACCGATACTCTGCAGGATGTTCGCTCCGAGATTACGATGGCGCTTGAAGAAGCCGGCGTGAAGATGGAAGTACATCACCACGAAGTGGCCACTGCCGGCCAAACTGAGCTTGGCATGCAGTTCGATACCCTCACCCGGATGGCTGATAGCACCTTGCTGTATAAATACATCGCCAAGAACGTTGCCCGAAAAAATGGCAAGACCGTAACATTTATGCCCAAGCCCCTGTTTGGAGACAACGGTTCAGGCATGCATGTCCACTCATCCTTGTGGAAAGGTAACAACAATATCTTTTTTGATGCCGGTGGTTATGCTGGCCTTTCGGATACGGCAAAGTACTACATCGGAGGGATCCTGAAGCATGCCCCAGCGTTGCTGGCGCTAACATCACCAACAACCAATTCCTTCCGTCGGCTTGTTCCCGGTTACGAGGCACCTGTAAACCTTGCCTACTCGCAACGGAACCGCTCGGCGATCATTCGTATCCCTGTAACCAAAAGCAGCAAGGCCAAAAGGGTTGAATTCCGTGCGCCAGATCCTTCCGCAAACCCATATCTTTGTTTTTCCGCCATCCTGATGGCTGGCCTGGATGGCATTCAAAATCGTATTGATCCTGGTGCGCCACACGATAAAGACCTGTATGATCTTCCTGCTGAAGAAGCCAAGAAGGTGAAGCAAGTGCCTGGTTCCTTGGGTGCGGTGTTGGATGCGTTGGAAGCAGATCATGAGTTCCTGTTGAAGGGCGATGTTTTTACCTCCGACTTGTTGGAAGCATATATTGGCTACAAGCGAACGTATGAACTGGATCCTGTACGGCTACGCCCCACACCTTACGAATTTACCCTGTATTACGACTGCTAATTAGGAATATTTCAGAGCAAAAAGTGAACGGTATTCTCACAGATATCGTTCACTTTTTTGATTAAAGTGCTTGTGTTAGAATTTTTATCATGATGAAATCCCCTTCTCCAAACGATAATTTACCCCAAACATTGCAAAATTTGCGACAAATTGGCCGCCAGATCAATGGGTCCAGGGGGGATCCCAAATTTGATTCCGATGATGTTCTTCGTTTGGTCGCGGAAAGCTCGATCCAATTGATCCCGCTTTCCGCTGCGGTCATTTATAGGATCGATCACCTTACCGGGGATTTTCAGCTCGGAAGCCGAGTTTATGCGACAAGCCAACCCGATGTTCTCGAGCTCTCCGCTCAGGTACAGGACCCGCCAAACGACCTCCCCAGGCCAAATGGGCTTGGTTCCCAGGCCGTCCAAATGCGGCGTAGTGTGCTTTCGGATGAACTTCCATACATGGAAGTTCATCCCTACCACCAGCGAAGGGGTGTGCATAGCGCAGTTTGTTTCCCTATGATCGTTGCCGACACGATATTGGGGGTGCTTTATGTATATCTATACGAAAATCGTAAATTCACTGAAATTGAATTGGTTACCCTGGAAGTTTATGTGAACCATGCCGCCATGGCTTTGTTCCATTCCCGTCGGTTGGATGCCCTTCGGTTGGACCTGGAACAAAAAGAAAAGGAGGTTTATAGGATTCAAAAAGCAACCTCTTTGTTATTTTCCCGGCTTCGTTTGGATGATACCCTAAACGCGATCCTGGCAATGGCTTTAGATTTGACAGGCGCTCATTATGGGATATTTCGTCTGGTAGATGAACCCAAAAAGAACCTGGTCACCCGCGCTTTTTCCGGCATGAACATGCATCGCCCAAAAACTGAATCTTTGCCCATTAACGACGAAAGCATCATGGGGCGGGTTGCCCTCACCCGTGCGCCTATTCTTATTACCGACCTTTCAAAGGAACTGGTGGATAGTTATTATCCATTGGATGAGGAGCTTCAAATGAGGTCCGAGTTGGCAATACCTTTGATCAATTCCAGCGGCGGGTTGGAGGGTGTGTTAAATTTGGAGAGCCCCTTGGTCGGCGGTTTTAGCCAAAACGACGCGCTTTTAATACAGTCATTGGCTACCCCCGCGGTAATTGCCATTCAGGAATTTAGGCTGTTGGAGTTTTTTATTGAAATTGCCCAAACCATTTTTAAGGCATCGAAAACGCAAACCTTGTTATTTCTCGTTCGGATGACAAATCAGTTGTTGAACAGCAGGCTTTGCGAAGTTTGGGAATTTGATAACTCAATATTGTCATTGGAGGCAAGTTCCAGCAGTACGGCAACTGAAAGGGTTTATCAGAATGTTGGCATCGAATCCGATAAATTTGGTCAGGTTGGTGATCTGGTTAATTTTCCCTGCCATGAATTGGTAAAAGACTACGCGCAAAATAAACGTGTTTTACTATCCAACAGTTTATTTATGTGGATACATCAACCGGATATTCGCCCCCGACTATTGGTTGTGTGTGCTTCTGCCAGAGAGAGTTCCCCACATCCATTGCGCAACGATTGGAACATCAGGATCCTGAATTTTATCCGATCGTACTTGATCATCGCAATTCAAAATGACCAGCGCAACCATCGATTGCAGGTAGAGCAAGAACAGCGGATGCTTGCGGAAACTTTTGCCGCCATTGGTGATATTGCTTCCAATATTCTGCACCATGTCAACAATAAGGTTGGGCTTATCCCTGTCAAAGTTCAATCTTTACGGGAAAAGAGAAAAGACCTTTTGATTTCCGATGCCTACCTGCAACGGAACCTAAACGATATTGAAAAATTCGCCTTGGATGCAATGAGCACGGTTAGCAAGAACCTATCCAATTTGCGCCCAATCACCACAAGTGGCGTAAATGTGGACAAGGTGATCGCAGAATCCGTAGCTGCCTTGGAATCCCACGAGGGCTTGTCGGTCATCCGTTCGATTGAAAGCAACCTGCCTGAGGTGGAAGCAACGGAGCAATCTCTGCAGTTTATTTTTTCGAACATCCTTGATAACGCCGTAGAGGCTATGAACCACAAAGGGATCATCGAGATCAAGGGATCGCGAGTAATTGACGGCGTAATGATTGCCATCTCTGACAATGGCCCGGGAATTTCAGAAGACATGCAGAAGCGCATTTTTGACTTTGAAAACCGGGATGCTTCCAGAAAAAGAAACTTGGGATTCGGCCTTTGGTGGGTCAAAACCATATTATTCCGTATTGGGGGGTCCATCGAACTAAAAAGCAAACCCGGCTTGGGTACAACTTTTTTCCTCAAATTTCCCGCAAAACAAATTGAAATCGGGTTGATCAATGAAAACATTGAATAGGATATTAATCGTCGATGATGATCAAGCGTGGCGCCAGATCATTAGCGAGCAATTTGAAGAGATGGAGTGTGAGGTACATGTTGCCGATCATTTGGCAGCTGCGGAAGAACTGATCTTGGCATACAAGTATGACTTGGCGGTTCTGGACCTGTCCCTTTCCTCAAATGACCACAAAAATATAGATGGTTTGGTACTGCTTCAACACATTCGGGCAGCTGACCCTGAATGCAAGTGTGTGATGATGACCGGCTTTGCAACGGTGGATATTGCGGTTAAAGCGATCGTAGAATTTGGGGCGATCCATTTTTTCCGCAAAGAAGCCTTTGTGATCGCCGATTTTATGTCAACCATAAGCTCCAACTTTTCACCGTCCAAAATTTCCAATGCCAGCCTTGGTTTAACGGGCGAAGAAATGCAATCGGGGAAAAATAATTCCCCGTTGATCCAAAATGCGCTCGTCATTGAGGATGACCCCGACTGGCGGGATATCCATTCGGAGCTGTTGGATTCAATTGGTTTAGCGCAGACTCATTGCTCAAGTTATGGCCAGGCCATGGGCCAGCTTGGGCGAGGCACTTTTTCGATCGTCCTCCTTGATCTAAACCTGAGATTGGGCGAGAAATACACCCCCGCTGTGGGTTTGGAGCTGGAAAGCATCCGTTTGATGGAAAAAATCCGTGCAACCAAAACACCGATCATTATTATCAGCGGGTTATCCTCGCCAGATTTGATCGATAAGATTTACCGCGACCAAAATATTTTTGCCTACTTCGAGAAACAAAGTTATGACCGGGAGTTGCTGAAAAACACCATACTAAAAGCCATTCAAGAGGCTGAATTCAAGTCTGCCGAGAATGATCTTACCAACCGCGAATCTGAAGTGATGCAATTGGTGACCGAAGGGATGACCAATAAAGAGATTGCGATACGGTTGTTCATTACACCCAATACAGTCAAGCGCCACCTTAAATCGATCTTCGCAAAAATGGATGTCCATACCCGTTCAGGCGCGGTAGCCAAGGCAAAATCAAAATAGTCACAAAAAAAACAAACAAAAATCACTTGATTTGTTTTCAGCATCGGTTAGAATATCTAATAGTATGTGAAAATTATCACAAAGTTTTCGCAACTAATCTTATGTTCGGAGGATGTGTATGAGTGGAGAGAATTTTGACGCATTATTGCCTGCAGATATGGCCCGCAGGGCTGAGCTGTTAGGTGTAAGGAAGGCAGAAGCTCCCTTTGTCCGCTTTTTTGCATTATCGCTGTTGGCTGGTGCTTTTATTTCATTAGGGGCTATGTTTGCCACAACCATGGCAACCGGTGGTTCAAGCTTGCCGTATGGAGTCAATCGATTGTTGACCGGCTTCGTATTCTGCCTGGGCCTGATCTTGGTTGTCATTGGCGGGGCTGAATTATTCACCGGCAACAATTTAATTGTGATGGCGTGGGCAAACAAAAAGATCAAAACATCCGCATTGCTGCGCAGTTGGCTGATCGCTTACTTTGGCAATTTTATCGGTGCCCTTGGAACGGTCGCTTTGGTTTATCTTTCTGGCCAATATTTGTTCGGTGGAGAAACCAAGATCGGCTTCACCGCTTTATCCATCGCGGCGTCAAAGGCTGGCCTTGACCCTGTTAGAGCGTTTTTCCTTGGATTGCTATGCAATGCTTTGGTTTGTTTGGCTGTCTGGATGGGTTATTCTGCCCGTACGACGATCGATAAGATCGCGACGATCATCTTTCCTATCACCGGATTTGTGGCGATGGGTTTTGAGCACAGTATTGCCAATATGTACTTCATCCCTTTGGGGTTGGCAATAAAATTTTTCGATGCACCTTTTGCGGAACAATTTGTTCAGGCTACCAGCATTAGTTTGGACAAATTGACCGTCATGAATTTCTTCGTCAATAACCTGATTCCGGTAACCCTTGGCAACATCGTTGGCGGTACGGTCTTTGTGGCCGGTATTTATTGGATGATCTTCCTAAAAGAACAATAATCGAAAGGAATAACCATGAAAGCATTTATTTTGATCCGTATCTCTTCTGGCCAAATCAGTGATGTGGTGAAGGAACTAAAAAAGATCGGCCAGGTAAAGGAATCTTACATGACCTTTGGCCCGTATGATGCCGTGGCCAAGGTTGAGGCCGATAATATCAAAGAACTGGGTAAGTTAATTTCAGACCAAATCCAACCCATTCCTGGTATTTTAGAAACCCTCTCTTGTCTCGCAGTGGATTAACCTCGCCAATTTTATAAAAATGATGGCCGCCTGATTTCTTTTTTACTCAGGCGGCCATTTTATTGAACTAAGGGGTATAGGTTATGATGAGGCGAATGTCCTCTCCAAATCGAACCATATCACCAACGCCATCCCCATCCGTGGCGTTTTCGTTAAACTGAATCCTAAACTTTACCTTGTTTGTTCCAACCGCAGCCTGAATCGCCCCGATCATTTCAGCCTGTGGTTCGATGTCATTTAGTTCACTACTGTTACAAAAACGCGCTACTGCACCGCTGGCCACGCCGGAAAAATAATCGCCCACATCCAGATCGCCGTAACTCTGCGGATAAATGCGCAAGCAACCGAGTGTCCAGGGAGAACCTAAAGTATCATAGTCCGTCAGGTCTACCTCTACCTTCGTTATGGTCGCGCCGTCAGGAATTCCTGAAATATCGAAGGCAACAAAACCCTGATAGGAGACATTTGTGCTATCGTCGCCAATATTCGGATAACCGATCTTAATGCCGCTGGATTTTATGGCTCCACTTACAGCGCTATTTAACGGAGCTTCGATCGTAACCGGGAATAACACAGGTGGGATGGTGGGCAACAAAAGATTTACAGATTTGATCTTAACCCAGAACGGACCTGTGGAAAGCTGGAATATTACACCCTCAGGGCTACGCAGAGCCCAATTTCCTTGGTGGTTGCCAATTTCCATCGGGGCTTTTAAAGTTACAGAAACATCGATCATTTGGTTTGGAGCAACCACTCCGCTCGTCAACGGGAATACTTCCAGTCCATTCATGCGGTCCCCGGATATATAGACCACGTTATAGGCAGAATTCCAGGTACACGTACCCACATTTCGTAACCGCCAGGTTTTTATGAAGTTCGAACCCTTCATTACCGAAGCTCCATCAGGATAGGTTACATCCTTAACAAAACTTACCGCATTACACGGAATGGCGGTCGGCGGTGTTACTGTGTTTGTATTGGTAGGGGCTACCGTAGCTGTTGGGCCCAGCGTGTTGGTTGGAACAGCAGTGTCTGTCTGGGTGATCGCAACAGTCGACTCTGCGGTTGGGGTCGCTGTTTCACTTGCCAATGTTGCTGTGGCAGGGATACTCTCCATGGTACTGGTAAGAGCGGCAGCGATGGTCATGGCGACTTCTGTCCGCATGGCGTCTGGTGATTGCTCTGTCAGCAACGTCATGGGGATTGAACAAGCGAGTGATTGGGTTGCCAACACAATCACAACCGCCAAAACAATGAGTGGCTTTTTCATGAGACCTCCGTTGGTTTCTTCTAATTGTACCTTTTTTGGTACCCGAGCAATAGTTGTAATGCCATTAATTATGGATATAATTCATCAATATACTCCAATCAATGAGGTAAATAATGAATATTGCAATGTGGAAAAAAGCTCTGCAAGTGATCCCCTCTGTCAGCAAAACTGAATGGGACTCACTCGATATCATTTCCAAATGGTTGATCGCTTCTCGCGCAGCAGTATTGGTGATGACCTTTATTTCTGCCGCATTGGCGGGCTTGTTTGCCGTCCGCTCTAATGCTTTTAATCCTATTGCGTGGCTTGCGCTTACCCTTGGCTTGATCTTCGCGCATGCGACCAATAACCTGTTCAATGATTACACCGATTTCGTTCGCGGAGTAGACAAGGATAACTATTTTAGAACCATGTATGGGCCGCAACCTGTGGCAAATGGCCTGCTAACAGTTGCACAATTGCTTACTTACGCTGCTGTTACAGGTGGGATTGCGCTGATCTTTGGCATTTACTTGCTGACGATCAATGGGTGGGATCAGACGATGTTGGTGCTTTTGGGATTGGGCGCCTTCTTCGTGCTGTTTTACACATGGCCCCTCAAATATATCGCGATGGGTGAAATTGCTGTTTTCCTGGTCTGGGGCCCATTGATGATCGGTGGTGGTTATTACGCGCTAACCCACTCCTGGAGTTGGGAAGTGGTTGTCGCGACCATGCCATATGTGCTGGGTGTTACTACTGTGATCTTTGGAAAACATATCGACAAATCCTCGATCGATGCAGAAAAGAAGATCTATACGTTACCGGTCATCCTGGGTGAAAAGCTTTCCCGTTACGTTGTAATTTTCATGATGGTATTCCCATACCTGTTGACCCTGTGGTTGGTTTACAGCGCTACTTTTACCCCGGTGATGTTGATCGTATTGCTGGCATTGCCCACATTACGCCAGATCCTGCCAAATTTCTTGCAACCCCGCCCGCAACAACGGCCTGAAGGATTCCCGGATGGTCAAGGCGGTTGGCCGTTATATTTTGCTCCATTGGCGTTTCAGAACAACCGCTCATTTGGTGCTTTGTTCATGGTCGGCTTATTGGCCGATGTGATCATTAGATTGATCTTTCCCGCATTCTGGCTATAGGTTTTTTCAAACTAATTACCGAATATTCCAAATTGTTTACCGCCCCTATGTTGTTAGCGTGGGGGCGGTATAATTTTTTTAAATGGCAA
>SXKT01000062.1 GCA_005778035.1 Chloroflexota bacterium
AAGCGCCACGCCCCACAACAAAGGCGACCCGCGCGGCGGCCACGCCGCGGACACCACCCGTGCCTGGCGGCACGGCGGGGCGATCTTGTTCCCAGGCCCGGGCCGTACCCGAATTGGCCGGGCACCAACCCGGACCCAACCGCTTTCCGGCCGATCGCCCCCTACGCTGTCTTGCACGCTTCTTCATCAGGCTCCACCCACGCAAATAACCCGCCTGGCCGGCAATGGCGACCCGCGCGGCGGTTCGCTTTTACGCGGTCCAACAGCCCAATGCTTTGATCTTCTTAATATCCTTACTTTCAGTCCAAGTCATTTTGCAGGCCTCTTACTTACTGAAAATACCGATCCCAGACCAGGTCCACCAATCCGGCTCGCCGGATACAGACAGGCACCGTTGCAAATCTTCGTGCCTGTAACAATCACCCCCGAGGCCACAAAAACTCTCCAGGTTATATAAATTACGATCAGCATAACAAACATCCGAAAAATAGTTGCCGCTACGCAGGTTTGTGCGCAGGTTAAGCTGTGTGGCTTTGTTACGGTTTTGTTTCATGGTTTTTTCTCCAATTTTGAACTCTGATCAACCCATTTTCTTGAACATTGATCATCCATCAATCGGGATCGGTGCTTCTGGCAGGCATCCGCGACCATACCCAGCCAGCCCAGGCTGGTTCGCCGGCCCAGGCTGGGTGTTTTCCTTGGTTCTTTTGTTTGCTGGCGCGCGTTTGCTTTTACGCGTTTCAACAACCCATTTCCTTGGTTTTCTTATCGTTAGTACTTAGAGCCCGGGTCATGTTGCAGGCCTCTTCCTTACTGGAAATACCGATCCCAGACCAGGTCCACCAATCCGGCTCGCCCGACACGGACAGGCACATTTGCAACCTTAAGTGTGGGTAACAATCACCCCCGAGGCCACATAAATGATCCAGGTTATAGGAGTTACGCTCAGCATAGCAGGCATCTGAAGCCTGGTTGCCGCTGCGCAGGTTTGTGCGCAGGTTTAGCTGCGTGGTTTTGTTACGGTTTTGTTTCATAGTTTTTCTCCAGGTTTGGTCACAAGGCACTGATCTGACTGAAAGGGATCTGACGCTGACGAACAGGGAAGCGATCTGGCCGCCGCATTTGGCAAGGACATCGCAGGAGTAGGTCAGATGCCATCAGGCGGGTCCAACGGCAGGCATTCCGGTTTGTACACTGCGGGTGAAAGCTGCCAATCAAAGCAAACACGGCCATCAAGAACCTGCAAACAATGCCGATCTGCGCATGGATATGGATGCGGCACTTCATCCTATTTGGGCAGCGTGCCGGCTTGCAATTGGGTACGCGTTGTCATTTTTTCTCCTTTTTATGGAATGGGATCGGAATTCTGAACTTCCGCCAGTATCAACGCTGGCTGTCTAAAAAAAGCCTGTCCAGAACAGATTCCAGGCTTTTCCATTTGCTACCACCCGGCCAGGAAGACCTGCCCCCGCAACCAGCAGGTACACCGGCGCGCGGTGAGCCGCATTTGTAACGCTGAACCTCCAGCCGGCGAGGTTGGCCGGCAGGGCTTTCTTCAGGCAGGGCATGCTGCCGTGCCAGACCTGGCGATCAAAAAACGAAGAAGAAGGAAAAAACAGCAGCACCTTTTAGCCTCCATTTAGGCAAAATAGTTGGCGGTTTTCCTTCTGCCAACGACATTTCTCAAACAGCCCTGAAAGACGGATCGTTATAGGCATATTGGGTAAAGGAGCGCATCCAGTAGCCAAACTTCCCCAAATCGCGATCCGCCTGGCCGCCGCGGGAACATGGATCACCTTCATGGCTGTGCCCCACTCGCAGATAGGTCCTCAGGACCCATCTTTCGATAGTGGGGTGGACGAACTGTTGCGCAGTGGGGTGGCAGGTATCTGTATCATTGGACTCCTGTAATTTTCCGGGTAGATCATCCTTGCCTGTATCAGGTAAAGTACATTCCGATGTAACAATAATATCCACCTGCGTAACGCAAGCGAGACGGCGGCGGGGTTGCATCCTGTTTTTGCCATGCGCGGTACATCGAAATAGGATTGTTGGGTGGCGTTATTTAAACGAAAGAAGACAGCCCTGAAAATCCGCGAAACATGAAGTCCGCTTCATTGGGCTGCCTTCAGCCGGTGCCATGATCTGGCGCAACACATTTGTTGAGTCACCCCCGCCTTTCCGGTGGTTGACGCAAGCCTACCTCAGCTCTGTCTCGGGTCTGTCACACACCGGGTGTAAGATGGTTGCATAAACAATCAACCACAGCCAAGAAGGACACCATGCAAAAACAAAACTACAAACATTGGAACAACAGCGATTGCGGTAATAAATCCACCGTCAAGGCAGACTGCCACCCACAACCCGCTGGTAAAACCGGGATACTTCTGCGCTCTGGCATCTGTGCTGGAAAACTACCCATCAGAAGTGGTTGCGATATCTGCCAATTCAACTGCCAATTTGTGGATGACAAATTTAACTGCCTTTCTGAATGTGATCTGATTTGCTAACCGGATAACGTTTCCCCCAAAAACTGGCCAACCGGCAGGTAGATGCCAAAGGTATGTGAAGGATGGGATAGGGTGAATCAGGCAGGCATTGGCCATTATCCTATCATTCAAACGCAAACCGATCTGAAAAACACACAGGTCCCGGTGATCTACACTTTTTCCAACCTGTCGTAATCCAAATTGCCCTCCGAGCAGCAATCCACCGTTTCATTAACCTCGTACCAGCCCATCCCATGATGGCCAACATCGTAACCAACCCTAATTTCTTTGTTGCCATCCTCATCAGGTTCGCCGACCACGGGGATTAT
Organism: Chloroflexota bacterium; assembly: GCA_005778035.1. Classification (GTDB taxonomy): domain Bacteria; phylum Chloroflexota; class Anaerolineae; order Anaerolineales; family Villigracilaceae; genus UBA5195. The sequence goes on from SXKT01000062.1 coordinate 2,819, forward strand.
ATTTTCATCCAAATAGATATCGAAATCATCCTCGTCAAATGATAGGTTTTCATCCGCAATTGAATCGTAAAATTCATCCCACGTATAATTTAGATCCTCTGCTAATTTTTGTTCCAGTTCATCAATATCATCATATTCACACCCGTCCTCCAAGAATACGCTAACAATCGCTCCATAATTCGATGCAATGACAACATTGACATATTTGATCATCAGATCAGCCGGAACTTTCAGAACCGATTCCTTGGCCATAGAGACAAAAATTTCATCCCGCCAACTGTAGGTATAGCTTAAAACACCCTGACGATAATACATTGTGCCAGTAATGTCTGGAACGGCCATTGGAGCGCTCAAACTGCCCAAAAATATGTCCATCGCAGAATACCAAGGCCCTCCAATAAGTTCAAAAATACTTGAGATCGTATATCGGGTTAGTGGTTCAGCCGCAGGCAACGCTATGGTTTGGTCATCTTTTGGGCTTTCTTCATCTTCCTGCTCTTCATCTTCCTGCTCTTCGTCTTCTTCGTCCCAATCCTCCTCATCTTCATCCTCCTTCCACTCCACCAAGTCTCCCGGTTGGCGTGTGGCCACCAACAGATCAATAATTTCCGATTCAATTGAAAAATGCTCGAGTTGATAAGAATACGCTTCAATATCCATTTTGGCAATTGCCCGCTCAAGGTGTTCGCGTGTTACACCATAGGTATTGATCGATACTTCCCAATCTTCATAGTCCATTTCCATCTTATCCCCTTTGTTTTTTTAAAAACCCCAATTCATTTCCAGGCCGACTGTGCCGGTGAACTATATTTTTTTGCCAACCTGGTGGGCGCGAAACCCGCCCTCTTTACCCCCTGGCCCACCGGATGACGGCTTGTTTGCGCATTGGCGATCGTTGGCGCATCTGCTGCCCTCCGTTGCCGGGTTCAAAATACTGGTGGTGCCATGGTGCATATTCCTTGCTGCCATTTTTGGCTTGGGCTGTTCCATCACAAAATGGCCCACCGCCTGAAAAAGAAGCTTGTCCACCCTCTTCTGAAGGGGACCCGAGGTGCGTGCGGCGCTTCGGATCCTTCGCGGGGGTTGCCGTTGCCTCTCACCTCGGCCAGACCAATGATGGCTGTTTGAAGGCTGCAACCTCCGCATGGATGCTGACTTCGTCGAGCGCCCAATGGCCGCGGCGATGCAATTTGGCACATTGGCCAGGTCTTCTTCAGGCAAACTTTGTTCCAGGGTATCGATCTATTCGTTTCGTCGCATACTCCCCCCAAACCAAAACGATCTCGCTCCACGCGCAGTGCGGTGGTGAATGTGGTGCCGGCAATGTGGGGGCTGTGCCTGCTTAGGATGACCCCCTTATGGCTGGCTATGTTTCAATTTTAGAACATCTGTAATAAAAAAGCAAGTTTTAGCCATAAATTTTTACCTTTTTCTTACATTGGCAAACCTGCCCTTTACAAAGGCCCCGTTTTTTGAGAAACTTAAACCGGTCGGCAGTGTTTTTATTGTTTGTAGTTGCCGTACCCAATTTTTAACGAGGCAGCTATGGACCTGAGCGATGAGCAGATCGTAGCCTTGGCAAGCCAGGGCGATAAGGAAGCTTTCGGCATTCTGTACGAGCGGAATGTGGATCGCATTTACAGCTATGTGTACTACCGCACCGGCAATGTGCACGATGCCGAGGACCTGACCGCGCGGGTGTTTCAGCGGGCAATGAACCACATCCGCAATTACACCGACCGCGGCGTTCCGTACACTGCCTGGCTGTACCGCATTGCCCACAACCTTATCGCCAATTGGCACCGCGATCGCAGCCGCAAGCAGGAGATAAGCCTGACGGAGACGCCGCTGGTTAGCAAGGCTACCGGGCCAGAGGTGAACGTGATGGTGACGCAGCAGCGCGAACACCTGATGAAGGTCATCCGCAAGTTGCCCGCCGAACGCCAAACGCTGATCATCCTCAAGTTCGTCGACCACCTCTCCAACGCCGAGATCGGCCAGATCATGGGCCGCAGCGAGGGCGCGATCAAGAGCCTGTACCACCGCACGTTGCTTTCGGTTCGCGAACTGATCGGCGAGGATGCCGACCTTGATTATTAGCACGGCCAAACCAACCTACAAGGAGTAGACATGCTACGGATCGTTACAGATGGCGCCGCCGACTTGCCCGAAAGTTGGCTGAAAGATTTTGATATTCAGCAAATCCCGGTCAACATCCAATTTGGCGAAAAAACGTACCTGCAATATGTAGACCTCAGCAACGATGGTTTCTTCCAGATGGTCGAAGAAACCCGCAAGATCCCCAAGACATCGCAACCTACCCCTTACCAATTTGTAGAATTCTATAAAAAACACGCCGAACCCGGCGATACGATCCTGTCCATCCACGTTACCAGCAAGCTAAGCGGCACCTATGCCAGCAGCGTAAGCGCCGCCAAAGAGCTGGAAGGCACGTACAACGTCATCCCCTTCGATAGCGCAACCGGCTCGATCGGGATCGGTTACATGTGCCGAGAGGCACGGCTGATGGAACGCCAAGGCAAAAGCATGGAGCAGATTTTGGCCCGGCTGGAGCAGCTGCGCGGCCAGTGCCGGTTGTTGTTTACGCTGGATACGCTGGAGTTCGCCCGCATGAGCGGCCGCGTTGGCGCACTCACCGCCACGCTGGCGGCGCTGATCAACCTGAAACCGGTAGGCATGCTAAAAGATGGCGTGCTGGAGATCACCGAGAAGGTACGCACACGCAAGGCCTCGATCGACCGGCTGATAGGGTTGGCCAAAGAGGAGTTTGCCAACAAACCGGTCTTTGTGGGCGTGCTGTATATTCGAGACCAGGCTGCCGGTTCTGAACTGCAAGAACGGGTAAAGAAAGAATTTAATGTGAAGGAATTGGAACAGATCGAAATGTCCATTTCTTTGGCGGCCAATTTTGGCCCCGGCACCCTGGGCTTGCTGATCTACCCCGCGGAGTAAGCCTGAATGAGTGATGAATTGGTACAGCTCGACGACCTGGACGCGCTGGAGAGCGCCCTCTCGGCCTTTTTGGCGCCGGTGCGCCCCTCCAGCCAGTATATCGATAAAGTGCGCGCCCGCATCCGACGGCGCCCGCAGGTAGAAATGGCCCCGCCCGAAGCCGAGCGCCAACGCGCCATCTTCACCCTCGGCGGGGTGCTTACCGCAGCCCTGTTGCTGGTAACGCTGGCCCGCGCGCTGTACTATCTCTTTGGTAACAAAAAAGCGTAGCCCCCCGGCAACGCGCTTTCCCCTCCATTACAGGCCAACCCAATGGGTTGGCCTGTTTTTTTTGGTTTGGTTTCGCCTCCTCGCGCAGGGAGGGATCATTTTTGCGTGGGTTGGTCTGAGGTGCAATCTCCATAAATAACTTTGGTTTTACATACACAAAACCTGTTGCCAAGTTTTAAGCGGTATTTGTAAAACAATTTGGACTATAATTTTAATAATCACCACCAATAAACAATAGGCAAACCTAAATGAAACAATTAATTTGTAACCAATGTGGGGCAAACCAATTCTTTGAAATTGATGGCTACAAGATCTGTCAATTTTGCCAAACCAAACATGTAAAGACCATTGAAGAAGTAGCAAATAGGGAAAGTACCATCAACCTCAGCGAGGATATCAGAAATTTACTGCAAAAATGCAGGGATGACCCTCGAAACGCGCGCAGATACGCTAGCTTGGTGTTGGATTTGGACCCAAGCAACGCGGAAGCACAAAAATATTTTTAGGTTTATTAGGAGGAAAAAGT
>SXKT01000009.1 GCA_005778035.1 Chloroflexota bacterium
AGATTTTTGAGAAAATATTATTGACAATTCGGTCAATGCGTAGCGAAGATGACGGGCTTAGCCAATATGCCTGCCTGACCATTGGCGCACGGTTACCGGTGGACCTTCCGCCTGCCGATTGGTACGCCATGCTGGCACAAATCGCTGATGGCGCCGATGTTGAACCCCTCGGGTTTGCCATCCCCGCTTATGAGTGTGCCAAGAATACACGCCTGGTAAAGAGTATGTTGGCAGGCATTCGCTCTGTTGGCGGAACCCCCAGTTTTGTTTACAAGACCGGCACCGCAGACCTAAACATCGTCGCACCTGTTTGGAATTGTGAAGCCCTTGTGTACGGCCCAGGAGACTCAGCCTTGGACCACACGCCAAATGAGTACATTGAGGTTGAAGAATACTTGCAAGCGGTGAAGGCACTAACAGCGGGACTAAAGAAACTGATCGAACGTTCTGCGATTGAAGGCCAGTAATTAACACCCAACCTAATGGTAAACCGTGCGCATGTCGGCAAGTCCATTCGGATTCTTTGGTATAATAGGCGAACGTTCGCGCGGGTGTAGTTCAGTGGTAGAACGCGTGCTTCCCAAGCACGATATCGTGGGTTCGAATCCCATCACCCGCTCTGTAAACCGGGTAGCCAATAAGGCTGCCCGGTTTTTTTATTGGCACTTATTGGTTGTAGACCAATTCTCCATGGCGAAACACCGCCAGTTTGCCAGTCGGCAGGTCTTGCCATTCTTCGTTTGTCAAAGGCTCCGTGGCTACTACTACTCCTCGCAGGTCCGCTGATTTTTCCTCCCGAAGTTGGATATCCCAGTCACTATCCTTTAATGTGATGCCAGCAAATGGCGCGGCACGCTGGGTGTAACACAAACCGTTATACCCATTCTTATCTCGATACGCGAACAAGTGGACCGAATCCGAAAAAAGCAGGTTCATAGACCCAAAGTGGTTGAAGCCCCGTAGCAGATCAGCCAATTGGGCAAAATCTGTGAACTGAATGTTTTGGACGGACAGGCGGGTTAGCAAGTTACAGAAAAGCAATTCAGAATCGGTTTCGCCCACCGGGTGAAATTTCAATCCTGTCTCTGGCAGGTCGCGCAAGGTTCCATTATGCGCCAGGCACAAATCGATCTTGCGAAAAGGGCGGGAGAAGGGATGGGTGTTGGCAAGGCTTTTGTTCCCTCGGCTCATATAACGTACATGCCCAATAAACGTATGGCTGCGAAAATGATCGTATGCCCTAATAAACTCAGACAAGCTGCTAGACTGGGCAGCTACAGGTTCTTTAACCACCTGGCAGGCAGAACCATCATACCGGGCAAGCCCCCACCCATGGGGGTTTCGGGTCCCTTTTTTGGCAAATCCGCGAAAACTGAAGGAAGGTCTGACAACCTTGTTGAAATTCATTCCGAGTACTTGGCACATAAAAATCTCCTGTTTTTTTTATAGAATACACCCTGCCCAGTGACAGGCTTGTCACTGAAGGATCCACGATGCTATGGATATGGATGGCCATTATTCAACTGTCGCTTGTAATGGATGGGCTCTTGGTCGTATCATTTTTTTAGGGAAATACGCGCTTAACAAAACTGGCAAAAAAACCGAATGGAGAATTGCGCAGATGAGTAAAGGCCAAAACATTGATCGAACACCCTCCTCTTCCAATTTCGAAAAACCATCCATAGATACTACCCAATCCACCGATACCCTGGTATTGTGGCGCCGAAAGGTGTTAGACCAATTTCTTACACTGGTTGCCTTGGCTGCCGGTGGGATGACCATTTTCACCGCGATAGACGCGATCAACCGCCCCGGACATTGGGGCGCGGTGGCGCTTTTCTCAATCATGGAGATCTTACTGATCATTCTGGCATTGTTTCGCCGAATTGACCAACGAGTGAGAGCCCATGGTGTGTTGCTTGTGCCTTACGTTGTAGGCCTTACGGCGTTGTTCACCATTGGTTTGGGCAGCAGTGGAAGAATTTACCTGATTGCGTTGCCAATTGGTGCTTTGGTGTTGCTTGGCGCAAAGCCGGCTCTGGCGTGGCTCGGAATCAGCATCGCCACCCTGCTTGCAGGCATTTGGTTGGCAACAAGCGGAAATATCAAACTGTTTCTGGTAAGTGACCGTAATTCACTGGCCGGGGCAGACTGGGTCGCGGAATCGATCGATACCATCGTATTATTCGGGGTGGTAATGACGTTGTTGATCATGTTTTACCGATTGATCTTGCGCCAAATCAAACAGGAACAAGATGCAAGGGCGCAATTACAACATACCCAGCAACACCTCGAAGAGATGGTCTCCCTGCGAACAAAAGAGCTGGCTGAAAGCCTTGACAATTTACAAAAACGCAACAACGAACTTTCAGCACTCAACCGGATCGGCAACGCCATCCGGCTGTCTTTGGGTACCTCCGAGATCTCGCGGCTGGCAGGTGATAACCTGCGGAAGATCTTCGATTGTGATGTGGTTTCGATCATGATCGTGGATGAAGAAATGGGAATGATCACACCAGCATATGAGTACGATAGGCATGAAGGTGGTTACATAGAAAATGTACAGCCCTTTCCGATTGGCCGTGGACTTACCAGTAAGGTTATCCAAACCCGGTCAGCGCTTTTGCTGAGCACCTTGGAAGAAGAGATCGCAAACGGTGCGTACTTTCCACCAGAGTTGCTGAAACAAAGTGAAGGCATGCTAACCCAATCCTGGTTGGGCGTGCCAATGATGGCATCAGATGTTGTGATCGGAGTAGTTTTTTTGGGTGATTATCAAAAGGAATTTTTTAGCCAGAGCGACCTGCAGTTATTGCAAACCATCAGCGCTGGCATGGGGGTTTCGTTGCAAAATGCGCGCCTATTCCAGGCAGAGCAACAACGCGTAGCCGAGTTATATGCCATCAATCGGGTTCAACAAAACTTGGCTGCCAAGTTGGACCTGCAAGACATTTACGAACTGATCGGTGAGAACATTCGGTTGGTATTTGGGGTAGAAGTGGTAGATATCGTATTGCTGGATGAGAAAACCAACCTGATGGTAATGCCTTACTCATACGAAAAAGGCGACCGTAGCGTTATGCCTCCACGCGCACCTTTTGGCTTTCGAAAAAAGGTATTGCAGAGCGGCGAACCCTTTTTGGCTAACTCCAATTTCAAAAAACTTGCTGAAGAAAACAATAATCCGGTTGTGACTGGAGATTGGCCTCTTTCAGCTTTGTTTATGCCTTTGCGTGCCGGCACCAAAACTTTTGGAGTATTGTCGATTCAGGATCTCCGCAACGAAAACGCTTTTGATGGCAACAGCGTGCGATTGCTCGAGACACTCGCCAACAGCATGAGCGTTGCGCTGGAAAATGCCCGCCTTTTTGGTGATGCCCAAAAAGCCAGGGCTGAAGCCGAACAAGCCAACCAAGCCAAAAGTGCCTTTTTAGCCAACATGAGCCACGAATTACGCACACCCCTTAACGCCATCATCGGATTTACCCGCATTGTCCGGCGCAAAGCCGAGGGGGTATTACCCGAAAAACAGACCGAAAACCTGGACAAGGTATTGGTTAGCAGTGAACATCTGCTGAATTTGATCAACACGGTTTTAGATATCGCCAAGATAGAAGCTGGCCGAATGGATGTGATTCCTGCCAATTTTAGGTTGTCATCGCTGATTGACTTGTGTGCCCACACCAGCCAGCCGCTATTTAAGCCGGCGGTCCGATTTACCGCCACTACAGCGGAAGATGTTGGCGTTGTCTTTTCGGACCAAGATAAGATCCGGCAAATAATCCTGAACCTGCTAAGCAATGCTGCCAAATTTACCAACCAAGGATCAGTGACCTTGTTGGCTCGGATGGAAAATCCGCAGGAGTTTAGTGTTTCGGTTAGTGATAGCGGGATCGGCATCGCAACGCAAGATCTGGGGCGAATTTTCAACGAATTCCAACAGGCAGATGCGACAACGACCCGCCGATTTGGTGGAACCGGGCTTGGACTAACCATTAGCCGCAATCTCGCTAACTTGTTGGGAGGAAATATTGAGGTGACAAGTGTTGTTGGAGAAGGAAGTACTTTTACACTGAGATTACCTACACACTACAGCGGCAACGTAAAAGAACCAACTGCTTTGGCCGATAATGCCCAAAATGCCGCAGAAACCAAATTACCCGTTGACAAGAAAACCATATTACTGGTCGATTCCGACCCGGACGCTGTTTATCTGATGCAAGAATCATTAGGAAGCCAAGAGTTCGAGATCGTCGGTGCGGCAAATGGGCAGACCGGAATCGAGCTTGCCACCAAGCTGCGACCAGCGGCCATTTTATTGGAGATCGAACTTCCAGAAATGAATGGCTGGCAGGTACTTCACGAGTTAAAGATCAAGGATGATACCAAATCCATCCCTGTGATCTTATTGACAATTGTGGATAAAAAAGCGCTGGGGTTTGGTTTGGGCGCAGCCGATTACCTGCTGAAACCGCTTGATCCGGCGCGGGTTAAAAATGCCATCGAAGGTGTTTTGGGCCAGGTATCCGATAGGAAGCGAAAAGTTTACTTGGTGGATGATGACCCCTTAATATTTGACATGATCCTCCAAACCCTGCCAATTGATCAGTATGGCATTGAATATGCGGCCAATGGCAAGGAAGCATTGGCATTGATCGGCCAGAGCATGCCCGACATTTTACTGTTGGACCTGCTGATGCCAGTAATGGACGGCTTTCAATTGATAGAAAGGTTGAGGTCAGATCCGACCACTCGCGCTCTACCGATCATCGTCATTAGCGCCAAGGACCTAACCCGCCAAGAAAAAGAGAGTTTGCAAAAGACCGTTTCAATGACAATGCGCAAACAAGACCTGGACCAAGACCGCTTGATCGGCGGTTTACAAAAAGTTTTACGAGGGTCGATAGAAACAGGAAACAGAAAGCAATGAAAACCATCTTGATCGTTGAAGATATGGATATGAACCTGGACCTGCTGGTTCAACTCTTAGAGGAGGAGTATGTCTTGCTCATCGCCCGCGATGGTGCAGAAGCTGTTCAAATGGCGTTGAACAACCAACCAGACCTAATTTTGATGGATATTGGATTGCCCATTTTGGATGGATACGAAGCCACCAAACAGATACACAAACAAAAGCCCGGATTGCCGGTCATTGGGTTATCGGCACATGCCATGCAAGGTGATGCTGAGAAAGCCCTGCAATACGGTTTTACGGATTACCTGACCAAACCGTTGGACGAAAGTTTGTTGGCAACCAAACTGAGAGAATACTTGGGGGAATAATGTCCGACCATATTTTAATCGTCGATGACGAACCATTCAACCTGGATACCCTGTCTCAAGACCTGGAGGATTTGGGGTATGTGACCAATACGGCTGTAGACGGACCCAGTGCCTTACAAATGATTGATAACGACCCGCCTGATTGCCTGCTTTTGGACATTATGATGCCGGGTATGGACGGGTTCGAGGTCTTGCGGCGTTTGCGATCAAACAAAAATTTCGCTGAGCTTCCGGTGATCATTATTTCAGCGGCTACTGATTCAGAGAACGTAATTAGAGGCATCACTCTGGGTGCGGAAGATTACCTGCCAAAGCCTTACAACCCAACCTTGCTTAAAGCACGGCTTGGCAATTGCCTTGCCCGAAAACATCTTCGAGATATAGAAAAAAAGTACTTGCAGACCCTGGAAGACGAAATGCAGGTAGCAAGGCAAATTCAGTCTTGCTTTTTGCCTGCCGAGATACCTGCACAGAGGGGGTGGGATGTGGCTATGTGGTTGCGGAGTTGCAAGGAAGTAGCCGGTGATTTTTACGATGTCTTTGAGGCCCCCAATGGAGGCACCATCCTTTTTGTAGGAGATGTTTGTGGAAAAGGTGTTGGCGCAGCTTTATTTATGACACTTTTTCGCAGTATGCTGCATGCCCAGTGTATGGAAACAGCGCGTTCGCCCGAAGAATTGTTGGTTGAGGCTGTACGTTTTACCAATGGGTATGTATCGTCAGTACACGAACGCGACAATATGTTCGCGACATTGTTTATTGCTTACCTTCCAGAAGAAGGGGATGTCGTTTACATCAACTGTGGCAACGAACCAGCCATGTTGCTTTCGGATGGAGAACACCCCGCTCACTTGCTAATGCCAACCGGGCCAGCCTTGGGTATTTTTGGCCAAGCCAACTTTGTGGCAAAAACAGTTCCCGCAAATGGGGGAACATTTCTGGCATATACCGATGGTTTGACCGATGCCCTGGGCGAGGATGGCCGCCCCTGCGGCAGGGACAAAGCAAGCGGATGGTTGGACCCCAAATTGGCTCCAGATCAACAAATGGCGATCTTACAGGAAAAATTGGAGGAATATACCCTGGGGAAGGGATACATTGACGACATCACTGTAGCTATCTTCAAACCCGGTAAGTAGGCAATTAAGGTATCACAATCCAAGGATGGAGGTTCATTTTACTTTCGGAGCCGGCAATGCCGGCGATTTGGCTGATATACTACAACAAAAAGACATTCGGAGAATCCAATGGTAGCTGTGAACAAAATCAACCACATTGCCGTGGTGGTGAATGACATTGAAAAATCGCTGGCTTTTTGGCAAGACGCATTGGGAATGGAACTTCATGAGGTGCGCGATGTACCCGCGGAAGCCTCAAGGGTAGCGTTTTTACCCTTGGCCGGCGCGGAAATCGAGCTGGTTCAACCTACCAGCGAAGAGAGTGGCATTGCCAAATATTTGGCAAAACGCGGACCAGGCATGCACCACCTTTGCCTGGAAGTGGATGATGTGGCCGCAATGCTGGCACAACTAAAAACAAAGAATATTCGCCTGATCAATGATGAACCGCGAAGTGGAGCAGATGGCCGTAAATACGCGTTTATCCACCCAGAGAGCACCGGCGGGGTATTGGTAGAACTGTATCAATTGGCATGAAAGATCCTGCCGCGTTAGCGCGACAAATTCTCTCCAAGGGCCGGCCAGTTCTGGCTGCGGTAAGCGGCGGAGCGGATTCAATGGCCTTGCTATGTGCATTGCGAGAATGGGGTTACGATGTGATCGTTGCCAGTTTTGACCACCAGATCAGGGGTGAAGCTGGCACCGCGGATGTAGCTCATGTGCAGAATTTCTGCCGCAGGGGGGGAATCCGATTTGTTGCGGGAAGTGGCAATGTTCCCGCTCACGCGGTTTCCAACCATCTTTCAATGGAAGAAGCTGCTCGGGACCTGCGTTACCGATTCTTATTTGACCAGGCCCAAATTGCGGGAGCCCAAGCTGTGGCCACCGGCCACACAGCTGAAGACCAGGCAGAAACAATGGTGATGCACTTTTTGCGTGGTTCAGGCCTGTCGGGGTTAAAGGGCATGCAGGCTTCAGTGATTTTATCGGTGTTCAATACGGAGCTGCCAATTGTACGGCCTTTGCTGGAATGGACAAGAGCAGATACAGTGAACTATTGCCAGCAAAAACTGATCCCTTTTATTGAGGATGAAACCAACCAACAGGAAGATTACTTGCGGAACCGTATTCGGTTGCGATTGATGCCAGACCTTAAGCAATACAATAATGGCTTGGTCAGTACATTATCGCGCTCGGCAATGGTTTTACAGGGCGAAGCGGAATTATTGGAACAACTTACAACTGCCAAGCTGCGCCATGCCTTGTTGGAGCAAGGGAAAACCTACCTTGCATTCGACCGTGGCATTTTAGCCAGTTACCCGCGCGCGCTATTCCAAAGAGTTATTCGGATGGGTTCCTGGCAATTGTTGCCTACCCTGCGCGATATTGATAAAGAAGCATTGGACCGTGCCAACCTCAACAAACCCGCTGACCTTGGTGCTGGATTGCAGACATTGCCCGAAAATGGCGTCCTTTACCTAACTACGGACACTGGCAGCCTGCCCACCCCATTATGGCCGCAGATGGTCGACACCAGGGAGTTGAAGCAGGGTACACATCTGTTGCAAAACGGTTGGTTATTGTTAGTAGATTGGTTGGATGACAAGCAGAGCACTGATGAAGATGGCATCAAAGGCAACAATGTCGTTACCTTGCCAGCGGAAAATCTGTGGGGCGTCGTAAAAATCCGCCCAACCCAACCGGGAGACCGGTTTGAACCATTTGGCATGGCACACCAAACCATCAAGCTCAGTGACCTGTTCGTAAACAACAAAGTGCCGCGAAGGTATCGCGGCAACTTTCCGGTAGTAGCGGATGATGATTCGATCTTGTGGGTGCCCGGCCTCCGCAGGTCTGAACGGACCCGTTCCAGCTCCCAACCCACTCGATTTATCCGATTAGAGCTTGTCCCACCCGGGGATTTAAATCAACCTTAAGAAATTTCGGCCAATTTGCCAAGTTTGTTCGAAAGTTCCCGCCATTGGATCTTGCTAACACCCAATGACTGGCGAATCGTATCTTGGTCCACCCCATCCTTGTATTGGTTGAGGGCGAAGGTCCAGCGACACATATCAAACGAAATGTGCTTGCCGATCCTCGAGTCGGTGCTGATATCTTCCAAAATGTATTCCAAACGGCGGGGAGACCATGGAAAGAGATTATCGGTAGGCTGGTATTGGGCTACATACTCATGGAAGATATCTGCCCATTCTGCCGGCAAGACCAGATTGCGTTCCTTGTAGCGGTTCGCATCGGTCGGATAACGTACATGAATCGTTGGCCCGTCGGTTTCATTTAGGTGAATGTGGTTAAGGTGTAACCCCAGGCATTCGTTCTTTTTAAGGCCGGAGTGTAGCAACAGGAATAAAAGCGCATAGGGGCGGACATCTGGCTTGGCTTTTCGCCGATAGGAACTGGCAGTGATGAGTGCTGATTGCGTTTCGGTATCATTCAGCACCTTGGGCAACGGGCTTAACACCGTTTTCTGAACTACTTTCTCGGCAGGATCCAGCGGCAGGATACCATTCTTGGAAAGCCATTTAAAGAAGGATTTTATTGCGGTAATACGGCGAGACAAGGTCTTGGGGCTGCAGGGTACACCACGCTCGTTTTGTAACCAATCGAGGAAGCTATTTAGGTCAATTGTAGTAATGGAGTCGAGGGTTTTGTCAGGCGCGAAGTACTTTTGCATCAATTGCAAGTCAGATAGAAAAGCCTTTACAGTATGCGAACTGCGACCTTGGTCTGACATGTAATACTCATACGCACTAATGGCAGGCGCAATCGTAGTTGAGGGAGTGATATGAACGGTCACCTGCTTTTCTTCGGACATAACAATTTCCTTTCGGTACAAAATAAACTATACGAATAGTTTAGCACAGAACAACAAAAAAAGGAATCGTTTTTATCCTTTGTTAGGGGTTGGCATCCGCTGGGTCAAAGCATGCATTGTAATCACTACCAACGATAACAGCATAAGGAATGGCAGGAGAAGCCTGCGGGTTGGCAACCAAAGAAATAGGAGACAATCCCAAAGACTGCAAAATGGCATTCGCGGCTTGTGGATCTTGGCTTTGGGTCATATCGTACACCAGCGTGGTGGTGTAATCGTGGCGGTCAAAGGCGGTGATCTGAGTTTGGTATCCCGCGTAGTTTAGCCTCTCAGCGGCGAGCGAATCAGCCCCAAAATTGGAAGACCCATTGAGGACTTCAATCTTGATTTTGTTGCTTTCCTGCGGCCTTGCAGAGGGAGACATAGCCTGGACAACCATTTCAGCGATACGCTCTCTGTTGGGCAACAGGATGTAGGCTCCCTGGTCAGTGACCCAATCCGACACCAAGTCACCAGCAATGTAATAACCTCGGATGTTGGCGTTGGTTAGGTTCAAGGCCAAGGGAGCCATGGAAACCAAATCGAGAACACCCAGATCCGTAGAAAAAGAACTGGAAAGGTCGCTAAATAGTTGAGGAATTCGTGGAAGCAAATTGGCGCGCAAGCCTTGCTGATAAATGGCACGTAGAACCTCTTGTTGCCGGCGGCCGCGATCAAAATCGTTGCTCATCTTGCGGCTACGGGCATACCATAATGCCAGATCGCCATCCATCTTCACCACCCCAGGCTCAACCGTATAAAGATGCCAACTTTCTTCCAATTCTGGATCCAGCGAAGGTTCGATCAGGCGCCAATCGGTATAGCCACAAAAAACCGGCAACTCGATACCACCGATCGTATCGACGATCTTTCGAAATCCATTGAAGTCGACCATGGCTACATGGTCGATCTGGATTCCCAAATTGTACAAGATCGTATCCTTTAGAAGACCTGCCCCGCCGCCCGGATACTCATACAGATCGCCATATTGGTAAGCAACATTTACCCGTTGCTCTCCAACCATTGGAATATTGACCCATAGATCACGCGGAACAGAAATGATCGAAACATTGCCGTCTTTGGGACGGACAATAACTATCAGGATGGTATCCGTTCTGAACGAAGCACCACCGCGTGTGTCAGAACCTAACAACAAAAATGTAACCGTTTCGGGAAGATTGAGGATGGCAGGGTCATCCATATTAATTTGTACCGTTGGCATTGGTTGCGCGGTTGGCACGCCTTCCGCCCGCAAAGGTTGGCTTGTTGGTGTAGGTGAAAGTCCTTCAATGGCAGGAGCATCCAACACGACCAACGTGGGCATTGGTGGCAAGGTCGGCACGGTCTCAACAACCCGTCTGGCGGTTGTAGGATAATCGCGATAGTAGGCGGAGTGGGCTTGGCCAGCTGGTTGAAAGGGCGTAGCTGTAGCCATTATGGCGCCTTGATCAGGCAGATTATTTACGGGAAGTTGACAGGCCACAAGCAATATGGCTGCAGTTATTGTTATGCTGACAAAAAATAATATTCGCTTGGTCATCCGAAAATCGATCCTATTTTCATCATACCAAGCATTGGGAAGGGAAACATATCGAATGAATTACAAAACCCTACCGCTAATGGGGTAAATTGACCGGTTGAAAACTGCCTGCAATATTGCGCGGGAGGAGAATTACCAGTGAAGTACCCTCGCCGAGTGATGAGATAACTTCCACTGTGCCACGCATTCCCACTACCAACGACCTCAATATGTTCAGACCAACACCTTTATCTCCAACTCCTGTGATCAACGGAGCCGAAACACTTAGCCGTTTTTCAAATACCTTCGGCAAGTCTTCGGGGAGAATTCCCTCGCCTTCATCCCGGATGGTTAGGCGTAAAAATCCTGCAACCTCACGTGAGTCGTTGGCTGTCAAGGTGATTTTTGAATTGGGTTTGCTCGCGCCAATTGCATTCTCCAATGCCAAATTGATCACAGACTGGATGGATGTGCGATCTGCTACAAGTTGCGTATTGGTCAAATTTATTTCCCTGACGACTTCCAATGACCGTTCGCGCAAGGAGGCTTCGTACGCAGCCATTGCAATATCGCATACTTTTTCCAGGTCTACCAGTTCGGGGATGTAGCGAACGGTACCAAGTTCGACCTCTCGCAAACGGCTGATCTCATCCACCTTGTGCTCGATCGAGCTGGCTGCAGCTCGAATTCGATCGACATATTTTTTCTGAACCTCGTCCAATGTTCCATGAGTTTGCCGGGCCAGCAAGTCGGCATAACCAACGATGGAAAAGAGCGGTTGCTTCACTTCATTCAGTAAAGCCGTGTGTTCCTCTGTCCAATCTTCAGTATCAGCAGGAACAGCAGCCATATGGGTAGCGGTAGAAGCGGCAGTAGAAACTTCCAATGTTTTGATTGTTGCCGGGGAAATGGAGCCACTGGCTATGTTCTGTTCAATGAACTCGTCTGTGGTCTCTTCAATACGCCGAATAAAGGCACGTAAAATCGTCTGGTCAATCTCTCGGGTAGCCGGCTGGACCAGTGGTGGAACAATCAACAAAAGTGGAATTGCCATCAGCAAGCCAAGGCGAACAAAGCCGGCATGGTCTCCCGGAAATGGAATAAATACCATATCGGCTGCGGCACCGGCCATTACCAGAAGATAAAAAAGCCGCGAGAGCCAGGTGAGTGGCTGTTGGTTCGGATCACCCAAGGCAAAAAGTACCATTGCCAAAATAAAAATCGCCAGGCTCCAATAAAAGGCTTGGTCTGAAAAATTAAAATTACCCAATTGCCAAAGTGCCGGGAAGGACCTGATCATCAATGCCGGCGACATCATCAACAACGCCGTGAGTAAGATCAGGGCTGTTTTTAGCAAAAACCCCTTCCCAATCGAATTGAGCACAGGGAAAACCCACAAAATCTGCAAGAGGAGCAAGGTTCTGTCATATAAGGGATAAAGCGTTGTAAGGTTTTGCGAGAGCAAGGCAAGCACAGGGTGCAAATTACCCAAGGCCAACTGAAATAACGTGACAACAACAAGTGAGAAAGTGGAAAATGTAGATGGCAGTGCGCGGGTTTTTATCCCGAGATATACCATCGCAAGCAACGCGACAGAGAGGGTGAGTTGAACAGCGAAGGCATAATATGCCGTCCCTAGCTGCGTTGAGAAAAGTTCGACCAGGCTGATCAACATCTTAAAAATTATAGCACGTATAATGTAGGCGAATGATGAGCACCAATCATAGCGTTAATCGGCCTATTAAACCCGTCTTGGCAATTATTGGATGGTTTTTGGCCTGTGTTACTGCTGCAATCTTGCCGCCTGCCATCCAGTTCGGAATGGTAATGCGCCAAACAAATGCCGCTACTAAGGAAGAGGATCGCATTTATTTGCTTAGACGCGCTGCCGCGCTTGCCCCATGGAGCCATCACGTTAGTGACGAATTGGCTTTAGTGCTGCGAGAACGGCCAGCCAAGTTGGTTGACCAATTAGAGACCCAAGCCCAATTGGGGTGGCTATCTCCCAACGCGCAATTTGCTTACGCAGAAGCCCTCGGTAAACAAGGCCGCAGTTTGCGGGCTGAAAAAACTTTACAATCTTTATGGGACCGACGAATTTTACCTGAACAAAGCGGATTGGCATTGGCAACCCTATATCATCAGCAAGGACGTTATGCGGAAGAATGGTCGATCCTTGAGGAGCAACCTCCTAAAAAAGTTGCCCGACAGCGGGCGATTTTACTTGCTGGGTTTGGCCAATGGAATGCGCTGAAAACATTACGCCAACAGATCACCTTATCTGATATCGATACACTCTTTACGCCGCTCTCTGAAAATGATCCCTTTCGACGGGAGGTCGCAATGGGCATTACCCTCATGCAATTGGGTGAGTCTGGACTGGCGTCGTTTTGTTTTGAACGTGCTGTCCAGTTTCAACCACGCATTGCAGATGGATGGGCGTGGCTTGCTATTGCTCGCTACCCAACAAGCATAAGTGCAGCCGAGCAGGCTATGTCCATTGCCCAAACCCTTCCCCATTCCGCAAGGGGAAAATCCTACTTGCTATTGGCTGGTCAATATGCCCTTATGGCAGACCAAATGCTGGTCGCCCGTGCATCCTTTGAACAAGCATACCAACAAGACCATAGCTCCGGGAGCGCTTTGGTCGGACTGGGCCGTTCAATGGAAGAGGATGATTTGGCAGGTGCGTTATTGGCTTACCAAAAAGCAGCTGAACTCGATCCTTTTGACCCTATCCCACTGGAGGCCATCGCCTATGCTTGCCTTCAGTCCGGTTGCCCTGCCAACGAGGTTGCTTTGCCTGCGATACGCAACTTGATCTCATTGAGGCCGGGATCGGCAAGCGACCAGATATTACTTGCCAGGGCACTTGCCAACCAAGGTGATTTAGCCGGATCGATCTCCGCTTTACAAACCGCGCAACTCACAGAGAATTTATCTCCTGAAGTAGCATCTGAGATCCTTTTTTACGAGGGATGGATTCGATTTGTATATGGACAACAAAACCAGGCATTTCTCAAATTCACTCAATACAGCGAACAATTTCCGATGGGTCCACACATTCAACAGGTTACCCAGCTGCTGGCACAATTGGAGCCACCTGGTCAGGTAAAATAGGATTATGGTTCGCAATTTCATTACATTATTGTTGTGTTTTTTGCTGGGGGCTTGTTCTTTGTCAATCGTTGAAGATGAAGTGCTTTTTGTAGATTCATTCAGTGATAACCGTTTTTTTGAGGATACAAGGAACCCACATGGAAGTGTATTGGTAGCGGATGGGGTATTGAAGATCACCGTTGAACAGCCAAACGGGATGATGGTTAGCCTTCGGCCAACAGAATTACAGGATGTTATTGTGGCAGTAAATGGGTGGCCTCAAACTGCAGGCGAGACGGTTTTCTTTGGAATTGCATGCCGATTTGTGGATAACGCAAACTTTGTTTATTTTTCCTTGGGCAGCAACGGCGATGCCACGATCACTAAAGTGGATGATGGCAAAGTGAATATTTTGGCTGCAACAAAACCGGATGCTCCGATTAGCTCTAATTATGGTGGACGCATCAATCATATCTCTGGCCAATGTAACGGAACCGAATTGTCCTTTTCTGTAAACGGAATCCAAGCTCTGAAGGCAACCGATGTTTCACCACAGCTCGGCAGGTTCGGGATATTTGCCAGCAGCCAATATGCGCCAAGGACGGTTTTTTTTGATGACCTAACCGTGAGTTTGCCAGCCATCAGGGTACAACCATGAAGGTGTTTTTTGATATGGTTGGTTGCCGCCTGAATCAGGCGGAGATTGAAAAAATGGGCATGGAATTTCGCCAAGGTGGGCATAACATAGTGGCCAATGACACTGAGGCAGACCTGGTAGTAGTAAATACCTGTTCGGTCACCCACCAAGCCGCCAGCGATTCGCGCCAAAAAATTCGGCGTTACGCCGGCAACCAAAACCAACAAGTGATCGCTACCGGTTGCTGGAGCACCCTCGAACCAACCAATGCCCGAGATTTAGGCCAACACGTCACGGTCATCCATAATCAGGATAAAGACCACCTGGTTGCCAATTTTCTTCGCCAACAACCTGAGATCACCAGCAGCCACCTGTTTGATCAGGAGCCATTGGAAAGATCATCAATAGCCGGTCTGCGCCAAAAAACTCGTTCTTTCATCAAAGTGCAGGATGGTTGTGATAACCGCTGCACTTTTTGCGTAACCACCATTGCCAGAGGTCGCGGTATTTCGATGGACGCCAAATCGATCATCAACGAGATCAACGCCGCCTATACTGCAGGCAGCAAAGAAGTTGTATTGACCGGTGTGCATTTGGGTAGTTGGGGGCAGGACCTTGCAAAACCCCAACACCTGGCCAACCTGCTGGATATGATCCTTTCAGACACCGACGTGCCACGCATTCGGCTCTCTTCGTTGGAACCTTGGGATCTAAACGAACAATTTTTCTCCCGCTGGAGTGATCCACGCCTATGCCGACATTTGCATTTGCCGTTGCAATCAGGCTCTGATGCCACCTTGCGCCGTATGCTGAGAAAAACTACCCGTTCCTCTTTCCGGCACCTTACCGAACAAGCCCGCCGATACATCCCAGGCTTATCGATCACAACCGACCTGATCACTGGATTTCCGGCTGAAAGTGAGCAAGAATTTTTCGAAACATTGGCTTTTGTGCAAGAAATGCAATTTTCTGGTGGCCATGTTTTTACATATTCCGAACGAGACGGAACACCAGCAGCCCGCATTCGCCAATCGGTCCCCCATCCCATCCGCAAGCAGCGCAACAACCAACTTCAATCTGTAATTCGCCTCAGTGCGGAGAATTTCAAAACCAGCCAAATTGGCCAACAGGCAGAAGTATTATGGGAGGCAAGTAATGTGCGGACAGAGAATGGCTGGTTGATGAGCGGTCTGACCTCCAATTACATCAGAGTATTTGCCCATGCGGATCAATACCTGTGGAACCAAATTGATCCTGTGCAACTCAGTGGTTTGCACGTCGAGGGTATGTTGGCTGAAATTTTGGTAAGCAACCAAAAAAACCAATGATCCGGCGAATACCCGCCGTGCCAACCAAGGGGTGTGGAGGATTAACTGACATTTGTCACTACAAACCAATCGGAACGCTAATTATAATAAAGTTGTTAGACAAATTTATAACCAGCCATTTTTTGTTACCCGGAGGTAGTGAATGACAGCCCAGATCATCGATGGAAAACTCATCGCCCAGCAAGTGCGTGATACCGTAGCGGCAGAGGTTGCCAAGCGTACTGCTAATGGAAAACCGCAACCTGTATTGGCCACCGTATTGGTTGGCGACCGGGTGGATTCCGCCACGTATGTTGCCGCCAAAGGCAAAGCATGCCAGGAACTCGGGATGGGTTCGGTCAATCATCATGTACCCGCTGATATCAGCCAAGCAGATCTTGAAAAATTAATCAAGGAACTAAATTCTGACCCAGGCGTAAATGGTATTTTAGTTCAACTACCATTGCCGTCCCACCTCGATGAAGAGCGTGTTTTGCAATTGATCAGCATCGAGAAGGACGTAGATGGATTCTCACCGATCAACATTGGCCGGCTGGCCCAAAAAGGTCGCGAACCCTTGTTTGTACCGTGCACGCCTTACGGCTGTATTTACCTGTTGGAGCAAGCGGGTGTAAAGATCGAGGGCGCGAACGCAGTGGTATTGGGCCGCTCCAACATTGTCGGCATGCCTGCCGCGCTGCTTTTGATCAGCAAAAACGCCACTGTAACCGTGTGCCACAGCCGTACCAAAAACTTGCCCGATGTGATCCGTCAAGCGGACATATTAATTGCCGCAATCGGAAAGACTGAAATGGTTAAGGGCGATTGGATCAAACCAGGCGCTGCGGTGATCGATGTAGGTATCAATAGCAAGCCCGATGCCACCAAAAAGAGTGGTTACCGTTTGGTTGGCGATGTGGATTACGCCGAGGCGGTAGAGGTTGCTGGATATATTACCCCCGTTCCAGGAGGTGTTGGACCCATGACCATTGCCATGCTGATGCGCAACACCCTGCGAGCGGCAGAGATCCAACAAGGTTAGGCTTACTGATAGAAAATAATAATGAGGGCTGGTGATTTCGCCAGCCCTTTTTGGTTTCCGCTTCGATTACAATTAGGCATTATTGGAGGACAATTTATGGAATTATTTACACTTGAAAACCTGATCGCATTATTGACACTGACCATTTTGGAGATCGTGCTCGGCATAGATAATATCGTTTTTATCTCGATCCTGTCTGATAAGTTGCCAGCCAAGGACCAAGCCAAAGGCCGGCAGTTGGGCCTTGCCATCGCATTGATCACCCGCATATTGTTATTGCTCTCGCTCAGTTGGATCATCAAACTGGAGGAGCCGTTGTTCCATATTTTGGAATTGGGGATATCTGGCAGAGACCTGATTTTGTTGATCGGGGGTATCTTCTTGATTGCCAAAAGCACGATGGAGATCCACGACAAATTGGAAGGCAAGGAACACGGCGAACATGCCGGCGCGGGTAAAGCCACTTTGGCTGGCACCATCATTCAGATCGGTTTGTTGGATATCGTCTTTTCGATCGATTCCGTGATCACCGCTGTGGGGATGGCCAAGGAGATCATCGTTATGGTTCTTGCTGTCGTCATAGCGGTAGCGATCATGTTGTTGTCATCCGGCGCAATCAGCGATTTTGTGAACAAACACCCCACTGTAAAGGTTTTGGCTCTCAGTTTCCTGCTACTCATCGGCACCTCGCTGCTGGTTGAAGGTCTTCACCAGGAAATACCAAAAGGATACATCTATTTCGCCATGGCCTTCTCGGTTTTTGTGGAATTGGTTAATATGAAAATTCGCGAAGGTTCGCCAGTACACCTTAAGCACAAATTTGAGGAAGAGAACAAAGCATAATTTACTTCCTTATATAGAACAACAGGTCGTTCACATTCGTTCCAGTAGGACCGATTCGCAATAAGTTTCCCGTTCCTTCAAAATAATGGTAACTGTCGTTATTTTGAAGGAACGTTTTTAATTCATACCCTTGTTTTTTTCCGGCAAAATACGTGCGGTCATCAACAAACGCTCCAGCCGCATCAGTGGGACCATCATCCCCATCGGTCGCGAGGCAGATAATGCATTCCCCATTCTTGGGTTTGTACCGGGCGAGCAACTCCAATGCCAAATGTTGGTTTCTTCCCCCCAAACCGTTGCCAGAAACCTGAACAGTGGGTTCCCCGCCCCAGGCCAGCAGAATTGGTTTGTCGCCTTCACTTCCAGGCTTTGTCTGACCGATCGCATGGCAAAAACTTGCGGCCACTTCCACAACATCCCCAGTGTAGAAGCCTGGCACACGGATCACTTCGACTCCTTCATGCACAGCCTGTTGGCATGCCGCAGACAAAGCGCTTTGATTATCGCCAATAATGATGTGTGGAATAAGTGGAACGATCGGCCGATGCACTCCATCCTGGGCTTTAAGAGCGCCAATAACGCCATTGGGAACCTGCGCACCAATGCCGAGTGATTCAATCGTCTGCAACGCCTCTGCCGGGGTAGACGGGTCTGCAATGGCCGGGCCAGACGCGATCACATCCAATGGATTGCCAATAACATCACTTAGGATCAGAACGGCACAGGTTGCGGGTTGTGCCATGCGCGCCAACCCACCACCTTTAACCTGGTCTATTTGTTTGCGGATGCTGTTGATCTGTTGGATAGAGGCGCCAGCCCGAAGCAATGCCTGAGTGAGGGATTGAACATCCTGCAATGAAATGCCCGGCACCGGCAAGGTTGCCAACGCAGAACCTCCTCCTGATAGCAGGAACAAAACCACATCCCCTTGACGAGCCCCGGCCAAAAATTGGCGCAAGGCAAGCCCTGCATTCAGGCTCTGCTGAGATGGAATGGGGTGGCCGCCAAGAATCTGATGGATACCATTGGGCAAACCATCGAAAGGAAATTTGGCGACTACCATACCCTCGTGCGGGGTGCCATCCAACACTTTGGATGCGGCAGCTACCATCTGGCCGGCTGCTTTTCCCAACCCCACCAAGCGCAACTTGGCGCCATTGGGCACAGCCACCCGAATCGCAGGTTGGTTTGGCATCCCAATTTGCAGTTCATGGCCATCACGTCTGAGCGCGTTTTGCACCGCGACGCTTGGATCAACAGCATCCAAGCCGGCAGTTAGGATGCGCCTGAGCGCCGAAGCAAGGCTTTGGGGAAAGGGGATAGCTGTAAATCGGTCAATTCCCATATCGAACTAATATCGGTTTTGAAAGTACTTGGTGATCAAGGGGGAAAGATCGATCTCAGTGTGTGACCGAAGGATTGCAAAGAAAACTTCAGGGGTGGATATCTTCCCCCGCATTTGGGTTAGGTAATCTCGCAAAAAGGCGAAAAAGGCATCATCACCGATTAAAACGCGCAGGTCTTCCAAAAAGCGCGCCCCTTGGCGATATGTAGCATTTGTATACGGGGTGAAGCCCTCATAAGATGTTACCGGGGCATCAATAAACCCGGTTGGTTCATAAAAATCG
>SXKT01000063.1 GCA_005778035.1 Chloroflexota bacterium
GAATGCCAGTGGTCGGTTGGTCACTGGTTTTTCGAAAAGTTCGAAAGTTCCGCATCGGTTTGGGGTTAAAGGAAAAACTATTCTCTCTATTAGGATCGTTCACACATCGGAAAAAGTGATCATGAGTGGGAGGTGATATCCTCACCGATCCATGTTCCAGGTTGAAATGTGATCGGGATCCGAATACCCGCAGCCTGAAGGAAAGCGGCTGTATGGTCAACGTCCCCCGTCGTTATCAGGGTGAAATTGCCAAGGGTATCGCCTTGTTCCAATGCGGAGCGCTCTTGCAGAACGGCGCGAACTTGGCGGGCTACGGCGGGGGCTGGGTTTATGATCTGCACGGCTGGTCCGGCGATATTGGCGATCTGTTCCAGTACAAAGGGGTAGTGGGTGCAACCCAGCACTACACTATCTACTCCGGCAGCCAGCATGGGTTGCAAGGCTTTTTGTAAAATTTGCAGTGTTCGAGGGGAATTCAGTTCGCCAGCTTCGATCTGCTCTACAAGTCCATCGCAGGTGCTTTGGTATACCTGTTTGCCGTTTGCGTATCGTTGCAAGGTTTGGTTGTAAAGCTGGCCTTTAAAGGTAGCAGGGGTGGCCAGTACGCCTATGGCGCCGGTTTGGGTGGCCTGGCTGGCAGGCTTAATAGCTGGTTCCATGCCAATAAAAGGTATGGTGGGGTAGCTCTGGCGCAAGGTATGGAGGCTGGCGGCACTTGCGGTATTGCAGGCAACCACCACGCATTTGGCTTTCTTTTCCAGCAAAAAGCGGGTGATTGAATCGGAAAGCTGTTGGATACGTTCTAATGGCTTGCTACCGTATGGCACATTGGCTTGGTCGCCAATATAAAGCAAATCCTCGGCCGGCAACAGCCTGGCGATCTCCATTGCCACCGAAAGACCGCCCACGCCGGAATCGAAGATGCCGATGGGGCGTTTGGGCTGCATGCTTAACCAGCCTGTTTGGCGCTTGCCACAAAGGCAGAAAACAGGGCGCGGGTTTCGGCTTGGTAGGTGAGCCACTCCGGGTGCCATTGCACCCCCAGGCAAAAGTGATACTGTGGGAACTCGATCGCCTCGATGGTGTCGTCGGGGGCGTATGCGGAGGCAACACCGCCTGATGCAATTTGGCGAACACCCTGGTGATGGAAGCTGTTCACATTTAGATTTGTTTTGCCGGTGATCTCAGCCAGGCGGCTGTTCGGTTGGAGTTCCACCGTATGAACGATCTGCTGTCTGGTTGCAATGCCATCTACGCCGGGATTATTGTGTACTATTTGAGTATTCACCTGGCTGGGCAGGTCGGTGTTTAGCGTGCCGCCCAATGAGACATTAAGCGCTTGCACGCCGCGGCAGATGCCGAATACCGGTTTATTCGCTGCCAAAAAAAGGCGCGTCAGAGCCAGTTCTGCAGTATCACGGTTGTCATCAACCCCGCTAATGGAGGGATGGTCAACACCATTGAAGTGATGGATGGCGATATCGCCGCCACCAGAGAGCAGCAAACCGTCTACCCGGTTGACCAGAGCAGGCAGGTCTTGTTCATGAATGGAAGACGGGATCAGCAGAGGAATGCCATTGGCTTGGCTGATGGCATTGACGTAGGCTTGATCCAGCCGAACCCGCGACATGCCATTGGCCAGTATCGAAGAAGAAGTTGAAATTGCGATGAGTGGTTTGTCCATAAGAAAATTCTACCTTAAAATCATGTGGACGCATTGCTGCGCCCACGTGGTTGGCTGAAAAAAAGGATAAATTACTTAAACTTCTGCTTGAGGCGGGTGGCCTTACCGGTGCGGCCGCGCAGGAAGTAAAGCTTGGCACGGCGGGTAACGGAGTGTTTTTCCACCACAACCTTGTCGATGCGAGGGGAGCGGAAGAGGAAAGTACGCTCTACACCCACGCCGTTGGAGGCGATGCGGCGAACAGTGAACGTGCTGGCAGTTCCGGCGTTCTTGGTTTTGATAATGGTGCCCTTGAACTCCTGGATACGTTCCTTTTCGCCTTCCTTGATCTTGACGTGGACGCTGATAGAATCACCGGGGTGAAGATCGGGGATGTTCGGGTTGACAGGAGCCTCAATGGACTGAAGTAAGTCGCTCATTTCTATTCTTCCTTGGTTAGTTGGATCACTGCTTCACAGCAGGTTGTTTATTTACGAACGGATATTATACCATTGTTTACAAATAGCAAGGGTTAGGTTTTTTGGGCACCAAGTATCAATCGAATGCGTTAGTGCCTGCAGGCCTGCCATTTTTTTTCCGTAACCTGTCTTTGGGCAGTGTAACATCCCTGCCGGTCAACAAACCCCAACGGCTTGCTCCAAGGTATAAAATATCCAGGATCAAATCTTGATAACTGATGCCCTCAGCAGCGGCTTCGAGGCATAGATCGCTAAAGCCAGGAGTGAGGCCAGGAAGGGTATTGATCTCTATCAGGCAAGGCTCGTCATGGTCGTCGAGCCGAATATCAGTGCGCGAGTAATCAATGCTTTTTATGGCCATGTGTGCCCGTGTGACCAGGTTGTTAATTTTTGCCACCGTTGTTTCATCCAATGGTGCGGGGCATACGTAATCTGGAGCGCCCTCCTCACCAACAGCTATGGATTTGGCAGCTTGGCTATACAAACCAGGAGTAACAGAGCTATCACTGACCAACTCTAATACAGGGAAATGGTGATACCCAAGTTTGTTTTTCTCGTACCATTCCGGGTGCCGGCTGTACTTCATGGAGTCCCAGCGGCCGATCAAACCGACAGTAAATTCGCGACCTGTAAGGTATTTTTCTACAAGGGCAGGCTGCTTGTAAAAGTGAAGTAAGTACTGAACCCGCTCGTTTAGTTCGGCGAGGTTTTTAACGATCGCTTTGCTATCCACACCCATCCCCGTACCTTCTTTGGCGGGCTTAACGAATAATGGAAAGTGCATGTCAGACCGAAGTTGTTCGTCGCCAACAATAAATTCCTGAAATGGTGCTACAGGCAAGCGACGGTCTCTCCAAACTCTCTTGGTGAGGGTTTTATCAAGCGAGATGGCATTGGCCATTACCCGAGAGCCGGTATAAGGAATCCGTAACATTTCCAGTAGCGCGGGTACATGCGCTTCCCGGGCGTCTCCACCCATGCCCTCGGCTATGTTGAAGCAGAGATCGGGTTTGGCATCGCGAAGTGTATAAGGAAGATCTTGGTCGGCGGGCAAGAATATGGTGCTGTGGCCATCGGTTTCGATCGCGGCGCGGATCGCGTCAATGGTCTCAATGTGGTCAAAATCTGCCATCACATCGGCTGGGGTCTCTGAGTTAAATTTGGGGTTGCCATGACCCTTCACATTAGCCAAAACGGCGATACGCAAGGGGCGAAGCTGAATCAGTTGATATTGAGATGTCATCGCAAATTTGGCGCAGGGCACACCCTTTCTGTGATTGTGTGATGGTTAACTTTATCATCAATTGGGCAAAAAATGAGCATTACCTGAGGGCTGGGTAATTTGGATGGATCAGGAAGTGAACACCTAATGAACCCAGGATCAGTCATATTCGGTTCATTAGGTGACGATGGGGTTTACCTTGACAGTTCGGCAAGGATGGCTATAATATCATTCTGCTTGCGCTGGTGCTGGAATTGGCAGACAGGCATGGTTGAGGGCCATGTGGCGAGAGTCGTGGAGGTTCAAGTCCTCTCCAGCGCACACAAGGACCGGTCAAGAAGACCGGTCCTTTTTTGTTGTTGGATGTAGCTATCTGTTTTGTGTTATTGGGGGGTATGTTAAGAAGGCTATGTTTTTTTTCAGCAAGGTTATTCGTATGCAAGCACTTCGTTGATGGTAAGGCGGGCGGCATTGCGGGCAGGCATAATGCTGGCCACAGCGCTTAGCGCCAAAACGACCGCCAACCAAATAAATATGCCAATTGGGGTAAAGATCAATTTCATTGGCGAGCCCATAATGGCATTGCCGATGATATCCAGCAGGAAGGAGCTGATCGGAAAGGAGAAAACA
>SXKT01000064.1 GCA_005778035.1 Chloroflexota bacterium
AACATCAACAAGAGGTTTATGAACAGACCATCCGTCTTCATAGCGGTACACGACAATCAAATTTTGGTCCATTTACTACCAATAGGTAGTTTGAGCCAAATCTACCCCAGATGTTTGGTTACAGCCTTGTGTGTATGGGAGTCTGTTGCTCCTTGAATGGATTCGATGGATCTGTTTGTAAATAATGAGAGTCTACTAACGAAATCGTCTGTACTAAAGATTGTTGCCAGTCACTTGTTTCACTTTTATTAATGGACTGGCATTGTAATTCGCATCCTCAGTTGGAAAACAACAATAAGGTTGCGTTATTCATCGTCTATTTGTTGCCTAATTGCAATTTATTTTCCCCTAAGCTATTTATTACAGCGCATGCGCAGGCTGTCCACATTGCTATGTTCCCGAACAGCCTTTGCCAGTTGGTCGTCGCTGATGCGTAGGTAGTGCAGGCTCATCGCCGCATCCTGGTGGCCGAGCATCTTCATCAAGGTGGCGACATTCCCGATGTTGTTCTGTAGGAAGCGGGTTGCCTCCGAGCGCCTCCATCGATGCGGATGGACATGCTCCATCCCAGATAACCTGCTCACTTCGATTAATAAATGCGCCAGCCGCCGTTGTGGCATCGGGTAACCATCGTGGACGAGGAAAACGATTTTAACCGCCAAGCAGGCTTTCGGTGGTACAGGTGGATTTACTTCCAGAATACCTGCTGGGTTACCTTACCGAAATAGACATAACGCTCCCGAAGCCCTTTGCCGATTATCTTGGTCCGGTTTTCCTCCCAATCAATGTCATCCACCTCAATTGATATTGATGGGCCATGAAAACACCGGTGTCCAAAACTTCCCCACAGTTGGCCATTTTGATGGCAAGATTCGAAACAACATGGATGGGACTGGCCTGGTTTATGACAAAGAAGTTGAGATGATACGGTTGGCCCATGACCTGGACTTGCTAACCACTCCTTATTGTTTTACCGAGGATGAAGCGAGTGCCATGGTAAAAGCCGGAGCCGACTTGATCGTAGCACATGGAGGGACCACCGGCGGCACCATCGGCGCTACCGATGCGAATGACGTTGGATCAGGCAATCGATATCACGATGCGCATCGCGATGCTTCCCGCCGGATTCGGAAGGACATTTTGGTTATTTGCCATGGTGGACCATTTGACGAACCAGAGACGGTTGAAAAAGCCCTGAAGATGATGCCTGGAATCAATGGATTTTATGGCGCCACCAGTATGGAGCGCTTGCCAGTGGAAAGAGCCATCACAGAACAAGTACGAAAATTTACCGGGATACGGGTAGAACCTTTAAAGAAAGAAGCCCGCCAGGTCATCGATTTGGTCCCGCGGGAGCACCCCTTTACCCTGAAAAACACCGAGGTGCAGCCGGTGGATTGGGAAAGCTGCGGCACCATCCTAAGCGAGCGGGACATGCGGCGGGTGCTGAGCAAAGGGTGGGCTGGCTAAAACCCCCGCGGGCCGCTGGCAGAAAATTGGCGCTTGACATGCTTGCCGGAGATGCCTATAATGGGTTTATTGAAACGGTTCAATAACCCATGACAACTATTCGCGAGATCGCAACTTCAGCTGGGGTATCCATTGGTACGGTATCCAATTATCTTAACGACCCCAAGCTGGTTGCGCCCGAAACCCGCAAAAAAATTGAAGCAAAGATCCGCGAAGCCAATTACCACCCCAAGGCCGCCGCGCGCAGCTTAAAATCTCGCCAAACCAAGCGGGTTGGGTTGGTCCGCATCATCTCTCCCGAAGATTACCGCAGCACCGACCCGGGCGACAACGCCTTTTTGGAATTGCTGGCCGGCATCAACTCGATGGTCGCCGAAAATGGATACGACCTGCTGATCTCGGCTGCCAAAAATGAGGCCGAAGAACTAAAGACCTACGCAAGGCTGGTTGGCACCGGCCAGGTAGATGGCCTGGTGGTGATGGGCATTGGCCGCACCGATCCGCGGCTGCCCTTTTTGCAAGAGAAGAAGATCCCCTTTGTGGCATACGGCCGCGCAGAACAAGATACAAACTACCCCTATGTGGATGTAGACGGCGCCGCCGGCATTGCCAAGGCGGTGAAATACCTCTCAGACCTGGGGCACAGGCGCATCGCCTACATTACGCCGCCGCAATCGCTCATGTGCACCCAGCAGCGGCTGGAGGGCTACTGGCGCGGGCTGGCCGAAAACCAGCTTCAGCCCGAAGACGCGTATGTGCTGGAGGGCGCGTTCAGCCAGCGGTCTGGCCAAACATTGGCCCACAAATTGTTAGACCTGCCAGAGCCGCCCACGGCGATCCTGACTGCCAGCGATGTATGCGCGCTGGGCGCCATTCGGGCCATCCACGACCGCGGCCTGGTGGTGGGCAAACAAATATCGGTAGTGGGTTTCGATGACATCAGCCTGGCGGGGATGGTGCATCCATCGCTGACGACCCTGTCGCAGCCCTTCCGCCGGATCGGTTTTGAATTAATGCAATCCCTCTTTTCAGTCATCTCCGGCGAAAACGCCATGCCACAAACCATTCTGTCTCCCGAACTGGTGGTGAGGCAATCCACTGGCAAGTGGAACTAATTTTTTTTCCGATCACGTTGAACCGGTTCAATTTGAGCCGACCAAAAAGTGCTCGAGGAATGGAGGAACAAAACAGGATCAAAACATTTCGCGCAGTGCATTTTTTATTGGATGCAAGTAAATTTAAACTATTGAGGAGTAAGGAAGATGAAAAATAGCAAATTGTTCGTGTTCGTTGTGTTGCTGCTGGTGGCAAGTTTTGGTTTGGGCGCCTGCGCCCCAGCCGCCACCGCTGAACCCGCCGCCGAGGCGCCTGCCGCCGAAGCCCCCGCTGCCGAAGCCCCCGCAGTGGAAGAACCCGCCGTGGTTGCTGAACCGGTGACCATCAAGTATTGGCACACCATGAGCGACGCCGAAGCCGCGAAACTGGAAGAGGTCATCGCCAGCTTTGAGGCCGCGAACCCGGGCATCAGTGTTGAATCGACCCGCTATGCCTACAGCGATTTTAAAACCGCTTTGCTGACCTCCATCGCCGGTGGTGATGTGCCCGATACCGCAAGAATGGACATTGCCTGGGTTTCAGAGTTTGCCAGCCAGGGCGCTTTAATGCAGCTGGATGGCGCCATGGCCGATTTTGATGCCATCGCCGCTTCTGTCTTCCCTGGCCCGCTCTCTACCAACAAGTGGGATGGCCATTATTACGGTTTGCCGCAGAACACCAACACCCAGGTTTTGGTCTACAACAAAGATATGTTCGATGCCGCTGGCATTACTGCCGCGCCGGCCACAATGGAAGAATTTGCCAAAGTAGCCTGCGACCTGACGGATGCGAGCAAGGGCGTTTATGGTTTCGCCGAAGGCGGCACCTATTTTTGGGCTCCCGCGCCCGTTTTCTACGCGATGGGCGGCAAGGTTACCGATGCCGAGATCACCACTGCTACCGGCTATGTTAACAGCGCCGAGAGCGTGGCTGCCTTCACCTTGCTGAAGGACCTGTACGACCAGGGCTGTATGTCTCCCAACCTGATGGGCGGCGGTATCGCCACCGATGCCGGCCAAGGCACAGGCATTTATGGAATGATCATCGATGGCCCATGGATGGTAGATATCTATAAAGGAAACTACCCTGAATTGAACTATGAATTCGCGCTCATCCCCGCCGGGCCTAACGGCACCAGCTCTGTGGTGGGTGGCGAGGATGTGGTGATCTTGGGCGGGACAAAGAACGCGGAAGCAGCCCAAAAATGGGTCTCTTACCTGATGAGCAAAGATGCCCAGGTCGCGCTTGCCCAGGTGGGTGTTATGCCTACCATTTCCAGCCTCACCGGCGATGCCTCCATGCCGGCTTACTTCGCGATCTTCATGGAACAGCTGAAGACCGCCCAAGCCCGCGTTCCAAGCCCCAAGTGGAGCGATATGGATAACGCCATCAACAACGCTTACCAACGAATTTTGGTCGGCGAACAAGACCCACAGGCCGCGTTAGACCAGGCCGCCAGCGAGATCGACGCCCTTTTGGCGCAATGATCTGACCTGGCAACCCAATTTTCCGAGGTGAGAAGAACCTTCTCACCTCGGAAGCTGGCAAAATATGCCGGCACATTTGCAATAACAAGGATGATGGAATGATGAGCCGATCACCCCATGCGCCCAGAGCCAAATATCAGTTCGTATCTGCCCTGCTTTTTCTGCTTCCAGGGTTCTTGCTGTTGTTTGTATTTTTCCTTGGCCCGCTGGTTTATTCCTTCCGCATCAGCTTCTTCGATTGGAATTTTGCTCACCCGGAACGATCTGTTTTTGTTGGTTTTGAAAATTACCTTGGCCAGATCAATAACCCCATCTTCCATCGGGCTGTGATCAATACGGCTGTATATACCTTTTTTACGGTGGTCGCAAAGTTGGTGCTTGGTTTTTTTGCCGCCATTGTTTTAAATCAAAAAATCCCCGCCCGCTCTTTTTTCAGGGTGGCTTATTATTTGCCCGTCATCACCAGTTGGGTCATCGTCTCTCTGTTGTTTATGTACATGTTCAGCGGCATGGGCGGGTTGGTCAATTACCTGCTCAAAGATGTATTTCATCTGATCAACAAGAATATCATTTGGCTGGCCGATCCAATTCTGGCTTTGGTGCCGGTCATATTGGTGGATATTTGGAAAGGGGTCGGCTGGGTAGCGGTGATCTTCCTTTCGGGGTTGCAAACCATCTCAAAGGAACTGCTTGAGGCCGCCGAGATGGATGGCGCCACGCCCTGGCAACGGCTAACACGCATCACCCTCCCGCTATTGCGCGGCACAACCGTATTTTTGGTGGTGGTGCTGATCCTGGGCGGGCTAAACTCGTACGTGCCATTCCAGCTGATCACCCACGGCAACCCAATGGATAAAACCCATTCCATACTAACCTTGATGTACAGGGCAACCTTTAGCCGGATGGATTTTGGCAACGGAGCCGCCATCAGTTACCTGCTGACATTGTTTGTTTTTGCCCTCAGCGTGGTTCAACTAAAAATGTTGAACAAACCGATAGGGGAATGAGATGCGCAAGGCAAACCATCTGCGCAATTTCGCATCGATCCTGATCTTGTTGGTTGGTTTGGGCGTGGTCGCCATCCCGATCTGGTATATGGTATCGACAGCTTTCAAACCACAAACCATGGTGTTCGAAATGCCGCCCCAATTGTGGCCAAATCCGGCTACCATCAACAACTTCATCAAGGCTGTAACCACAGACCATTTTTTGTTGTACTTCTGGAATAGCGTAAAAGTATCCATCACTGCCACGCTGCTCACGCTTACGGTCAGCTCCATGCTGGCGTTCGCGTTCGCGCGCTTAACCTTCCCGTGGAAGGAGCAGCTATTTTACGTCCTTTTGCTCGGCATGATGGTACCCCCGGTGATGTTGATCATTCCACAGTTCATCGTTTCTCAAAAACTTGGTTTATACAATAACCTCACCGGGCTGATCTTGGTGTACGCCACCATGAATATTTCGATGCAAACATTTTTGCTGCGCGGCGTGTTTGAGAACGTACCACGAGAGCTGGAAGAAGCGGCAATGATCGATGGGGCCAGCCCATTTGTCATCTTTGTCCAAATCATTTTGCCGTTATCCGGCCCTGGCCTTGCGGTGGTGGTGATCAATTCGTTTTTATATTCCTGGGAGGAATTTACCTGGGCAAATGTAAACATTGCCGATTCGGCGAACCGCACATTGCCTATCGGCATCGCCTTGTTCCAATCTGAGCATTTAACAGAGTGGGGCCAGGTATTTTCAGCGTCGCTGATCGCCTTGGTTCCGGTGATCATCCTATTTTTGGTTTTTCAGCGCTATTTTGTAGAAGGCATTTCAACAACAGGCATCAAAGGTTGATCGAATGAATTTTGAGAACAGCATACCGGGTATGGCGTTTTACCCAAACAAGGCAACATTTGCGCCAGCAGAGTTGGCCTCCTTTACCTTGGTCATCGTTTCGCGATCCAGGCAGCAAGTTCGGTTCTCGGCCAGCGTATACAACGGGGTTGTCAAGGTAGCCCAATTTTCTGAAACCCGGCCAATAAGCAGGGGTGAAAATCGCCTGTTGTTCAGTTGGCAGCCGCCCGCAAAAAGCCCGGCAGGGTACGGCATCGAGATGATCATTCAGGCTGAGGATTGGAGCGAAAAGGTAGAGACCGCCTTTGACGTGCTCGCCGATTGGACCTCATTTCCGAGATACGGCTTTTTGTGCGATTTTGCACCCGATCGGTTGGATGAAGCGCGGACCATGGAGGTGCTGGCAAAATTCCATATCAATGGCTTGCAATTTTACGATTGGCAATACCGCCATGATGACCTGGTACCACACCAAACAGAGTATGATGACCCACTGGGTAGAAAATTATCACTGGCAAAGATCCAAAACCTGATCGCGCAGGCACATTTGCGGGGTATGGCCGCCATGCCATACCTCACCATCTACGCCGCTTCGGCAGCATTTTGGAAAGCCCACCCGGAGTGGATGTTGTATGATGAGGCCCATCAACCCATTCCGTTTGGGGATGACTTTTTGGGCATTATGGATCCACAAAAGGGCGGCGGCTGGTTTTCTCATTTGCTCCTGCAATGCGCGCATGTACTGGCAGAACTTCCATTCGATGGGTTGCATATAGACCAATTTGGAGAACCGAAAACAGGTTTCGATCACGATCGCAAACCGGTTGACCTGCCTTTGGAATTTGGCAATTTTATTGCCGAAGTTTCAAATCAGCATCCCAACGCCCCCATTGTGTTTAACGCGGTGGGCAATTGGCCGATCGAGACCCTCGCCCGATCTTCAACAGTGTTCAACTATATCGAAATTTGGCCACCCGATATCCTCTACACGGATATCGTTCGGATTGTGCGGAACGCGCGCCAATTATCGGGCAGCAAACCGGTTGTCATCGCGCTATACATCCCTGCGGAGAGAATGCTCAACAATATGCTGGCCGACGCGTTGATTTTATGTGCCGGCGGCACCAGGATCGTGATCGGCGAAGATGCGAGATTACTCAGCGACCCATATTTCCCGAAACACGAAGAAATGCCGCCCGCCTTGCTTGCGGCCATGTCGAAACACCAGGACCTGATGGTGTGGTACGAGGAGTGGTTTGGACCATTGGTAGACGAGGCAGACGGAGGTGAGATATCGACCCCCGCAGAATTGACCTGCTTCTATAGACGGTCGGGAGATAAGGGATCGATCGGGCTGGTACATTTGCCAGCCAATGCCAATTGGAAGTGGAACGAAGCAATGGCTTGGCCAACCCCTGTGGCCAACATCGAACTGACTGTAACCAGCGCGACAGCGCCAAAGCAGGTGATGTTGGTGAACCCAATGGGGGATAGTTTGCTGCCTCAACAAGTAGATTTTACGTATTCAGACCAAAAATTATTGATCCGAATCCCGGGCATTGATCTCTGGGGCTTGGTTTTATTGCAATACTAATTAAAAACGTCGCCATCGGAGCCTGCTCAATGAACCTGTATGAAAAAAGTATCGAAGTAATTTTGGCAAACCAACATCAAAGCGGGGCATACATCGCTTGCCCCATTTTCCCCAATTATCGTTACTGCTGGCTACGAGACGGCAGTTTCATTGCCTACGCAATGGACCTTTCCGGCAATCACTCCAGCGCTGGCAAGTTCTATCGGTGGGTAGGGAGGGTGATCGACCGCTATTCTGAAAAAGTAACCATTTTGGCCTCGCAGTTGCAAAATGGGCAAAAACCAGATCCTACCGGCATCCTAAATACCCGCTTCACCCTCGAGGGCTACGAAGAAGCCGATCAAGGTTGGGGCAATTTTCAGGTGGATGGATATGGAAGCTGGTTGTGGGGTTTGGCAGAACACATTAATATAACCAAAGACCACACCCTGTTAGCCGAGCTGGCAGAAGCGATAACCACTACGATCGAATACCTTAAGTTGGTATGGGGCTTGCCCAACTATGATTGCTGGGAGGAACACCCCGAGTATTTACACCCGTATTCCCTCTCTACCACGGTGGGTGGGTTGGCGGCGATCAACAGCTTGCGCTTACAAGGGTTAATAAATATCCCGGAGCTTGAGATAGAACAGCTGATCGGCACCATTAAACAAACCATGGTCGAGAAGGCCGTAGTGGATGGCCGATTTATCAAACATATCCAGGTTGGCCAGCCAACGCAAAAGTTACCTCCCCAAATAC
This sequence comes from Chloroflexota bacterium, assembly GCA_005778035.1. Classification (GTDB taxonomy): domain Bacteria; phylum Chloroflexota; class Anaerolineae; order Anaerolineales; family Villigracilaceae; genus UBA5195. The sequence continues at coordinate 8,230 of SXKT01000064.1, forward strand.
TGAATGGCCCGGATGCGAGTTTATTGGGAATTGCTGTCCCGTACGGGGTTTTTCCGATACAAGACGAAACCATGAGCGCGACGGTAGAAGCGATTGAAAAAGAACTATGGCTTGCAGGCGGTGGTGTGTACAGATACCAGGGCGATGTTTATTATGGAGGAGGAGAATGGATCCTGCTCTCTGCTTGGTTGGGCTGGTATTATTGCCGGGCCGGCGAGCCAGCCAAAGCGCAACAGCTTCGCGGTTGGATAGAAAGCACTGCGAATGAAAATGGAGAACTACCAGAACAAGTGTGTGAAAATCCTTTGGCGCCGAAAGAAAAACCAGTTTGGTTGGATAAATGGGGCCCGGTAGCCAGCCCCTTGTTGTGGTCACACGCAATGTACATCATATTGGTGAATGAAATAGAAAAGGCGACCAACCATGCCGGTGCCACCCTGCCTGGCATTGGCGGGCCGGGAAGATAATTTACAAGGCTTGTCCCGTAGCCGGTCTCGTTTGGGTAAACCTTTGCCGAAAAATGCTCCGGCCCATGCCGGCGTTGGAAGACC
>SXKT01000065.1 GCA_005778035.1 Chloroflexota bacterium
CAGTTCTACCAACAAATGGCTGCCATGCACTTTGACGACCCAAGCCCCACCGCGGGAGACTAAATACAAATTTACCGGTCAGGCACTGCTCACTCAGCCTGACCGGTTTTTTTAACAAACAAATAAGATCGGCGATCCATTGGAAAACACCATAGCCAGTGGTGGGGCTTGAAATTGCCATAAAATGTCCTGCATATTTAGCGGTCTCTTACTGACAAGGCAAGCTGAAACATACCGGATCACCAAAAAACAAGAATTCTGATCACTGACTTAATCAACCGATTTGGAATTAATTTGATGGTTTGGTGATGTTCTCGAACCGGAAATTGGTCAGAATCGTTGGGTTCAGTCGTTCATCAAATAACGTGTACACATCATCAGAAGTTAAAGTATTCGGTACAGAAGTAATTTCAAAGCCAAATCCAAATCCGTCCTCAGTATTCATAATATGGCACACAAAGTCGATATCCGGATAATCGGATTGAAGATCGGTTTTGATGGACGCGCATATCTCATCCGTTACCCCTTCAGACCGGTCCAGCAGAATACTCGGAAATTCAATCGCGACTTCCTGTTTTATAAATTCAGGATGGGTGGTCAGGTCGATGGGAAAAACTGTGTGATAGCATTGCTCGTCCGGATAGGTCAGATCCATTGGCGTTATGGTCATATTAAAATTTGGTTGGGTAAAGCCAGGAATGGCATCGATCGTTGTATCATCAATTCTCAGAATTGGATCAGCCATAAACCAACCTTGTACATCAGGAGTAGCGATGCAGTAATCGGCGCTCAGGGTAGAAGGACTGATTTCGATGGACAGTAGGTCAAGGTTAAAACCTTCAGACTTGGATCGCCTGGGGAGGAAAGGCTGGTTAAGAGGATCCTGGATCAACCTGGCAGAAAATTTATACGGGCCATAAACGGGTAACTCGAAGGGAACACCATCTTCCGGATAAACCAAAAAACCACCCAAACTGACTTGAATGTTAATTTGGTTGGGCGCTGTTACCCCCTGTGGCAATTGGTAGGTGTGGTAGAAATGGAATACAGACTGGGGGCTGCGGAAATCGCAGACCGTTTGAGATTTTTCTGGTTGCTCTTCCATGATTTGGGGCTGATAGACTTCTATACTATTTCCAGATTCATCGGTTATTTCCAAGTAACTTACCGGGCATCCCCCGTGCAGGTCGGGAATCCCGGAAATTTGCAGTTCAATTTTTAACAAATCCCTGGATACCGTAGCCCAGTACAACCTGACAACCACGCCATTGTCGGCCCCTTCCCCTATTATGGGGATGACAAGTGGTTGTTCAATAAGTTGGGTCGATTCTTGTTTGGGTTGAGCGATTTTTGTCGGTTCCAACATTGAAACTGCATCAGGACTTGGCACAACGGGTGCGTAGCATGCGGAGAATATAAAAATGGTCGAAAAAAGGAACAGAAAATTTGATCTCATTTTGATCGTCCTTTAAAAAAAGAATGGCAGCGATTTCGTCTGAGCTGCCATTCTTCCCTTTGGTTTTGTTATGGCCTTAGCGTCAGAACCCAGGGACCATCGACTGTTTCAGTGAGTGCGTTGTTGATCAATTGAAACAGGTCTTCATCGCTGATCGTGCCTGAAGTGGACGTATTTTTAAAGGCAACACCATTCGGATCAATGACGCAGTCGAAGGAGATGTCTGGTTGGGTGCTTTGAATTTCCGTTCGCGCCAGATCACACATCTCCTGATCGATTGCCTCAGGGAGACTGGTCGAAATTTTTTCAATGAAGAACTTAACATCCTGGGTTGAAGGATCTATTGGTGTAGTGAACCCAAATTCATAACAACGATAACTCGATTGATACGTTTCGGGATCCTTTGGATTAACCACTGCCATCGTGTCGGCATTAAGTAACGTTGAACCAAATTCGAGCGATGCATAAACGATCCAATCTTGGTTGTCTGGCAGGTCCAGGCAACTAAAAACCTTTGTTGTTGGAGCCTGAAGACGATAGTTGATCAGATGCACCGAAACCCCATTTTGGGTCGTTGAGGCAAGCGGAATATCTTTGGATTTATCCTGGGAGGCCGCGGTGTAATAGAGCGGTATGGACAGCAAGGCAACGAACAGAACAACGATCCACAAGGAACTTTTTTTCATACTATTTGAATCCTTTCGATCAAGCACAACCAAATGCAGTTGTCGCGTCTATGGTTCCATTCGCTGGACCTTGCTTTCCTCGACCACACAATACAGTTGAACCATTGTACATTGCAGACCAGAGGTAAACGTAACTTGAGCTTTGGTACGAAGTAATTTGTGATGTCAAAGCAGAATTCCATAATTCGGCTTTTAATTTACGGACCGCACCAGGGTTTTCATTTGTACCACGGGTCCAGTTGGCGTTGCAGGCTGGGGCATATTTTAAATCCATTCTTACTGTACCAGAGGTTGCGGTTGCCCATTTGGAAATTGCAGTATAGGTGGATGATGAGCCAGCACAACCCGAGCTAACAGGATCGCCGAGATTGCACCCCGCTCCACAACACAAAGACCTTGGTTTTGCATAGGCATCACTATTATCAACAATTAAAAGCGTCATTACAAGTAAAACATAAACTAAAATCCTTTGCTTCATATACTTATTTCTCATTGATAATGAAATCTAATATAGATTATATTGGATAACTAATATTATGTAAAAAATTACAATTTGGAGATACAAGGAAACCAGGCAATCATGTTGTTCACCTGAATTCAACTTTGAAGTGCAACTAACGGTTTGTGGAATGCCGCATATGGAGTTCTGTTGCCAAGGCACTTTCTTGGACGATGGTTCAATCTATCTAGGATCAATTCCAGGGAAAAATCTGGAACAGTATCAAAACCTGTTGCCTTTGGAATGTACTGTCTTTCCAAAACATTCGTATTCTCATTGGTGCCTCTCTCTCAGGAAGAATACGGATGAGCAAAGTAATTTCCATCCATCAACAGCTTGGCTATCGATTCGTGTCCTGCAAATTCATGCTCACTGCCTCTGACGTCCGTCGGACCACCTTGGCCAGGATCGTGTATCGGGTTCTCGTTCAAACATTGTAACGATCGCCTGTTGTTGTTTTCTGCCAAATGATCGTATCCACTTCCCAATCTCCAATTCTCTTCCGTTTTTTAACCTCTACTGGCCTGTGTTCGATGCTGCCTATTCTGTTCTTTATCCTTTCACGCTGTTCATAGCTTCTATTCGTTTCCTTCTCGTTTTGAGACGGCGTCCGTGCCGACACAGATCGCCACCTTGCTGTTTGTACCGATAAATGTACTGATAGATCGCTTCATGACTTACCAGACATAGCTTGTTCTTCTTCATCCACCCAGAACATTGTTTTGGGCTCAACTCTTGACGCCGGACCTGAAATTGTTTCTCCATTTTGATCCAGGTGGAACGAATATTTGACTCGGGGTTTGTCGACCCATCGAAGAATGGTTACCGCAAGGTAAGTTTAGAAAAGGGGATTTTTACGAAAACACGGGTATGGAAAACGAATTCTGGATACTGAATACAGGATTCACAATCATGGAAACCTTCTTCTTTGGTCGAGTTAGAGGATGGCTTGGATGAGGATATGGATCATTACAACCATCCAAGGTTAAAGTTAAAACGAAATGGACTGAACCCTGTTCAATTCAGAGATCAGTCCATCATATCTGTTAAAAAAGTATCCTTCTTTTGGGGTCAAAACACCCTGCCAGCCAGCTTTTTTCTATTAGAAGTACTTTGATGCATCACACTTGTTCGTAGCGATCGACCGGCATTACAAAGATCGTAGCCCCTTTGTGGCCGTTGGCGTCTGCCAGTGTGTTGGATTTCAGCAGCGCAATAAAATCGCTGACCTGTGTATCCTCCAGCCCGCTGAGCAAGGTGGTGTTGCCTTTTTTGAAGAGGCCACCGGTTGAGGCAACCCTGGTGAACCGATATTGGTGAGCCGTAAGGGCGTTGATGATGTTTTCAACATCATCATCCTTTACGATAGCGAAGATCATTTTCATGTTAGAACTCCTCAAAGTGGTCTACCGGAATTGTGAAGATGGTGGCGCCGCCGACGGTGACGGGAATTGGTGTAGGCATTGGAAGCGGAGACCCCTCCAGCGGGATCGCCAAATACTCTACCCTTTGTTTGCATGCGCTTCGGAGTCCGACGATGACCTGTTCGATCACATCCTTGTGAACCCCGATCAGGATGGTGGAGTTTTTTCTGCCTAAAAAACCGCCTGCACTGGCAAGGCGTGTTACAGGTGCGCCAACATTGGCGATGGCCTTTAATGCCGCGTCGGTATCTTGTTCCTGGATCACAGCTGCCATCATATGGTCTACTTGGATCGATTTTTTACTCATCTCGGCTCCGTATGCCTTTTATTTAATAATAAACGAATCCATCCTAATTTGTTTATTTACCGCGATTGATACCTTCAAGGATTTGCTGGTGCAAGCGGGGATTTGCGGCGATGATCGAAACCGGCAGATCGCAATAATTGGGGTTTCCTTTGACATTTGTTACGCGTGCTCCCGCTTCCTCGGCAATCAGCCCGCCAGCGGCAACATCCCATGTTTTTACAGCAAGCTCCCAATAACCATCCAAACGGCCTGCGGCAATATAACATAGGTCCAATGCTGCGGAGCCCAGGCGCCGAACCCCCTGAGACAGCTTGCCAAAATGTTCGTAATTATCAAAATTGTTGGTTTTGGTCGTCCATGCATCGTAAGGAAAACCGGTAACAAGCAAGCTTTGCTTAAGCAGTTCAGTCTCTTTGACCTTTAATGGCTTTTGGTTCAATTTGGAACCTAACCCCCGTTCGGCGCTGAACATCTCGTTCCGCATTGGGTCATACACCACTCCCAACTTTACCTCTCCTTTGTAAGCATATGCTACCGAGACACAAAAGAAAGGAACGCCGTGGGCAAAATTCACAGTACCATCAAGCGGGTCGATCATCCATAAATGGTCAGATTCTCCACCGCTTTCCCCTGATTCCTCGGCCAGAAATTTATGGCCAGAAAAATGTTGGTTGATCTCGTGAATCAGGAACCGTTCAGATTCGTGGTCGACATGGGTGACGAGGTCGATCTCGCCTTTAAATTTGATGTCCAGTTCCTTTTCGTAATTATCGTGCAATATTTGGCCAGCCTTGCGGGCTAATTCCTCTACAAATAACAGAGTGGGTTGATTCATTCGGAATGATCCTTGTCGATCTGATTTATTAGAAATTGGTTGACCTCTGCCAGCTCGTTGATAATGTTCTGCCGGTCGGTACTGGCTGAAGCAAGAATATGGCCATAGGTAGTCCTTTGGTCGCTTGAGAGGGTTGGCATCAACATGTGTATCCGGGCGATATGGGCATTTTTTTCTGCCAGTTTGCTTTCCAATCGCTGTTTGTACTTGTGGTAAAACTCAACCGGTGGCATGGGTTCGGTCGGAGAGCCCTGTTTTTCCGCAAGGATCTGCCTGATCGCCTGAACGAATTGCTCGGTATCGATAGGCTTGGTTACAAAACGGGTTGCCCCAAGGCTTAGGGCAAAATCGCGGTCTTCTGGTGTTACGTATGTTGCTGTAAGCAATACAACCGGGATGTTTGAGTGGGGTTTGCCGGATGCGCGGATCTTTTGTAATAAAGAGTAACCGTCCATGCGTGGCATCATAATATCGGTGATGACAAGGGATGGGTTGGCAGTTTCAATTTTTGCCAGGCCGTCCAGCCCATCTACAGCCGTTTCGGTCTTAAAGCCTTTAAATCGCAATGTGAGCTCTAACAACCGCAACAAATTTTCAACATCTTCAATGATCAGGATCGGGCGATCTTCTTGGGGATCCATTTCAATCTTCCCAAATCCTTTTACCCAGGGCGGAAACGATCAATTCAACCACCAAGGTACCTGTTTGGTTTTGCACATCCAAGATCGGATTCACCTCTACAAAGTCCATGCCGATCAGGTTGCCGGCTGTGGCGACCATTTCGCAGGCGAGGTGAGCCTCTCGGTATGTGAGGCCGCCTGGGACGGCGGTACCGACCCCAGGGGCGTGGCGTGGATCCAATGAATCGGCATCAAATGAAAGGTAAACACCGTCTACATCTTTGCTGGCAATCGCGATCGCGGCTTCCATGGCTGCAACCATACCCAGCCGGTCGATCTGCTCCATACCATATACGGATACACCGGCAGAGCGCAAATTGCTTTTTTCACCTTCATCCAGGTCTCTGGCGCCAACCACCACCACTTTTCTTGGATCGATCACGGGTGTTTTTTCGTCCCATAATCGTACGAGGCGTTGGTCGCCCATACCGCACAGTGCCGCCAATGGCATGCCATGGATGTTCCCTGATGGGGTGGTTTCGCCGGTGTTGAAATCCGCGTGCGCGTCCACCCAGATCACGCCGATGTTCTTATGTTTAGCTGCGCCACGAATGGAACCAAGGGCGATGGAATGGTCTCCGCCAAGAACCAGGGGAATATGTCCTTGTTGAATTGAAGTAGCGACCGCCCCACTGACCCGCCGTGCCATTGGCACAATGCAGTCAATATACTTGAGGTTTGGTTCAGATATTTGGCACATCTCCGATATGGGAACTTCGATGTTGCCAGTATCGTGGAATTTGCGACCGATCTTGGTTAGCTCGCCGTGCAGATGGGCGTATCGGATTGCCGATGGCCCCATATCCACCCCACGGCGGTCAGCGCCGAGGTCCAAGGGAACACCGATGATGTCTACCAGTGATTTTGAGAGGTTCATTTCAGTCCCTTACATTCTGCTTCGAGTGTCTCGAAAAATTGGTTTAGGAAGGCGTGCCGCTCTTCGGCGATTTGGCGGCCAGTGTGTGTGAACATACGGCTCTTGATATGGCGCAATTTAAAAACATGCTCGTGATATGCGGAATGGGGTTCTCCACTTTCTACCTCGCCTTCTTCCTCAAATCTTTTTGAAATTGGGTGGTAAAACGGCATTTGGGCGGCTGCGGCATATGCAATTGCCCTTGCGGCGCCGATCGCCCCGATCGAGTCCAGTTTGTCTGCGTCGAATAAAACTTTTGCCTCAATCGATTTGGGTTGATTCATGTTGTCTCGAAACCGATGTGAGGCGATGCAATGCTTCACCGCGGCGATCTTGTCCGGGCTCCAGCCATCCGCAGAAAGTACTTCTTCGGCAAAATCGGCGGAGGCAAAATGGTGGTTTGCCCGGGAATGCGCATCTGTACCGTTACCGGCTGAACCGTGCGCGTCGTGTAGCAATACGGCCGCCTGAACGATCTCGATGTCGGCGCCTTCTGCTATTGCCAAGCGGGTGGCCAAGTGATATACCCGCAGTATATGTTCGAACCCGTGTACAGCATCGGCAACCGGATACCATTGTTTGGCTTGGTTTATGGTTATCATGCCGATAATTATTACATAAGTTCGGCTTAATTTCACAAGATTGTATAATCAAAGCATGGCTGAGAGGCATCGTTCGTTCAAGGCAGAGGGGATTGTTATAAAACACCAAGATTGGGGTGAAGCAGACCGAATTATTACCGTATTTACGCGTGAGTTGGGCAAAGTCCGTATGGTGGCCAAGGGGGCCAGAAAGATCCAATCTCGCAAAGGAGGCCACGTGGAACCATTTACCCATATCCTTGCCCAACTGGACCGGACATCAGATCTGCCGATCATCAACCAGGTAGAAACTGTGGAACCATTTATGGAACTGCGCGACTCGTTGGAAAATATCACGGTTGGCTTGTATGTTATGGAACTGTTAGACAGGTTTACGCGTGATGAGGAGGGAGAAGACCTGCCATTGTTCCAATTATTGCGCGAGACGCTTTTGAGGCTTGCAGCCTCAACGGACAAATGGCCTGTGCTGTGTTACTTCCAATTACGTTTGCTGGATGTGCTAGGTTATCGACCCTCATTGTTCCAATGCGCTGTATGCCAGCGTAAGATCGAACCAGTTGACCAGTTTTTCTCGCCAATGCAAGGTGGCGTGGTTTGCCCAGCCTGCGGTGAAAAGCACCCCAACCTATGGAAGATCCAGGTTGAACCCCTCCGCTTTTTACGCCATTTTCAGCGCAGCACATTTGATGATGCCGCCAAAGCGCAGGTACACCCAGCTGTACGGGAGAAGATCGACAAACTTATCGAGGATCATTTATCTTTTCTTTTGGAGAGGAAACTCAATTCGCCCAGGTTTCTGAATTCCATTAAGTAGTTTTTTTGCGCGCCCAGCCCAATACCCAGTGTCTGGCGATCCATATCACTGCTTTATTTAGTACATCCCAAATAAGCCACTGAAAAACAGGGGCAGGCAAACCAAAGAGGATATGGGCGATGATCCAACGGATGTATAAAGACCGTCCCATAGGGCTGTTGATGATCGTCCATTGGTAATGGGCGAGATCCCAGTTTGGCCGCTGCATTGCCTTGATGATATGCTTTGCCGCTTTGGCCCCAGTCCCTAACGCAAAGCTGATCCCTTCACCCAATAACGGATCTGCCCCGGCACAGTCGCCAACGGCCAGTATCCTGCCGTTTTGGTTGTTATGGCGCGGGGTGAACTGAAGAATGGGGTGCCCACCGACGACCTGCCCATTGGGTGCCAATGCAGCCAAAGAGCCAATGCTGCCATTGCCGATCGTGGAGTCGAAGAACCCCTTGGCACGCAAGCCACTTATGGATGGGAAGTCCCAATAATAGCCATTGATATTTTTGTTGATGGGGGAATAATCAAAGACAGCTTGGCCGGGTGTCAAGTTTTTTTCATCTGTATACCATTCAACCAGCCGTGCTTTGTTGGGTTTTCTGCCCGGGAAGGCAAGCCGCGAGAGGGTTCCATTGGAACCCTCCGCCAACACAACCACTTTAGCTTTTATTTCGCCTTGTTGTGTTGATACCAGGCAATCGGTGGCTGTTTGCTGGAAATTAGTAACGGTGACACCCTGGCGAACTTGGACCCCTGCCGCGAGCAGCTTGGATAGCAGCCAACCGTCGAATGTAGCCCTGTCTATTACACGCAAGGTGTGACTGCTATTCGATGATCGATACTCAAATTGGTTTACGGGGGTAGAAAAATACAACGTTCCAACAACAACATTGGGGATCTCTTCGATGTTGAGCCCCAATTCCCGCAAGATGGTCTCCGCATCCTCGGTGAGCCCGCCGCCACATAGTTTTTGCCGTGGAAAAGTTTTTTTATCCACGACCATTATTCGGCCACGCATGGAAGGGTCGCGTGAAAGGAGGTGCAGGGCGGTCGATGACCCTGAAGGCCCTGCACCAATGATCAAAATGTCAATTTCTTCAAACGGCATTTAGAAAAGCAGATACGTAAGTAAGAATTGGTTGATGTTATTGTAAAAATCGGCGATCGTTTGGGCTTTTCGGAATCCATGCCCTTCCCCCTCGTACAGACGGTAAATATGGGGAACGTGGTTGGTTTTTAGTACCGTTACGATCTGGTCGGAATGATCACGAGGAACGACCTTGTCGATCTCGCCTTGGAAAATCGCCACTGGATTCGTGATCTTATCGGCGTGGAAGATGGGCGACCAGGCCTTGAATTTCTCCGCCGCTTCTGGCAGGGTGCCAACCAGCGAATCGTTATAGCGCTCCTCGAATTTATGGGTGCCGATCAAAAAGTCGAACAAATTGGCCACACCATAAAAATTGATGCCGACCTTAAATATGGCGGGGTAATGAATGAGCGAATTTAAGACGGTATAGCCACCAGCAGAACCGCCCATAATAGCGATTCGGCCTTTATCCGCCAGGCCCAATTCACCAAGTGCGGCGGCACCGCCAGCTGCATCCTCAACATCGAGCTTGCCCCAGTTCTTGCGCAATGAGTACATGTAATCGCGGCCATAACCGCTGGAACCGCGATGGTTGACCTCGAGGTAGGCGAACCCGCGGGAGGTGAAGAAAATCGACTGTGAATTATGTTCCCATACCCGTGCTGAAGTTGGGCCGCCATGAATGCTGATGACTGCGGGAGGAAGCCCTGGAGAGGTGAAGTGGGGTGACCTTGGTGCATAATATAACCCATGCACAACGGACCCATCGGGGGCTTTCCATTCGATCGGCTGTGGGTCTTGCAAGTAATCATCGGGTATATTTTCGGGGGTAGATCTTTTTAGCACCTGCAAGCTACCGTTGGGATTGAGCTTTACGACGCGATCGGGTGTTTGTGGGTTGGCGGCAATAAAAACCAAACTGCCATCCTTTGCGCAATCGATCTGCTTGATCCAGCTATAGGGTGCCACATTGGTCGCTGTGACCTGGCCGGTCGCAAGGGATATTCGTTCAAGGCTTCGTTTATTGTTGGTGTTTACCAGATAATAAACAGAAGTTGAGCCAGGATCCCAGGCAATGCTTCGCAACCCTTGTATCCAAGCGGGTTCGATCAGGCATTTGCCTTTGGCCAAGGTCCGCTTTTGCAAGGTTTCCAAGTCCAACAAAATCAAGACATCGTCGTTGCCATCGGCGCGGGCGTACACCAGGTAATGGCCATCCGGAGAAAAAACTGGCTGAAATACGGCTTCCGCAGGCCCGCCATCAATCTGTTGGTAGCGAAGGTTGCTATCGTCAACCAACTCGCCAAGCATCAACCGGCATCCATCCCACGGCATGTTCGGATGGTCCCATTCGATCCAAGCCACGGCATTTCCATTAGGGTGCCAGACCGGTTGCATATAAAAATCGGCTCCGCTGGCGAGTTTGACCGGCCATTTGCTTCCATCCATTTTTACCATCGCCAAACAATCGGCGCGATCGATCGAACTGATAAAAAGCGCGTACTGGCCATTGGGGGAAATTACAGGGGATGCCATCTCGCCAAATTCTGGAGTGAAAGGTGTTGGTTGGCCACCCATAAGCCCAACCGAATACAAGCGGTTTTTGCTCGCGAATACAGCTTTACCGCCGCGGATGGTGAAATCACCACCGCCATACCCTACGGAACCGCCAACCTTGAACCCCGGAGCAAGCGAACGGGGTGCGTCGATACCGGACTGGGCCATCAGCTGTGTCTTGCCATCCGCCGATTCAAGCCATACCACGGTCCCATCCTCATCGATCTGTACATCTTCCAACCTGATCGCGCCAGACATAAACTCCGGAGAGATCGGTGAAGGCCATAAGCCAAATGGTTTTGATTGAGAGACAGCCATATCATTCCTAAATGTGAGGTAAAAACTTGGCGATCATCTGGTCTTTTGGTTTATAACCAGTGACGCGTTCGACCATTTTCCCACCCTTGAACAACATAATGGTTGGGATCCCCATGATGCCTAATTGGGTGATCAGGTCTGGGTTTTGGTCCGCATCGCATTTAACCACGCGTGCTTTGCCATCCCACTCTGTTGCCAATTGTTTGATGATAGGGTCAACCATCTTGCACGGTCCGCACCATACAGCTGTAAAATCGATCAGAACGGGCAATGGAGACTGTAGCACTTGGATCTCAAAATCGGATTGTTGGATATAGTGGACTTCTGCCATGGTACCTCCAAATAATTTAATCATAACATGTGGCCAAAGGAAGTGATTTGTGCGGCGCTGGCAATTTATTTTCTAAACTTTTGGTATTTTAGTGTATAATTCAAATCCGTTCGGGCGGGTAGCTCAGTTGGTTAGAGCATTGCGTTGACATCGCAAAGGTCGTAGGTTCGAGTCCTATTCCGCCCACAAATAAAACGTTGATCGGGAAGAGTAAGCCAAAGATCGGCGATCAGGGAGACCAAGCCACTGACTGAAAGCTTGGTTTCGACGATTCGGCCCAAAACCACCCGTGAGTGTGACCCTGAAATTGCTGAATGTAAGGGTTGCCGGTTTGTTACCGTTATCAGCTATCAGAGATGCCGATCATTCGGTAATCTGGGTGGAACCGCGTGAGATAAACTCTCGCCCCAGTATTGGGCGAGAGTTTTTTTATTGTGTGGCCTTTGGCCAGAAGGAGTTCATATGTCTCAGGAAAAGTATCAGGATTCGCAATTGTACAAGATCCGCCATTCCGCTGCCCACATCATGGCGCAGGCGGTGTTGGATTATTACCCCGACACTAAATTTACTATCGGCCCGCCCGTTGAAAATGGCTTTTATTATGATTTTGAATTGACCCAACCGATCACCCTGGAGGATCTGGAAAAGATCGAGAAGCGAATGCGACAGATCATCGCAGGCCACCATGCCTTCGAAAAAACTGTTGTATCCGCGGAAAAAGCACGTGATGTATTCGCTGAACAGCCCTATAAACTGGAGCTGATCGAGGGTTTGGAAAAAGGCGGATTGGATGAATACGGCAACCCGCTGGATGTAAAACCGGAGATCTCGCTGTATAAGAGCGATACCTTTGTTGACCTTTGCCGTGGCCCCCACGTGGAAAATACCAAGCAGATCAACCCTTCGGCGATCAAATTGATGTCTATCGCGGGGGCTTATTGGCGTGGTGATGAAAACAACAAGATGCTAACCCGCATCTATGGCACCGCCTGGGAAAAGCCAGATGAGCTAAAGCAATATCTGCAAATGCTCGAAGAGGCCAAAAAGCGGGATCATCGCAAGTTGGGCAAAGAACTGGAAATTTTCATGTTCGATGATGAGGTTGGCCCAGGTTTGCCTTTGTGGATGCCCAATGGCGGGATCATCATTGAAGAACTGGAAAACCTGGCCAAGGAAATGGAAGAAGATGCAGGCTATAGCCGCGTTCGGACCCCAAACCTAACCAAGGAGGATCTGTTCATACGCAGCGGCCATTTACCCTACTATGCCGAAAGCATGTATCCGCCCATGGAGTTGGAAGGCGTAAAGTATTACGTAAAGCCAATGAACTGCCCCATGCACCACAAGATCTTTGGTGCCAGGCCGCGTTCTTACCGCGAATTGCCGATCCGATTGGCTGAATATGGAACCTGTTACCGATATGAGAAGAGCGGCGAATTATTCGGCTTGATGCGGGTTCGCTCGATGCAAATGAATGATGCCCATATTTACTGTGCCGAAGAACAGTTCGAACAGGAATTTATGGGAGTGATCGACCTGTATAAGAAATACTTTGAATTATTTGGCATCGAAAAATACGTGATGCGCCTTTCGCTGCATGCCAAAGAAGGTTTGGGCAAGAAGTATGTGGACAACCAGCGTCTGTGGTTGAAAACGGAAGATATGGTTCGAAAAGCAATGGTGAACGGAAATGTTCCGTTTGTAGAGGTAGCCAACGAAGCGGCTTTTTATGGCCCCAAGATCGATGTACAGATCTGGAGCGCGATCGGCCGTGAGTTCACCTTGGCGACCAACCAGGTAGATTTTGCAGTTCCAGAGCGATTTGACCTAAAATTTGTCAATAAAAACGGCGCTGAAGAGATCCCCCTGTGTATTCACCGAGCGCCGCTTAGCACCCACGAGCGCATGGTTGGCTTCCTGATCGAGCATTATGCAGGCGCGTTCCCGGTTTGGTTATCGCCAGAGCAAGTACGTGTTATTCCTATCACCGATGCCCAAAACGACTATGCCCAGGAAATCGAAAAGGCATTGCGGGCCAACCGGGTCAGGGTATCCGCTGACCTGAACTCTGATCGGATGAACAGCAAGATCAGGGCAGCCCAATTGTTCAAGGTTCCTTATATGATCGTGGTTGGCGATAATGAGAAACAAAACCGCCAAATTTCAGTAAGGGTTCGCAACGGCACCCAAAAGAACAATATCGGCCTGGATGCATTTATCGCAGAGATCACCGGTAAGATCAAAAGCCGATCCAGTGAATTATGATCGTTTGAGTTCATGAAAAAGACCTGCCCCGTTGTTATTTAGCGGGGCAGGTCTTTTATAAATTGGCACGTTCTTACCCGAAGGTTATCCCCATTTCTTGGGCGGTAAGGACGATGTCGGAGGTCATTGGAACCTTCTTCATCTTGCCGATGGCATCGGGAATGGGCACATATTTTACGTGGGGTGGATCGAGGGCAACCATAACCCCTGAGTGTCCGGCGGCCAAACCGCGGACAGCGGCAGCGCCGAAGCGCAGCGCGGTGAGGCGGTCGAACGATGTGGGGGAACCACCGCGAAGCAGATGTCCAAGAACAACAACCCGGGTTTCCTTGCCAGACCTCTCGTGGATCTGTTGGGCAACTTTTTCACCAATGCCGCCAAGCCTCTCCGCCCGGCCGGCTTCATGCTCCACCACTGAAACCTCGCCACCACGGGGGGTAGCGCCTTCGGCGACCACTACAATGGTAAAGTTGTTGCCGCGTTCTTCGCGTTCTTTGATCTTTTCGACCACTTTGTTGATATCGTATGGATGTTCTGGAATGAGGATGGCGTGCGCAGAGCCGGCAACACCGCTGTGCAGGGCGATCCAGCCCGCGTACCGGCCCATCACCTCCACTACCATTACCCGGCCATGGGAGGCAGCTGTTGAGTGCAGCCGGTCGAGTGCTTCTGTGGCAAAACCTACCGCGGTGTCAAAACCAAAGGTTTGGTCTGTTTTGTCGAGGTCGTTATCGATAGTTTTTGGAACGGATATAAGGCGCAAACCTTTTTGGTACAAAACATCAGCAATCGCCAGAGATCCATCGCCACCAACGGTAATGAGTGCGTCAATGTGGTGCAACCGGAAGGCCCGAACGATCTCGTCGGTTCGGTCTACTTCTTCAATGGTCCCATCCGCCTTGAGGATCGGATACCTCATAGGATTGTTGCGGTTACTGGTGCCCAAAATTGTGCCACCAAGGTGGGCGATTCCGCTGACCCGTTCTCGTGGAAGCCGGACCAAGCCGCCATCCGGATATTCTTCGGGCAGTAGCAAACCATGGAAGCCATCCCGGACGCCGTAGACCTCCCAACCATGTTTTAATGCAGAAAGAGTTGCAGCGCGGATAACCGCGTTGAGACCTGGGGCATCCCCGCCGCCAGTACTGATTGCGATCTTTTTGATCGGTTGATTACTTATGTTCGTCATTCGTGCTCCATCATCATGCTAAAAGTTTACCAACAGCATTATAGCCCCCTTTGTCTTCATTCGGGAACTTGTATAGTTTAATTAATAAATCCTCCAAAATCGCAGTAATGACGACATACCCCGGACAACTTGACAGGGCATCCCCAAAAGGTATAATTTTGTCATAAACCGTTTCGAAGCGTAGTAACTTCAAAAACTTCCAGAGAGGCTCCGTTTGGTGCGAGGAGTTGGTGGATGAGGTGAAATCCACTTCGATGGCCACTGGCCAGGTTCCCTCGAAAGGGTGTGAGAAACACCATAAGGGGGACGGGGAAAGCCCGTTACAGCGAAAAGAGCGTCTATCTTTTTGTAGACAAAGCAGGTGGTACCACGAGCCGTCCCTCGTCCTGCAGGAGGGGCGGTATTTTATTTTTTTATGGAGGTACACCATGTTAGATATCAATTTGATCAGAGAAAACCCCGACATCGTCCGAAAGGCATTGAGGGACCGGCAATCTGATGCTGCCCCGGTGGATGAGATCCTGGTTCTGGATTCAAAACGGCGAGGATTGTTGGTTGAAGTAGAAACCCTGAAGGCCGAGAAAAATGCTGTATCCAAAGAAATTGGACAGATGAAAGATCCACAACTACGGCAATCCAAAGTGGAGGCAATGCGAGCGGTTGGGGACAAGATCAGCGAGATGGACAAACAGGTTTCGGCGATCGAAGAACGATTGCACTCCCTGACGGCCATTTTACCCAACATTCCGGATCCCCGTACTCCTTACGGCAAAGACGATAGCGAAAACATCGTTATCAAGACGGTGGGGTCTCCGAAGAAGTTCGAATTTGAACCAAAACCTCATTGGGACCTGGGACCGGCGCTGGGGATCATCGACTTTGAGAGAGGCACCAAACTTACTGGCTCCCGTTTTTATGTATTATCGGGCGAAGGTGCCCGGTTGCAAAGAGCTGTAATCGCATACATGTTGGACCTGCATACCCGCCAACAAGGATACCGAGAGCAGTACTTACCATTCATGGTGAAATCAGATACAGTATTCGGTGCTGGCCAATTGCCCAAGTTTGCCGATAATTTATACAAGGATCATGAAGAGGATCTGTATTTTGTGCCCACAGCAGAAATTCCGCTTACTGGCCTCCATATGGATGAGATATTGGAAGAATCCAGTTTACCCAAACTGTATACCGCTTATACTCCCTGTTTTCGCCGCGAGAAGATGAGCGCGGGAAGAGACGTACGAGGTATCAAGCGTGGCCACCAATTTGATAAAGTGGAAATGTACATCTATTGCAAACCGGAAGAATCGGAAAAAATGTTGCAAAAAATGCTTGCCGATGCCGAAGCGACTTGCGCGGGTTTGGGGCTGACGTATCGGGTAAAGCAACTATGTACTGGCGATATCGGATTTGGGGCAACCATGACCTATGACCTGGAAGTTTGGGCGCCAGGATGCGATGAGTGGCTCGAAGTTTCTTCGGTTTCAAATGACACCGATTTTCAATCGCGCAGGGCAAACATTAAATACCGCCCTGCAGAGGGTGGTAAACCGCGCTTGTTGCACACTCTAAATGGTTCTGGTTTGGGTTTGCCCCGCACAATGATAGCAGTGATGGAAAATTACCAACAGCCCGATGGCACCATTTTAGTACCGGAAGTGTTAAAGCCATGGATGGGTGGAACAGAAGTGATCAAACCTTGAGTTAAGTTGGGTGGGTTGGCGCAGTTTTGCCGACCCACCCTCGGAGAAAGTGTGGATGTCAGACATTACCGTTATTCTTCCGATCCTTTTTTTCCTGTTTAGCCTTGTCAGCTTGGCGGGGTTGGTCATACCGATCTTTCCAGGCTTACAACTTATTTGGGCTGGAATGTGTTTGTATTGGTTTATTTCCGCCCAGTTTTTGGATAAGCCATTCAGCTGGCTGCTGTTCATTTTTGTAACCATCCTAATGGTGGCAGGCAGTTTGGTGGATAATTATTTCCTCATAACCCATTTACGTGAAGTTGAAACGCCATGGTATTCCATCTTTGTGGCTTATATTGCCGGTTTGGTGGTTGGGTTTGTTTTCACTCCATTTGCTGCCATACTTGCAACGCCAGGCGCTTTGTTTTTAGTGGAATTTCTACGATTGAGGGAAAAAAATAAAGCCATCGCGTCTGTTAGGCAATGGCTATTTAGTATGGGTTGGACAGCATTGACCCGAATTGGAATTGGGTTGGTGATGATCGGCACCTGGAGCGTGGTGACCTATTTCCAATGGTAAAAACTGGAGGTGAAGAGGGTGATGAATTTGGATCTGGTGGTTAGGTACCTTGTTATCCTGCCAGAAAAAAATCAATAATCTGTTTTATCCCTTTAATCTTCTTCAACTTCCTCTTCATCAGGCTCATCATCAGGCTCATCGTCGGAATCTTCGCAGTCGGAATGATCACATTCTGCGTCCTCGGTATCTGAGTTTACCTCATCCTCCGATCCATCATTCGAATCGTCGATTGAATCCTCTTCGCCATCATCAGCTTCTTCAGTTTCAATACCTTCCTCCTCCAATAATTCCTCTTCATCTTCGATCTCCAAGGAATCATCCTCAAATTCAGTAAAATCCGAGGTGGGGAAGCTTGAAATGGTTGGCACCACAAATGGGGCGGGAGTGAGAGTCGATTGAGAAAGTATTTCTGAACCTGAACTCAAAACAATTTGTTCTACTTCTATGATGCCGTCATCGGTTTCGCCGACAATTTCAACAAAGTCGCCAATGTTGAAAATTCTGCCACCCAATTTTTCATCTTCAACTTTGACGATCAGACCACTAATGGTCCAATATTCACCATCAATTTTTTCCAATATCCCTGAAAAACGCACCTGTTCGAACCGATTTTGGTCGTACAACTCTTGGATTTCGTCGATCCTTTCTTCATCAAAGGCTTTTTCCAGGTTTTGTTTGTTGTTTTCGTTTATTACCAACAAAAGCTGAATACCCTCCCAGCCACGTTTGACTGTATATAAATTGTCTCCTGGCAAAGCTGCTGATGAAGCCTGAACAAGACTGGTGCCACTGGTGAACAAAACAGTAAAAACAACGGCGATGGTTATGGCCATTTTTTGAAGCCGAACATTGAACCAATTGGATATGTGGGCATTTACCGTAGGCGTTGGCGCGCTCTTTGGTTCCATTTTTCCCAAAGCGGAATTTAACCGGTTTTTGGCACGGATCGTGGCATTTTTTTGTGGCATCGGGCTTTTATCCGCCCGCAACAATTCGGCAATGTGGGCGAGTTCAGTTAGTTCGTCCTCAAATTGGGCCAGCTCTTGAGTTGCCCCAGGTTTGGTTCTGGTGGGGTCAGATTCAAGTAGGTTTTGGAGTTTGTCGTAGTTTAAATTCTCATTCATTTTGTTTCACTCATCAGCTTTTTCAAATTAGATAATGCTCTAAATTGAAGTTGCTTGATCGCATTTTCGTTTTTACTCATAATCTTTGCGGTTTCCTCGATCGAGTACTCGAGGTTAAATCTGTAATTGATCACTTGCTGTTGATCTTCAGTTAGTTGAGAAAGGCTTTCTGCCAACAAAGACCGGGTTTCTGAGTGTTCGTACTGGCGTTGAAGGTCCGTTTTGTGGTCAGCCAAATCATCGCTAAGGTCAGAATCTTTATTTTTGTACAGCGCCCTAAAATGGTCACCAATGAGGTGGGAGGCTGTTACGAATAACCATCCTTTTAGGTTCTCTGCCGGATACTTCCCTTTTTTTGTGGAGTCTGCCAAGCGAATGAATACTTCGCTTGCGATCTCTTCGGCGGCATCCGGGTGACTAAGGCGGTAATTCACAAAACGATACACATCATTAAAATGGGCATCGAAGGCGGAATTGATCCGATCCTTGTCAGCAATTTGGAGCTTGGTTGGGTCGTTCTGGTGGGTAAATGGCATGAAATATATTCTTGACAGGTGATTAGTGACTGAAGTTTACTTTATCATCCTGTATGCGGTAAAGACCAAACAACCAAACCCATTATGTTGTTAACCTATACATCGGAAAAAGAGGTTAAAGGTTACGGCTGTTTTTCTGAAATTAACTTTAACCTCGTGAACTCATCAAGGAAGATCTGTGCTACAGCAGGGCTTTCTATGATCAACAAATTTTCGTCATTGTGTTTTTCCGCATTGGCTGAAAAATTGTAAGACCCCATGATCGCAATCGTTTGGTCAATGACCATTACTTTTTGATGCATTCGTTGGCTGGAAGGATCTATCCACATGGGCAGACCAGCTGACAGCAAACCTGGAAGCTGGCTGCCTGCATTGGTTGAAAGCTGGTCATCAAAAATCCCCTCTACCAAAACACCATTAGCGCTGGCTACCAGCAAGGCGTCTCCAAAATCCTCTCCGGTAAGGGCATATGTGTAGAAATTGATCTCTTTTTGGGCATTCTGAATGAGCCCAACGATTGGGCGGACCGGTGTGTCGTCGGGTGAAAAGAAGGTTTTGATCAAGATCGGCCCCATCGAAACAACAGGGAAGGGTTGTTGTATATCGCCAGCGGTTCCAAATAGCTTATCTGAAAATAACTCCTCAAACTCCACCAAGTAATTTTGGGCAATTTTGGTGTCCCTCAGCAGGATCATTACATTGTTATCCAGATAAAAACTCTCTTCACTGAAATTGGCAGATCCAGTCCAAACCTGTGTGCCATCTATGATCACGAATTTATTGTGCATCAAGCCGTTCTGGCCATCGTCCACCACAGGAATTCCTGCATCTTTTAGCCTTATGATCGAATAATTTTCGATGTTATCGGACTCTGTGACGATTCGAACGGAAACACCGCGGTTGTGCGCATCTTGGACCGCTTTTTGGATTGAATAAAGGTCAAAACCATAGATAGCGATATCAACCGATACCTTTGCGGCGTCAATCGAATTGGCAATGATCTCGTCAATACCATCTTCCCTTCGGTAAGCAAAGGGGCTTGCCGGGTCGGTGAAGTAAATCTCCATATCGGCAGAAAGATAACCGATACCGGCGGGGATTATTTTTTGAACGAAATCGTCCTTCAATGGTGGGGTAGGTGACACCGAGACGGAAGTGAATGGGGTGTCAACGGAGCATGCCGAAAGGATCAATACGGCCAGGGAAGCAATTACCGCAATGGTCTTGGGTGGTTGAATAGACGCGCAGTATGATCGGAGCGATTTCATGTTTTCCGTATTGTATCAACATTGTGAGTAAGGTAGCCACAATCGCTGCAGGTATAATGATTCCGTATGCAAGAACATGCCCAAACAAATTCCAAACAAATTGCCCATGTTGTATCCTTCCCATGCGGCGCCGCATAAAGGCTTTGATGTGCTGCTGCGCACTGCGCGGCAGTTGCGCGAGTCGGGCACCCGCTTCACATTAATATTGACAATTGAAGAA
>SXKT01000010.1 GCA_005778035.1 Chloroflexota bacterium
CAAAAATTCTATAACAAGTCCATACAAGAGTATGCCTACAACCAGGTCGCCGTTGGGAATTGGCGAGCACAGGACGCGGTATCTTTGGCCAGACAAGAACTAAATGAAATGTTGCCGCAAGGGCTGGAAACGCCGAACGCATACCTATCGAATATCCTCAATGATACCGATGTGCCGATCGGCATGATGTGGTTCTATATCGATGAAGGGCGACCGCAAAAAACCGCGGTGCTGTTAGACTTCTTCCTGTTCCCAGCCTTTCGGAATCAAACCTTAGCGATGGAAGTTTTATCTGTGTTTGAAAAAGGGGTCAGGGCGGTAGGAGTTTCGCGGGTAGAGCTACAAGTATTTGGGCACAAGTCTGATGAAATTCGGCTTTACACTGAAAATGCGTATCAACAGACAATGGTTTTGTTCGCGAAGGATCTAGTAGAGTGAAAGTCAGTTTCCTGCCGATGACAGAACAGCGTTTTGCTACTTATGTTTCGAGGGCGATCACTGAATATGCCTCGGACAAGGTTAAGGCTGGGAATTGGGACGCAGATACTGCCTTGGAGCGATCTCGTTCAGAGTTTCACCGGTACCTGCCTCAAGGGGCCCAAACGCCAGGTCATTCTCTTTGCTGTATATTAAATGAGGCTCACGAAGAAGTTGGCGTTATTTGGTACGGTACGTTGGACAATGCCAAAAATGTCCTTTTTCTTTACGATTTTGAGGTCCACGAAAATTATCGGGGCAAGGGATACGCGTTGCAAAGTTTGCAGGAATTGGAAAAGGTAGCCAAAGAGAACAATTGTGAGCATATTGAATTGCATGTATTTGGCTACAATGTTGCCGCCCAAAACCTGTACCTAAAGGCAGGTTTTACTATCACCAACATCAACATGCGGAAAATAATAAAAAAATAACGCCCCGGCAGCAAGAATTGCCGAGGCGTTATTAGGTTGATCAGCGGTTAACTCAGACCAGGTCTTCCATCAGTGACATGGGCACAACTGCCGCGCCAACGATGCCAGGACCCGTATGCACCCCCAATACCGGTGATATTCGGGCTACTTCAAGTTTGGCAATATTGAGCTTTTGTTTCAATGATTCGGCAAGGTCTTCAGCGCCTTTTTCGAATTTGCCATGAAGTATGGTTGCCCAAACTGGCGTGTTGCCATAAACGGTTGTCAGGTTGTCACAGATCGCTCCCAACGCCGCGGGAATCGTTCGGACCTTTGTTACGGTGCTATATTTGCCATCTTCGTGGGCTACATTGATAACAGGTTTTAGTTTTAAGAGCGAGCCTAATAATGCCGAAACCCGGCCGATCCTTCCACCACGGGCAAGATATTCAAGTGTTTCCAAAGTGTAGATCACTTCCGTTTTTTCACGGATCATAGCCAACCGCTCCATGATCATTTCTATTGGCCAACCCGCTTTGGTTGCGGCGGCAGCAGCCAGTACCTGAAACCGTTCTCCGCCAGAAAGGGTGAGGGTGTCCCAAAATTGGATCTTGCTTGGCTGGGAAGATTGCTCTCCGCCCACACGCGCAGAGTTGATTGTGCCGCTAAGGCCAGATGAAATATGCACGGAAAGGATGGGGTCGCCATTTTCCAAAAGCTGGTCATATAATTTGGCAAACTGTCCGCTGGAAGGTTGGGCTGTTGTTGGAATATTTGGTTGCATCTTTTCCAAACGGGTATAGAACTCATCGGGAGAGATGTCGGAGGATTTGATCTCCCCCTCGGGGAAGTTGATGTATAGCGGAGCGGTGATCACGCCATACTTTTCCATTTCTTGTTGGGTTAGTTCAGCCGCGCTGTCTGTTACGATTTTCATAAGCTTATCCTTGTTTTTAATGTTAAATTATCACGGCAGTACGGATGAATATAAGAATACCACAGGTGCATCGATGAGGCGCTGACACCTTTTAATCTCATCTTGAATGGGAGCGACCTGGATGAAATTGTGGGTCACAGATTCCCACATGAAGACCCATCCACCGATCAAAATCGCCTCCTTGATCACGTCAAAGATCAAGCCATTGAGGACAAACTGATAGCTGACAACATATACAGTCAGGCATGCCAGTGATACCAATAAATGCTTAAATGCAGCTTTACGGGTCCTCTTGATGCGATTTTGGGTGATGGCTATCTCGTGTTGGTAAAAGTTTTTAATGCTGTGGCCACATTGTGCTTCTAACGTGGCGTTCCTTTCTTCGCCAGTGATCTCGATGGTCAGGCGTATCTTGTACATTTCATCGATCTCTTCTGAGCACTGGTCCAAATAGTCCAGCACTTGCTGAGAAAGATCCCGCGTGAGGGCGGGGGATGGATCGATAGGGTTGTACAACTCGTTGTAAGTGCCCACTTGCAAGGGTACTGTCATCGCGTTTGTTACTTGGTCATATGTGTAGATGTCAAAAAGCGTAGGGCGATTTTTCATTCCATCATCCATTATAATTTTTTATTGATGGAAATAAATATCAGGAATTACGATAACCAGGATTTTGATGCCGTATTGGTCTTGTGGAGGATATCAAGAGAATTGAGTTCCAATGGAGCGGAGCTTGCCGGTGAACATCCTTTATGGGAGGATGCCCTTTATATGGATAGGGAGATCTTGGCAAAGGACCAGGTATGGGTGGCAATTGGAGAAGATGGCAAGATCGTTGCCTTTTTGGCGATGGTCGGTTCGTATATTGACAGATTGTATGTTTTGCCGAAACATTGGCATAAAGGGGTTGGAAGAAAGTTAATTCAGTTCGCGATCAGTCTCTCGCCATCCAGAGTGTGGTTGCACACCTTGGCGAACAATGATCGGGCAAAAGCGTTTTACGAAAAATTTGGCTTTACAAAGATCCGAGATGGAGTCAGCTCTGATGGACATGCCGATGTTATGTATGAATACAAGCCCGGGTCTGAATAAATGAATACGTACCCCCTCAGACCTACTTTTGCGCAGATTGACTTGGGAATCCTCAAGGGCAATGTGGTTGCCATCCGAAGCCTGGTTAAACCAGCAAAAGTGTTGGTGATGCTAAAGGCCAATGCATATGGTCATGGGGTTGAAGGCGTCGCGCCTTACATTGAACCATTTGTAGACCAGATCGGTGTAGCAATATTGGATGAAGGGATTGCTTTAAGAAAGCTGGGTATCAGCAAACCGATCTTGGTTGCCGGTGGCACGCTGCCCGCACTGGTGCGGTATTATCTCCAATACGATCTGACCCTTACGGTAAGCTCTTACGAGATCTTGGAAGTTGCGGAACAAGTAGCGAGCGCGGCTGGAAAAAAAATCAAGATCCATATAAAGATCGACACTGGTATGGAAAGGTCTGGAATTCGGTGGTACGAGTCTCACCCATTTTTGGAAAAAAGCCTGGAATGCCAAAATTTGGATATTGAGGGGATTTACACCCATTTTGCCAATTCTGAGACACTTGAAGATGGACTGGTTGATAAAAAACCAGCATTTTCATACGCAAGCCAGCAACTTTCCCGTTTTGAGGAGGCATTGGCTTTTTACCGACAAACAGGTGTGCCAACGCCACGCTTGCGGCATACCGCCAATTCGGCTGCGATCCTCAACTTGCCAGAAAGTTATTACGATATGGTGCGGCCGGGGGTCATGTTCTATGGTGTGTACCCGGATGATGAGGTAAAGCGACCCATCAGAATTGAACCGGCGATGACATGGCGATCTTCTTTGGTGTATAGTAAACGGACGTTGGCAGGAAACCCGGTAAGTTACGGGTCTCTTTGGGCGCCGAAACAAGACACCAACATCGGTACGATCCCGTGCGGATATGCGGATGGGTATTTTCGTAGAATGTCCGGGCAACCGTACATCTTGGTAAATGGCAAGCCTTACCCTCAAGTTGGCCGCATTTGCATGGATCAATGCATGGTTGATCTGGGGCAAGATAACGCTGGCCTTGGTTCAGAGGTGATATTGTTAGGCAAGCATCCAACAACCGGCCAGAGGATAACGGCTGAAAATTTGGCCCAATGGGCGGGTACGAATCCTTACGAGGTGATGACCAATGTTAGTGCAAGGGTGCCGAGGGTTTTTGTGAACGAGGAAGCAGATAAGCGACTTTAGGAGAATCATGAAGTATTTGGGTTATGCGCGTTTGTTGGTCACCTCGGTTGTGGTGATCTTGTTGGATCAATGGAGTAAATATTTGGTACGGCAATTGCCACTCGGCGATATTTGGATGCCCAGTGGGTGGGATTGGTTGACGCCATATGCCCGAATTGTACATTGGTACAACACTGGGGCGGCGTTCGGTTCGTTTCAAGGGTTTGGGCTGGTCTTCACTTTGCTGGCGTTTGTGGTGGTGGGATTCATCGTGGTTTATTTTCAAAAACTTGCCATGGACCATTGGTGGATGGAAGTTGCCTTGGGTATGCAGATGGGCGGGGCGATCGGAAATGTGATCGACCGCATCACCAATGAAATGAAAGTGACGGATTTTATTTCGATCGGATCTTTTGCCGTTTTCAATATCGCTGATTCGGCCATTACGGTAGGGACTGTGATCTTGGTTGCCGGCATGTTGTACCTGGATAAACGTGCAGCAAAACTAACATCCACTACTGAGGATCCCTCCGCCGGTAAGGACAACCCTGGTGAGTGAACAAACCGGCCATTGGATAGAATGTGAAAACCAAAGCGGGCTCGAAAGCCGTCTGGATAAATTTTTGGTGGAGTCGATCGAGGGGCAATCGCGCTCCAGGTTGCAAACCCTGATCCTGGATGGGCAAGTGATGGTTAATGGGATTGTCGTAAAAAAAGCTGGCGCGATGGTCCCCTTGGAAGCCGTAGTACGGGTGCACTTTCCACCCCTTCAATCCTCCGGTATTACCGCTGAGAGGATCCCGTTGGATATCATTTTTGAGAACGATGACCTGTTGGTGATCAACAAACCGGCAGGCATGGTAGTGCATCCAGCGGTCGGACACTCCAATGGAACGCTGGTGAACGCGGTGCTGGGCTACGAGCCGGCACTGGAAGGGATCGGTGGTGAAGAACGGCCCGGCATTGTGCATCGATTGGACAAAGAGACCTCTGGTTTGATCGTTGTGGCGAAGAATGAACAAGCACATCGCTGGTTGCAAGAACAATTCCGCTCTCGCAGTACGGTCAAGATCTATCATGCTCTGGTAGATGGAAAACCCGCTACCGCGATCGGCCGAATTGAAGCCGCCATAGGAAGAGACCAAACTGACCGGAAGAAAATGGCGGTCACAAATCTTAAAAAAGGCCGCGAGGCGATCAGTGAATATAAAACACTGGAATCATTTCGGCATCATACCCTTTTGGAATTCCACCCACTTACCGGCAGGACACACCAAATCCGGCTGCATTGCAAAATGCTCGGCTGTCCGATCACGGGCGACAAGATATACGGGCATCGCGCACCCACAGTACCCTTAAATCGCCATTTTCTGCATGCTTATCAGCTTTCAATTTCATTACCGGGAGAAAGCACAGCCCGCACTTTTGTGGCCCCTTTACCAATAGAATTGGAGCGCGTGTTAAGTGAATTAAGGAAGATCGGATAAACTGCCAGGTGGCTCGTGCTTACTCACCTAATTTTGGCAGGTGGGTATGCCATGGAGTGGCCTTTTCAAATGCCCTTGCAATCCTGAGTAATTTTTTTTCAGACCAATGGGATGTAACCAGCTGAAGCCCTACTGGCATGCCTTCGCTTGTGAACCCGGCGGGCACGCTAATTGCTGGCAAGCCGGTAAGATTAAAGGGAGCGGTAAACCGGGTCAGCCGGCGGGCTTGTTCGATCGCGTTCGTTCCAGCGATCAAAGGAGCGGGGATGGGAGTAGATGGCAAGAGCAATGCGTCAAACGAATGAAAGAATAGCTCCATTTGCCGGCGAGCTTCCGTTTGGGTTTTTCGGGCAAGGGTGTATTCCACCGAACTTTGCTCCGCGCCAGCGCTCAATCGTTGTTGGATATCACTGCCAAACCGGCTGAGGTCTTCTTGCATACGGCTCTTATGGAAAGCGGCACCATCCGACAAGACCATTAAAGAATTTGCGAGAGCAGCGTCCCGTAAAAAATTCAATTCCACCGGCAACACGGCTGCCCCAAGGGTTGCCAAAACCTCACCAGCCTCACGAATGATCTCGAGCACATCCGGTTCGGCGTCCCAACTATAATCCCCGTCTAAAATTCCAATTTTTAAACCTTCAACACCGGCATCAATTCCGTCGAGGTAATCGTCTACAGGGTGCGCTGCAGAGTAAGGATCGCTTTCATCGTATCCGGCAAGGACTTGCAACAGGATAGCTGCGTCTGTAACGGTTTTTGTTAGCGGGCCTGGGTGATCCAAGTTCCACGAGAGCGGGAAGATACCGCGGGTAGAGACCCTTCCAAATGTAGGTTTTAGCCCTACAACACCGCATAAACTGGCAGGGATGCGGTTGCTTCCTCCGGTATCTGTTCCGAGTGCCCCCAATGCCATACCTGTGGCCACAGCAACCACGCTACCACTGGATGAACCGCCGCTGATCCGCTCTGGGTTCCACGGGTTGGGAACAGTACCATAATGGGGATTAATACCAGTGACACCGAGGGCAATCTCGTGGGTGTTGGTTTTTCCATTGATAACTGCTCCCTGCTGGATCAGCTTGCTAACAGTGAGGGCGTTCTTCTCGGGGATATAGTCGCGAAAAAATGGGGTTCCGGCGGTTGTAGGAACACCTTTGGTTTGGTAAAGGTCCTTAACGCCGATCGGGATTCCTGACAACGCGCCTTTGGATTCATTCAACAAATGGGCATTTTCAATCACCGTGATATAAGCATTAAATTTTTTATTGAACTGGTAGATCTGCTTATAACAAGCTTGCGAAAGTTGTTCCTTGGTAAGGCTACCGGAGCTTAGCATATCGCATGCTTGTCGAATCGTAAGTTTTTGAATGTCCATGCAGGTATTTTAACGGAAATTCAGTTAAAAACAAAAGCGGGCAGTTCATTTGTGAACTGCCCGCTTTTGTTTGGTTCTTTGTTTAGGTAATTAGAATAAGCCTACTACCTTGCCTGTTTCGAGGTCAAGGTCAACATCATAGAATACTGGGCGGGTAGGCAAGCCGGGCATGGTACGCATGGTGCCCAGCAATGGATAAAGGAATCCGGCACCCACGGATGCGCGAATGTCGCTGATCACCACTTTGAAGCCCCTTGGCGCACCCTTTAGGGCTGCGTCGGTAGAGAAGGACAAATGGGTTTTTGCCATGCACAGAGGCAAATTGTCGAACCCGAGTTTGGTATAAAGCTCGATCTTTCGTTCTGCTTCCGGGCTGTATTCCACGCCATCAGCACGGTAAATCTCTTTGCAGATGGTTTCAATCTTGCTTTTGATCGACTCTTCCAAAGGATAGAGGAATTTGAAATTGCTAGGCTTTTCGCAAGCTTTTACAACAGCATCGGCAAGAGCCACGGCACCTTTTCCGCCTTCCATCCAATGGCGCGAAACAACCGCGTCCATTGCGCCAGCAGCGAAGGCAGCCTTGCGTACCAATTCAACCTCTGCCGGGGTATCGGTAGAAAATGAATTGACCGCCACGACCACATTCACGCCGTATTTGAGGGCGTTTTCAATATGTTGCACCAGGTTCGGCAGCCCTTTTTGCAGCAGTTCCAAATTCTCGTCGGTATATTCTGCGGCAAGGGGTTTGCCTGCCACTACTTTGGGCCCGCCACCATGCATCTTTAGCGCGCGGACGGTGGCAACCATCACCACGACATGCGGGATCAATCCCGAGTAACGGCACTTAATGTCGAAGAATTTTTCCATACCGATATCGGCGCCAAAACCAGATTCGGTGATGACATAATCGGCCATCTTGAGGGCGATCTTGTCGGCGATGATCGAGCTTTGGCCATGGGCGATATTGGCAAATGGACCTGCGTGCACGATTGCCGGGGTGCCTTCCAATGTTTGCATCAAATTGGGTTTGATGGCGTCCTTCATCAAAACGGTCAGCGCACCAGCTACGCCCAGGTCTTCGGCGGTTACGGCATCGCCTTGGCGATTGGTAGCAACAACCATCGCACCCAAACGTTCGCGCATATCAGCCAGGCCGGTGGTAAGAGCCAGGATGGCCATAATTTCTGATGCGACAGTGATATCGTACCCGGAGCGATGCTCAAAACCAGCTTCTTCCTTGCCGAGGCCGACCTGAATCTCGCGCAGGAAGCGGTCATTTACATCGATCACGCGGCGCCATGTCACGTTCTGGGGGTCGATATCCAGACGGGCAAATTTGCGGCGTTCTTCAGGGGTAAGCTCATTGGGGTCTGTCTTGGTGATGCCCAACTTTTTTAGGCGGCGAAGCATGGAGGGTGAGAATTTGCGGTTGCCCTTTTTATCCAGGGGGCATAAAGCGTCGAATAATTTTCCGTCATCGGGAGTATTCACTTCATGCATCATGCGGGCATCCAGCGCTGCGGAACAAAGGTTGTGTGCCGCTGTGATGGCATGGATGTCGCCGGTGAGGTGCAGGTTGAAATCCTCCATCGGAATGACCTGGCTGTACCCGCCGCCCGCCGCTCCACCTTTGATGCCAAAGGTAGGACCTTGCGATGGTTGGCGAATGACTGTCATTACCTTTTTACCAAGGTGCGCGCCTAATGCCTGAGAAAGCCCGACGGTTGTTGTTGTCTTCCCTTCGCCCAATGGGGTTGGGGTGATTGCGGTGACATCAATGTATTTGCCGTCAGGGCGATCATTTAGCCGATCCAAGATCTCTAACTTGATCTTGGCTTTGTAAGGCCCAAATAATTCAAGCTCATTTTCTTCGATTCCAAGCTCTTCCGCGATCTGGGTGATCGGTTTTAGAGTACCTGCCTGGGCTATATCTATGTCGGAAGGGACGGGATTTAATAGCTTGATTGGGGTGGGGGTGAATTTCCTGGCCATTTTATCTCCTCGCAAAATTTGTCTAACAACATAATATTATCTTTGACTTATCCCATTAATTCAATTGAAGGATGTCATAATTTTGTCATAAGTTGTTAGACAAATTATCCAAATGGCAATTCATCTCAACAAATGGTTGTTCCGCGTTGTTCTCCCAACATTACCGCTAAAGTGCTACCAGCCTGGGTGCCATTATAGATGATGATCTGAAGCCCTGGCGATGAATGTGCAAGAGCAAGCATTTCCCTAACCTTGGTGTCCATGCCACCGGTCACATCTGTACTTCGCGATCCCTGAAGCGAGGGAAGGACCTCCTCAATATTGGCGGAAGAGATCTGGGTACATAGTTTGGTATTGGCCGGATAATCCAGCCAAACACCATCTTCTACACCTGCAATGAGGATGCGTCCAGGTTTGAGCCTGGTACATAGGTATGAAAATAGTTCCTCGGTTGATTCAATCGTTCCGCCGATTTTTCTGTCGAAAACGACATCGCCGAAAATTACTGGAACGAGCCCGGCTTGTAAGGCGTGCACGATGTTACTGGTAGACCAGTTAGTGATCTGATGATCGCTGGATTCAACGGATGCACTCGGTGGAAACGATATGGCCAATATTCCAGCTGAATGCAGTTCATCCATGACCAGAGTGTGCAACTTGTGGGCTTGCCTGTACACCTGCGCAAAACCTTTCCAATAATCTGGTTGGTTTGTGTCATTAGTGTGAGGTGTAAACCCATTGCGGGTACCATGCTTTTTTGCCTCGACGTGCCCAAATGATCCTGAACCGTGCCCTACCAGAACTGATAATTGTGGATCCGCCTGCAACGCCCTGGCAATCTCTTTTGCCAAACGCGATAAAACATCTGGCCGCAAGGTTGATGCCTGGTCTTTGTTGGTGATCAGAGAACCGCCGAGTTTTAGGAAGATCAAATTTTTGTTCATGGTGTTCCAATCCTTTATACCAAATCCTGACTTTCAAGGTAGATTATAATTTTTTTCATGGATATTAAGGCAGGTGTCACCACAGCATTGGTCTTATCCGTGATCGGATTGGTTGCCACACTTTGGATGGGGGTTCGGTCCATCCAAAAAGGTAGAAAACTGCTCTATTTTCGCCTTCGCCAACAACTGATCGCCCGAGGGTGGTCGCTTATTTTTTCTTCGCTGATTTTTATGGCAAGCGCAATGTTTTTTTCGCAATATGCCGAACCAGTGATCTATGTATTCTATAAACCATCGCCGACCCCTACCCTTACAGCAACAATAACACTGACTCCCACGATCACGCTTACTCCTACAATCACTCAAACACCGACCATCACCGAAACACCATCCGTAACTGAGACTCCGCTGCCCAGCCCTACACCTTCCATACCATTTGAAGTGCAATTCAATTTTACGAGCGAAGTATCTCCCAACCCAGAGGTGGTTTTTAGCCCGCTTGTATTTTCCAAAGGCTTGGACCTGAAGACATACAGCCCCATAGGGGAAAGTACCAGTTTTGAATACCCGATTAAAAAAGTGGTTGCAACCTTTAGTTACGATGGAATGAGCACAGGTGTGCAATGGTCTGTGTTATGGTACCGAAATGACGAGCTGGTTCATTATGAAACCCTTGAATGGCAAGATGACATTGGCGGCTATGGTTTTGCTGAGTTGGATAGCAGTGTTGCCAATTTGTTGCCCGGCGAGTATCAGGCCCAGATCTTTGTGGGGTTTGACTGGATGACCGTGGGTAGCTTTACCATTGAGGGTGACTTGCCAACAAATACCCCTACCCCACGGCCTACATTGTTACCAACCGCTACCCATACCAAAGCACCAACACCAACCTTGGCGCCGAGCGACACACGTGTGCCTACAAAAGCGCCAACATTTACCAAAACACCTTTGCCAACCGCGACCAGGCAGCTAACCGCCACCTCCACAATACCTTAAACTGCCTTGTCAACCGGAAAATCTTCGCAGACTATGCAGAAGCAATAGCGTTGTTTTTATTGACTGCTACGGCAATTTTGGCCGCAAGCGCCCCGTTGTTGATCAGGAAGCGCATATTGGTCTGCAATGATCGGCCGTTGGTCAGTTCATTCACGCGCATTAATTCGTAGGGTGTAACCTGTTGGCCACTTAGCTTGTGCTGAGATTGCAATTCCTTGACTTCCGCGGAGACCTGTCGGAGGATCGGCGCCATCACATCGTCACTGATCTCATATTCCATTTCTACAGGCTGGCAAACCAAGATGCCAGAACGCATGCCCAGGCCCCAATGGTTTTTGGCGAATTCCGCAATTTCATCAACATCATCCATCTGGGCACTGACCCGCAGGGTAGAACCGCGGGAATAAAATTCCGGAAAAATTGAGGTTTTGTAGCCAATCACCGGGATACCCATCGTTTCCAAATATTCCAAAGTGGCTGGCAGGTTGAGGATTGATTTTGCGCCAGCGCAGACAACAAGCACCGGAATATTGGAGAGCGCAATCAGGTCGGTGGAAATGTCAAGCTCCGCTTCCTTGTGGACACCACCGATGCCACCGGTAGCAAAAACGCTTATGCCCGTTTTTTCGGCAGCGAACATTGTGCCGGCGACAGTTGTTCCACCTGGCCGTTTTTGGGTGATGGCGGTGGCAAAATCCCGCAGGCTGATCTTGAGCGGATTGTTGGCAGCGATCAATTTTTCGATCTGGGGTGGTTCCATGCCCACATGCACCTTGCCATCCAACAAGGCGATCGTTGCGGGGGTTGCGCCATTCGTCCGCACAACTTCTTCCATATTCTTGGCTAATTCAGCATTTTGAGGGGCGGGCAAACCATGGGTTAGCACTGTAGATTCCAAGGCAACAATTGGTTGGCCAAGGATGCGGGCGTTTAGTACCTCGTTGGAAAAGTGGAAAAAATTTGTATCAACTTTCATTGGGTTGTTCCTTTTGGGTGAGTTTAAATAGGTAATTCATCGTACAGTTTTTCCAACGATATGTCAGGGTCGACTGTGCCTTGATACCGCATTGTGATCGCCGCGGCAGAAATGGCCAATTTCGCGGCGTCATCGATGGCGATTTGATTGAGGTGGGAGAAAAGGACCGCAGCGGTCAGGGCGTCACCTGCCCCGGTTGGGTCTTTTATCTCTGAATAAAAACCGGGCACATGGCCACTTGTCTCGGAAGAGGCATAACAAAGCCCGTTCTCCCCGATCGAAATAAATGCTTCATCCACGCCCAAGGATACCAAATGCCTGGCGGCTTGCAAGGCCTGGTCAATATCATTAGGATCGATCGATTGCAACAACAATGCCGAAGCCTCGGAAGCAGAAGGGACAATAATGTTGATCTCTTTTAGATATGGGAATAGGTGGGGTGATAACACGACGGAAGTTGGGTCAGCGCAGATTGGAATTCCGCTATAACGGGCAATCTCAATGGCGCGTGCCATGGTCTGGGATGGAACATTCGCGTCGATGAACAACAGCGAAGCCGCGCTGATCATGTCTTCGTGATATGTAACATACGCCTCACTGAGTTCATCAGCAATACGCATATCATCAAAGGCAAATTCTTTTTTACCATCAACCCCTACAACACCCATATAAAAACTGGTTGGGAATTTATCGGTACGATGTACCCGGGAAACATCCACGCCCGCTTCTGCTGTGTGTTGAAGTAACTCATCGCCGATCCGATCTTTACCCACCACTGAAAGCAATGCAACTGCCTGCCCCAGGCGCGCCAAGTTTTCAGCGACATTCCGTGCTACTCCACCGAAGGAGGAGCGGATTTGTGCTGGATTGGATGTTTCTGGGGTGAGTGCCGCGTTGAGTTTGCCGACAACATCCAAGCTGGATGCGCCGATCACAACTACCGGTCCATCGTGCCCTTGGTATGTGTCCATCCGATTCTCCTTTCGCGTGGCTGGTTGATCATTCGGTTTAATTAGTATATCAAATTCACAAATACACGGTTCAGTCGGTATAATTTGGCCATGGTATCAGATAAAGTAGATTTTCATTGCCATACAGTCGCATCCAAGGATTGCCTTTCGAAACCAGAAGATGTTGTTGCCGCAGCCAAAAAGGCGGGTTTGACAAAACTGGTCATCACTGACCACAACAGTATTCAGGGCGCACTCGCTGCAAGGCAATTTGCGCCAGATTTCGTAATTGTTGGGGAAGAGATCATGACCACGCATGGCGAGATCTTGGCGGCATTTGTGCAAGAGGAAATTCCGGCTGGTTTACACCCCATAAAGGTGCTCGAAATGTTGCGGGCGCAAAATGCATTCATCAGCCTCTCGCACCCATATGATGTGCATCGAAAAGGCCACTGGGATCCTGAATTCTTGCAAGAAATGCTGCCATTTCTGGATGCGATCGAGGGGTTCAATTCGCGCTGCGTGGATGTGGCATTCAACCAAAAAGCGTTAAAATTTGCCGCCTCCCACGCAATGCCAATCACTGTTGGTTCTGATGCGCATAGTTTATTCGAAATTGGGCGATCCTACCTTGATTTACCCGTGTTCGAGACCGCAGACCAACTGCGTGAAAATATCAGGCAAGCCAATCCGGTCACCCGCCTGTCATCACCTTTGGTTCACCTAACCTCCAGATGGGCGGTTATTACAAAAAATGTCTTGCGGATCATGAAATGATCTCCGCGATATGTTTGCTAACCAAAACCTTACCCCAATTTCTTTTTTAGATCCTCATTCAGCGCCGGTAAATACTCAAACAGATCGGCAACCACGCCAAGATCTGCAACCTCAAAGATCGGTGCTTCGGGGTCTTTGTTGACTGCAATGATAAGTTTGCTCGAACGCATGCCAACGATATGTTGGATCGAACCAGAAATTCCCGCCGCGATATATACATCAGGAGAGACCAGCTTGCCAGTTTGACCCACCTGGTGGGAATAAGGCAGATAACCAGCGTCAACGATCGCCCGCGATCCTGCTACAGCGCCACCCATTGTCTCAGCCAACTCCTCGAGTAATATCAAACCTCTTTTTGCGCTGGCTGTTTCATCACCAGCCAATTGCTTACAATTGGTGATGCCGCGCCCACCCGAAATCACTACCTTTGCGCTTGAGAGGCTCACACCGCCTTGTGCTTCGCTTTTGGCGAGCACTTCAACCATTCGTTTTGCTGCCATATCAATACCAAAAATCGTCCCATTGGAAGCAGCGGAAAGTTCAGGCTGGTTAAACGCGCGCGCGCGCAAGGTGACCAATTTTATGCCTTCCCCCAAAGCTATTTTTTCAAATGCCTTGCCTTCGTAGATCGGTCTTTCAACCAATATTGTTTCGCCTCTGGTTTCAATCCGTACCACGTCTGTGGCAATCGGGCTATCGAGGTCAACCGAGAGCATACCAGCTAACTCGCGACACTCAAAGCTGTTCGGAAACAGGACCAAGTCTGGTTTCTGGTCTCTTATAAATGGGGCGATTGCTTCACAAAAGTGTTCGGCAACAAACTCTTCATTTTGAAGGGTGTTCAATACCGCGACTGCGGTTGCACCGTAGCCAAAGGCATCTCCCGTGGCAGAGGAAGCAGACAACCCAGATATGACGGCCATTGTTTCGCCCAGTTGTTTGGCGGCACCGAGTGCTTCAGCGCTTGGAGGGGTGATTTTTCCCCCCAGAGTCTCAAGGTAGACCATACATTTCATAGGATCTTTCGCTCCATCATCTTTTGTACGGTTTTTTCTGCCAGTTCGGACGAAGAATCGCCGGTGATGAACTCACAGGTGGTGGTTTTTTTTAGTGGTAAGGCGAAGGAATCATGCAATAAACGGCTGCCATCAGGATAATTACCCAACTCTGCGGCTGGCATGACTTGGATCTCGGCTTTTTGCGCCCTTTTGATCCCAATAAAGGAAGGGTATCTGGGTTCCCCAATGGATTGGACCACCGAAATGGCTGCTGGCATGTGGCTTTTTATGGTCAGCTTTTTCTCCTCCAAAAATCGTTCAGCCATAATGCTGTCGCCTTCGAGATCGATCTTGCCGATGTAACCGAGCAATGGCCAACCAAGGGTGCGAGCGGTCTGTGCCGCGACAATTCCGCTTCCTGAATCCAGGGACTGTCTGCCGAACAGTACCAGCTGCACATCTCCGATTTTTTCGATCGCAGCGGAGACCAGCCGTGCTGCCGACAAAGTATCCATTTTGGAGGGATCCTCCACGGTGATTTGCATGGCTGAATCTGCGCCCATTGCCAATGCCCGGCGCAATGCATCGGTCTCTCCCGGTTTTCCAATACCCAGGGCGATCACTTCGGCATTGTGTAAGTCTTTTAGTTTTAACCCGGCTTCAACAGCGTATTCGTCGAATGGGTTAAGGATGAAAGGGGAATCTCCCCATGAGATGGTATCTTGGGCAAGGTGGATCGTAGCCTCAGAATCGACAACTTGTTTAACACAGACGATGATCTTCATGGACACCTCGGTGGGGGTACTTTCTGATACGATTATAGCAAGACAATCAGGGATGATGATAAGATTGGGCACAGGAAAGGCAAACCTATGGAACAAAACTGGAAAATTTCTCCCATTATTCCCCCCGAAATTTCGACAAAGTTATCCGCTTTTCCACCAATCATGCGGCAGTTGTTGTTCAACCGTGGTCTGACCACCGATGACGCTGCCCGGAAATTTCTTCGGGCTCAGGTCGATTTTGACACCTCTCCTGGATTATTAATGGGCATGAATCGCTTGGTTGAGCGAGTATTTTTGGCAAAACAAAATAAGGAAAAAGTAGCGATCTATGGAGATTATGATGTTGACGGTGTTACCTCAACAACATTGTTGGTAGAAGCGCTTGGTTTGCTAGGATTGGATGTTCGCGAGTATATACCAAACCGATTTGAGGAAGGGTATGGCCTAAATACCGAGGCACTTACGTATCTTAAGGCGGAGGGCATATCCCTGGTCATCTCGGTGGATTGTGGTATCCGGTCGATCGCGGAAGCGGAACATGCCACCAAAATCGGGCTCGACCTTATCATTACCGACCATCATGATCCAGGAGACGTCATTCCCGTGGCTTATGCAGTGATCAACCCAAAACAGTCAGGCGATCTGTATCCTGAAAAATCTCTGGCCGGGGTTGGCATTGCCTACAAAGTGGCAGTTGCCCTGGCTGAGCAAAGCGTAAAACAGGAAGGTGTTTTGCCATATGATCCAACCGAATTTTTAGATTTGGTGGCGCTGGGAACTGTTGCAGATGTTGCTCCATTGAGGGGAGAAAACAGGCAGTTGGTGCGAAGAGGATTGCGCAGGTTGAGGGTTACGCAGCGCCAAGGTATCGCGGCTTTGGCCGCGGTTGCCGATGTTAAACTGAGCAAAGCCACCGCGACCTCGATCGGTTTCTCATTGGCGCCGCGATTGAATGCCGCCGGGCGCTTGGAAAGCGCATTACTTTCATTCTATTTACTTAGCACCAAGGACATAGCTTTGGCTGGAGAATTGGCGCAGAAATTGAATGTAAGGAACAATGAGCGCCAAAAGATCACCAGAGAT
Source organism: Chloroflexota bacterium (assembly GCA_005778035.1). Taxonomy (GTDB): domain Bacteria; phylum Chloroflexota; class Anaerolineae; order Anaerolineales; family Villigracilaceae; genus UBA5195. The sequence continues at coordinate 16,441 of SXKT01000010.1, forward strand.
ATCCAGGAAAAGGCATTGGAATTGGCAACCCAACAGCAGTCGAACCCAAATCTGCTCTTTGCGGTCTCTACGGAATTTAATCATGGTATCGTTGGTTTGGCAGCCTCGAAACTTTGTGAGACCTTTTATCGGCCAGCGATTGTAGGCGCATATGACGAAAAAGAAGGTACTACCCGATGTTCTTGCCGCTCCATCCCTGAGTACCATCTTAGTAATGCCTTAGACAGGATGTCTCATTTTTTTATTAAATATGGCGGGCATGCAGCCGCTGCGGGTTTTACGATCGCCAACGATAAACTGGAAGATTTTAAGGCTTGTATCAATGCCGATGTGGCCGAAAGATTGCCTGAAGATCTCGCAAGGACCGTTCGGGTAGACCTTGAAGTTGAATTAAGTGACCTGACCCTCGAAACTGTAGAACACTTGGAATACTTTCAGCCTACCGGGCAAGAAAACCCAGATGCTGTGTTTGTTAGCCGAAACGTTGAGGTGCGAGGAAAACGAACCGTTGGCGCGGATGGCAAACACCTCAAGTTGACTCTTAGCAGTGACAGAGGGCCAGTAGATGCGATCGGATTCAATTTTGGCCATTTAGCGTCCTCTTTACCCAAAAGGATTGATATTTTGTATGCCTTGGAGATCAATGAATATAATGGGGTGAGTAATTTGCAACTGAAACTGAAAGATATCAAGTTTTGATACAAAAAAGATCCCGATTGGGATCTTTTATTTTTCAATAACGCCAGTTTTAGTTTACAAAACGGTATTTAATCAACGCCCAAACCGCCTCAAAGGCATCCCAAATACCGATCTTTTTACCCTCAGAGTATTCGCGCGGATTGAAGGTGATCGGTACATCAAATACGCGCACACCTTTTTTTAGGATCTTTGCGGTAAACTCCGGTTCAAAGTCGAAGCGGTTGGCGCGCAATTTCATATCCGCCACAACTTCTCTCCGAAAGACCTTGTAGCCGGTTTCCATGTCTGAGAGGATGGTGTTATATAAAATGTTGGTCATCATGGTGAGTAATTTGTTGGCTACCATATTCCAAAACAAGATAGCCCTGTGAGGAGCGCCCAAGAACCGAGAGCCGTAAACAACATCGGCCTTGTTCGCGAGGATCGGTTTTAACAGATTTTCGTATTCGATTGGGTCATATTCCAAGTCGGCATCCTGGATCAGCATTACATCGCCAGTAGCGGTTTGGATGGCGGTGCGCAACGCAGCCCCCTTGCCGCCATTTCTTTCGTGCAAGACCACTTTGATGACAGGGTGATTCTTATATTTTTCAAGAAGTTCCCTTGTGCCATCCTTCGACCCATCATCGACGACGATGATCTCAAAGGCGCGACCGGTCTCCAGCACTCGTTGCAAAATCTCATCGATCGTATTTTTTTCGTTATAAACAGGGATGAGGACGGATAAGTTCATGAGAAAAATTATACTATATAGGCACCCTGGTCGATCACTTCAAGAAAACAGGTGTGGCAAAATGCTATAATTTTATTCAAACAAAATTTAATCCATAGGGAACCATATGAGTGAGCTAACCCTTCATGATTTTTTCAACCAAAATAGCCAGAGCGAACCATCCGGTTTTATTCCACCGGTGATAAAGAAATTGGAAGATACCGGATTGCCTCTTTTTTGGTTACAAGACCACATCCTTAAGATCCTGTATTATCAGGGCAACCTTACCGGCAGCCAAATTTCAGATGCTCTTGCTTTGCCCTTAACTGGTGTGACGGATTCGGTATTAAACGCTCTCAAACAAGAAAAACTTGTTGAGATCAAAACTTCGTTGGGAGGTTATGGCGAAGGGGCATACCAGTACTTGATCACCCAACAAGGAATTGAGCGCGCAAAGAATGAGATTGAACGTAACACCTATGCTGGCCCGGCACCAGTTCCGCTATCAGTTTACAACCAAGCCATTTTGTCTCAGGGAAAGCGAAATAAAACAGTAACGAAAACCGACGTTGATGTAATGCTCAAGGACCTTGTTTTGGCATCAGCGATTGTCGAGAAATTAGGCCCGGCGGTTAACTCAGGCTCTTCGATTTTTTTGTATGGACCTCCAGGAAATGGCAAGACCAGTATTGCCAGGGCGTTTGGCGGCTTGGTGAACCAAGGGACGATGTACATCCCATACTCACTTTTCATTGATGGCCAGGTGATCAAATTATTTGACGAGATCAACCATACCCGGGTTGCGCCTGCCAGCAAGATTGACCCCAACGATCCTATGAGTGTGGTCAGTTCTGAAAAACCCGATCAGCGTTGGGTGCAAATTTACAGGCCGTTCATTGTTGTGGGTGGAGAGTTGACCTTGAATGGATTGGACCTTGTTTTCAATACGGATACGAAATATTACGAGGCTCCATTTCAGGTTAAGGCCAATGGAGGGAGCTTGTTGATTGATGACTTTGGGCGCCAACTTGTCCGTCCGGTAGATCTGCTAAACAGGTGGATTGTTCCGCTCGAAAACAAGATCGATTTCCTTACCTTGCATACCGGCAAAAAGATCGAGATACCCTTCGATGTGATGGTGGTTTTCTCAACCAACCTGCCTCCAAAGGATCTGGTGGATGAAGCATTTTTGCGCAGATTGCGCCACAAGATTGAGATAACGGACCCAAGCTTACAAGAATACAGGCAAATATTTATCCGAATGGCTGAATCGAAAAAAATTGAATACAGCGACGATGGGTTGGCTCACTTATTGCGGGAGTGGTACGAGAAACCAGGCCGAAAACTGAGGGCTTCCCATCCTCGCGACATTTGTAACCAGATCACGGATATTTCGCGCTATTTGGATGTAAAGCCAGCTATGACAGTCCAACTCATCGACGCAGCAGCCTCCTCTTTTTTTGTGGAATTATAAGATTCACAGGGAAAACCAACAAACCTAATGTATTTGCGTAAATGTTGCTCAAAGATACTCCAACAAGGGATTCGCGTTATTTTGGCAATTACGCTATTCATTGCCTCAACGCCAGTATCTTCCGCTTTCGCCCAAACCGACGATGCAGTTGAGCGCGTTATCGCCAAAATGACCGCAGCCGAAAGAGTTGGCCAGCTTTTTTTGGTCTCTTTTGATGGCGCGGCTTCCGCTGACAACTCTATACCATTTAGGTTGATCAATGAGTACCATGTTGGCGGGGTGATCTTGAGCGCAGATCGGAGTAATTTTACCGAAGAATCGACCACCACCCATGCACGAGAATTGATCAATGATCTGCAACGGCAAAATGCGGAGATACAAACTGCCAGCCGTGGAGAAAATGGCTTGATCGTACCCTTGTACATCGGTATCTCGCAGGAAGGTGGCGGATTCCCCAATGACCAGATCCTTACAGGGTTAACACGAATCCCAAACCAAATGTCGATCGGCGCCACTTGGAACACCAATTTGGCAAATCAGGCCGGGCAAACAATGGGCTATGAGCTTTCAGCGTTGGGGTTCAATTTGTATTATGGGTTGTCCTTGGATGTGCTTACGTCTGATGAACCAGCGGCCAATCCGGAGTTATCTACCCGGACCTTTGGAGGCGATCCTTATTGGGTTGGGGAATTGGGTCGGCACTACATATCCGGGATCAAAAGCGGCTCATCTGGCAAGATTGCAGTCTTCGCCAAGCACTTTCCGGGCAGGGGTGGTTCTAACCGGCAGGCAGACCTTGAAATCCCTACCATTAGAAAATCCCTGGAGCAATTGCAAACCTACGAACTGTTACCTTATTACCGGGTAATGGAGCCTGAAATTATCCCCGACAACAGATTGGATGGCATATTGGTTGGCCATATTCGTTATCAGGGTTTTCAGGGGAATATCCGCGCGACAACCAAACCGATCAGTTTTGACCAAAACGCGCTGGCGCAACTCCTGGATATCGCTGAATTGAAAGCATGGCGCGATACCGGGGGCCTCGTGGTGAGCGATGACCTCGGAGCCCTTTCGGTTCGGCAATTCTTTGATCCTGCATCTCAGTCGTTTAATCCACGCTTGGTGGCGCGTGACGCCTTTTTGGCCGGCAATGACCTGCTGGTGTTGGGGGATATACGGGCTGGTGTGAACAGCGATAACTTTACAAGTGTTACTGAGATCTTGGCGTTTTTTACCCAACGCTACCAGGATGATGACAACTTTGCCCATTTGGTAGATGCTTCGTTGCGCAGGGTTTTGCAACACAAATATCGGCTATTCGGCGATTTTTCTCCCTTACAACCGCTTAACCCAGAACCTTCCCTGGGAACGGGAGAACTATTAACAAATGACCTTAATTTTTCAATCGCAAGGCAGTCGGCTACCTTGGTTAGCCCAACATTAGCCGAGCTTTCAACTGTATTGCCAGACCCTCCATCGGTATTGGACTACCTGGTATTTATTACTGATGTTCGGGTTGGCCAGCAATGTGCCACTTGTACCCAAACCCAAATTATGCCAAAAGAGTACTTTCAGACCATGGTAAACCGGTTGTATGGCCCATTGGCAGACGGATTGGTTGTGCCATCCCACCTCTCCTCTTTTTCTGTTGATGAACTGGGGGACTGGTTGGACGGATATAGTGAAAACTTGGATTTGGCAAATGCCTTGGGTCGAGCTGAATGGATCGTGCTTCTGGTGCAGGATATCCCGGAAGGCAGCACTCAATTGGAGACCCTGAGAAAATTCCTTAATGAGAAACAGGGGCTCTTCGCGAACAAGAAAGTGATCCTTTTTTCGTTTGGGGCGCCATATTATCTCGATTCAACCGACATCTCCCGCCTGACCGCATTCTATAATATGTATGATCCTGGCGATGCGTTCATCACGATGGCTGCCCGATTATTATTTCAGGAGTTATCCCCGATCGGGGCTTCACCTGTTTCAATTCCCGGAACTGGATATGACCTAATTAACGTGACAGCGCCATCTGCTCATCAGGTACTTAGCCTGAGATTATTCAAGGAAAATCCACTTGTGGTGTTGCCTAACGCGATGGATGCCTTGGCCAATGATGAAAGCCCTAATTTGCCACAACCAACCACCCTTCCGCTCCCCACCGCAGAACCGGTTTTTAGAGAGGGCGACACTTTATATGTACAAACGGGGGTGATCATTGACCACAATTTGCACCCAGTCCCGGATGGTACGCCCGTATTATTTAATCTCTCAACATCCGATGAATTTATGCAGCAAGTGGAATCGGTGACCATTGATGGGCGTGCTACCGCCAGTTTTAGGCTGGAAAAAACCGGCTTTTTAGAGATCACTGCCGCCAGCCAATCTGCGACCACGTCAGAGATCATCCAACTGGATGTTAGCAACCAAGGTTCTACGATCATCATTGTTACTCCTACGCCAGATTTTATGCAGCCTGATCCTGCACCCACGCAGCAAATCGACCCCGCAGCAATCGCGGAATCAGATATCTCACCTTTTTTGGTTGAAAAAGGCACACCAAAATTTGCTGGTTGGCTGCTGATCATATTGGTGATCTTTGCCGGGATGTTGCTTACGTACGTAGTAGCGAGCCAGATATTGGACAATATTTGGGCTTTGAGGTTGGCAATTTTGGCGGTAGTAGGTGGCTTGCTGGTGTACAACTTCATCATGTTTAATGGTGGTGCAGGCCTGGAAAAAGCGCAAGCGATTGGATTGGTCGCGTACATACAACCTGCCGTTTTGGGAGAGGTCTTTGGAGTTGCAACCGGGGTAGGCTGGATGCTATTGGCTGACCGTAGAAATAAGGCTGAAGAAAAGTAGCACGATCGCGAGAGAGACCAAAACCACCTCAGGGGGTTCCAATAACCGGTCTAGCAGGCGAATGTGTGTAGGGCGAAGGCTGGGTCGCGATGGCAGTTCTTTGGTACCAAATAGATACTTTCTGAATATATCGATCGATTCTGGCCGCTGGTTTGGGTGGATCTCCAGACCCCACAGGATCGCTTTTTGAGTACGGGGAGTAATGGCTGGGTTGATCTGACGCGGGTCAATATCCAATTGGGGGTTTAAGAATCTTTGGCGGGCATCCAGTGGCGCTTGGCCGGTTAGCAAATGGTACATTGTTGCGCATAGCGCGTATATGTCAGAGCGGACATCGGTATGTGTATCCGACCCGCCATACTGCTCCAGAGGGGTATAAAGCAAAGTGCCCTGCCCTTGGATGATTGTGATCGTATCTTCGCCTGGGGTGAGTATTTTAACCAAACCGAAGTCGACCAATTTTAAGTAGCCATCGGGCGTGATCTTCATATTGGATGGTTTGATATCACGGTGGACAATGGGGGGATTTTGGCTGTGCAAGTAAAATAGGGCGTCGGCCAATTGAGAGATCCAATCCAGGATATCCTTTTCGGCTAGGAATTCGTTGCGGCCGCGGGCGTCCAGTAAGAGTGTGCGCAGGTCTTCACCGGGTACGTAATCCATTACCAGGTAATCGCGCTCGCCGGCCGAAAAGAAATCTGATACTTTTGGCAAATTGGGATGGTCCAAACGCGCCAATACCGATGCTTCGCGTTCGAATTGGACACGGGCTTCATGCAATATATCAGCGCTTAATGCTTTGTCATGTTCCACTTCTTTTACAGCGCATTTTCGGCCAGATAGCCTGGTATCTTCCGCCAAGTAAATGTTACCCATCCCGCCCTGGCCAATGCGGTCGATGATCTTGTAGCGGTTACGTAAAACATTCCCGGCGTCCAGGGGGATGGGCATTTCGGCTCTTTCTCCACAAATAAATGGCTTGCTATTTATATAGTATTACAAACTAAATTTGAATTATTATTTAAGAAAATCTGCTATATTATAGCGTAATGGGAACCGGGATAAATCACTCATGAAATCAAATGACGCCCCCATATTAGTGGGAACCAAAGGTGAACATGACGGCCAACGGTGGCTCATCGATCGGCCACTTATGCTTGGACGGGATGCTGGTTGTGATATCGTCATACGAGACAGACAGATTTCCCGTTTTCATGTACGGTTGCAACCCGGAAAGCGTGGAGTAGAGATTGAGGACCTGGGAAGTAAAAATGGAACTTACCTTAAGGAGGAAGCTCTGAAAGGAAAAATGGTCCTTATGGATGGTGATGTGTTTGTCTTGGCGGGAATAGCCGAGTTCCAATTTGTCACATCTGAGGCAACCATGCCCTTGGGAGATGCCCACCCGGCTTTGATGAAACTGATGGTAGATTTTGGGTCCCGGCAGGTATGGGTCAATAATCGCCAACTTGTGCCTCCACTTTCAGCCCAGCAATTTTTATTGTTGCACTATTTGTGTAGTTTGGAAGGCAAGGTTGCCTCTCGTTCTGAATTGATTGAAGCTGTTTGGGGTTCGGAACAGTCAGATGGGGTCTCGGAGCAAGCGTTGGATGCGCTAATTCGCCGGTTGCGAGACAGGCTTAAAACCGCTGACCCCACGATGGATTATATTGTGACAGTCCGCGGGCATGGTGTAAAGGTTGAGAACGTCCGAATCCAACCGATCTTTTAATCAGCGTTGGCAATATTCATTCTCATCGCCCGGCCGATAACGGCATTGAAGACTGTATGAAGCCTGCCGAGGACTTCTTTGGTTTGGGGGTCATCTTTTCCGCTTTGTTCCACTTGCTGGATCAGATTTCCAAGCATGCTGCTTAACTCGTTGGTTAGCAAATGGTGGTTTTGCTCCATAAATTTGCCCAAGGCGGCTGGGTCGTGGGCGATCTCTACCATCTCATTGATAACTTCCACTTCCGGTGGAGTGCTGGCTTGTTGCAATACGGAGAGAACTGTTTGCAATTTCTGCAATCGGTCTGCTTGCTTGGTTTCGTGGGCTTCGCGTAATTTTTCTTCCAATACATGGATCGTGATCTCACTTTGAAATGCGTCGATATTTTCCATTGTTGCCTTGGCAATATCTGATTCCGCAATTAAAGCCTCAATGAATTGCTCAGCTTGTTGGATCTGACCTTGCATCATTTCATCCACTTTATGGATGTAGCTCACCAATTTGACCTCAAGTTCGGCCAGCTGTGTGGCTCGCTGTTCTGTTGCTGCTGCCTTTTGCAAGGACAACATTTCGAAGAATTTATCATCCAACCCTGCGCGTGATAGGTTGATCAATGCGTTCAATCGGGCATCATTGGGTGCGTCCAAAAAGATTTCCAATAATTTTTCGCGGGTAAGGCTGTTTCCGGCTTCTTGCAAGGTCTTCATTGCCTGTTCTACTTCACCCATTTGTTCGCTTACCTTTTTGCCATATTCACTGTTCTCAAGCAGTTCTTGTTGCATTGTGGCAAAGGCCTGAACTGCCTGCTCTTGGCCAGAAGCAGCGGCAGATTGAGCCACACGCTCGAACAGTGCGAAGAATTTTTCGTTGATGATCGCAGCTTCCTGATTTATGATATCGACTCGAACAGATGCCGTCGCGGTCTGCATCAATCGTTGGATCAAGGCTAATTGCTTTTGTTGTTCGTCGATCATTTCTTTGGAGATACCGTCTTTTTCCAGGATCTTTTCGAGCAATGTTTGAAAGGTAAAGAAGGATTGCGGCCTGAGCAGGTAGCCCTTCCGTTTTTCTTGGGGTAATTTGTTCATTGCTTGTGTGATCAACGGCCCGACCAATTTTTCTTGGTCATTTACTGACATGCCCAGTTCAGATGGGAAGTAAGTCAGCAGTAATTCTTTGTCGTTATCGTGATACACGATCGGGGTGGCGAGCGGACCTTCAAATTTGCATTGGGGGCACCGAATATAATTGGAAACCCTGCCCAATAATCGCTTCTTGGATTCAGGGTCGCTGGTTACATCAAAGAGTTGTTCAACCATCGCGGAGACAGGTTGGCGGCAACGTGGACAGGATACTTGTGTTTGAGGCATGGTGTACTTCCTAATATGAGGTTATTTATTTACTTTGGTATCCAATGGCAACGAGAAGGATATGCTTGCTCCCCGTCCGTTAACAGGTTCTACCCAGATTCGCCCATCGTGGGCTTCAATGATCGCCCTGGCAAGGTACAAACCTAAACCAGCACCTTTGGTTTTTCTGGCAGCTTTATCTGCCCTATAAAACCGATCAAATATGTGAGGCATGTCACTAGGGTCTATTCCTGGTCCTTGGTCGGTGATCGAAATGATCACAGATTCATGTGTAACCTTTCCGCTGATCGTGATGGTGCCATCGGGGGAATACTTGATGGCGTTAGAAATTAGGTTGTTAAAAACCTGGCTGATGCGGTTTTCATCGGCAAGAATGATCGGAAAATCGGGCGGGATGGTTGCCTGAATGGTGTGTTTGCGGGTTTGGATTTGAAATTTTTCCGCCGATCTTATCGCGAGGTCCCTGATTGAAAAATCGGTACGGTTGAGCGCCATGCCACCAGCCTGCAATCGGGACGCATCCAGCAGATCCTCGATCATATGTGTCAGGTGGTCGGCTTCATCCTCGATGACAGACAGGCTATCCTGAATGACGGCTCGATCCCAGCGTGCATCGTCTCGGCGTAAAGTTGAAGCATATCCTTTGATCAACGCGACAGGGGTTTTAAGTTCGTGGCTAACGATTGAGATGAACGTAGCTTTCATCTCATCGGCATTTCGGAAATGGGTGATATCCCGGACGGTCACAATAATATTCCGCAACTCACCATTGGCGGCAAGCAAGGGAGCATAGGTGATGCCAACTGGCACATTGGGGGGTTCGGGCCTTTTCAGATCCCCTTCTACATACAGGTTCTCTTGCCGGGTAAACGGCCATCCGCCAGATTCAGCGATCTGAAGGGTGATGCCATCCGGTTTTTTGACCCATTGGATGACCTCATCATGTTGAACGCCGCGCAGTTGGTCATCGGTCTGGCCATAGATCCGCTCAAAAGCGTCGTTCACCCGCTCAATAGAATGGTCTGGATTAAGGATCAGGATGCCATCAGCGGCGCTATCGATGATGGCGTCGAGGCGCTGTTTCTCGATGATCACTTGGCTATACAGGCGGGCGTTGAATACCGCGATGGCAGCTTGGTCTGCGAAGGTTTGCAGCACCTGGTTGTCGTTGAAGGAAAAAGAATCATCGTATGAACGGAAAATGAAGATGACGCCGATCACCTGATTGTGGGTAACCAATGGCAATGCGGTGCCGTTAAGCAAGCCTTGGCTTGAGGTGTAGGTTAGTTCCTTGAGCATGCGGTTCAGTTCTTCAAGGTCTAAATTCGTGGCGTTTTCTTCCGCAAGCAACGGTTCCAAGTAACGCAAAAAAGCCGAAGGAATGCCTTGGGCAGCGGCTACAGACCATTTGCGCGGTTCTTTAAGCGCGATTAGCCCGGCTTGCCCGGCCAACATTTCGATGGAAATACGTAAAATACGCTTGAGCACCTTTTGCAAATCCAATTCCTGGGTGATCGCGCGGGTGATCTCGAGCAAGTAATCTCGTTGTCGTACACGGAAATCGGGTAACATACTTGAAGTATTGTATCATTTGGCCATTTTTGCAGTTATTAAAGCTGTGTAAATATTTTTCGAGGGTTCATTTATGCAAGTTCAGGATGTCGTTGTGGTTGGTGGTGGTTCGGCTGGTTTTTTCGGCGCGATCCGCGTTGGCGAATTGGCGAAAATGCAAGGTGCCTCGGTAAAGGTCCTGTTGATAGAACGTTCCGAAAAACTGTTGAGCAAGGTATTGGTCTCAGGTGGCGGGCGTTGCAATGTGACCCATGCCTGTTTTGACCCTGCCCAATTATGTACATATTACCCCCGTGGTGGAAAGGCCATGCGCGGTCCCTTTAACCGATTTCAGCCACGAGATACGATCGATTGGTTCAAGGACCACGGAGTTGAGCTTAAGACCGAAAAAGATGGCCGGATGTTTCCTGTTAGCAACAAATCCAAGACCATAGCCGATAGCTTGCTCCATGCCGCCAGCATGGCAGGGGTTGAAGTACAAACCGGCGTCTCTCTGCAGAGCTTTGGACGGGATGCGGAGGGCCAGCAGGGATTACGGCTGGAATGTTATCACCACTCGGAGGCAAGGAGTTTTTCGATACTGACCAAAACAGTGTTGTTTGCCACTGGTGGAACCACCGGGATGCAAAAGATTTTGAGTGAGGCGGGTATCACTGTTACCCGCACCGTCCCCTCCTTGTTCACATTTGTCATTGAAGATGAACGGCTGAAAGATATTCCAGGGCTTTCGGTCCCTATGGCGGCGGTCAATTTTTCTTCGCAAAGCTACGGACATACGACCCCGCAGCAGATCGGGCCGATCCTTGTGACCCATTGGGGGCTAAGTGGTCCGGCGATCCTGCGCTTGTCGGGTTGGGGTGCGTACCGATTGGCGGAATCCGGATACAGAGACGCGATAAAGGTCAATTGGCTCCATCCCAAATCGGCTGATGAAGTTTTTGATGTAATGCAAAAATTGCGCAGCGATAGTACATTTGGCAAGCGTATCGCGGTGGCCAACCCGGCCTTCTCTCAGATTGCTGGCAGGATGTGGCGGAAGTTTGTGCTCGGCGCGATGATCGCCGAGACCGCGCGTTGGACCGACATACCGAACAGATCTTTGCGCAACCTGGCAGAGCATTTGACAGGTATGGAATTGGCGATCTCGGGCAAAGGGGTTTATAAGGATGAATTTGTGACCGCAGGCGGGGTAGATCTTGCGCAAATCGACTTGCGGACGATGGAGAGCAAGCAACTCCCCGGTGTGTATTTTGCCGGGGAGCTGCTGGATGTGGATGGAGTAACAGGTGGATTCAATTTCCAGAATGCATGGACAACTGGCTGGATCGCGGGCGGAGGCATGTTCGAGCGCATCTCCGCGGATAATTGATCAACTCTGGGCTTTGGTAAGGTCTACCTCTACAAACTCTGCCGCAAAACGGGGCGCCAGTTTTTTATGGAACAGATCCCGAATGTGATCATCCATGGTGAAGTAAAGCACCTGCCAGCCATCGGCTATGATCTCAGCCAGGGTATCGACCAGGTAGTTGCGCCTTTCCCAGTCGGAATGTTGGAATGCGTCATCCAAAATGATGAACCCGCGCTTGTCTCCCATGATGTGCTCCAACAAGCCCAGCCGGATCGCAAGCAGCACCTGTTCTTGCGTGCCGGTAGATAGTTCATCCAGCGAGAAAATTTCCGCGCCATTCCGCAACACGATCTGGCCATCGACAAGGCTGAGGGTTTGGTATTTCTTGGTGATCTTATGCAGGTAACTTGAGCAGGTTGAGGCTTCCAGTGTGGCTAGGATGGTTTGCATCTCATTGTTTTTTTGGTGTTCCACTGCATCACCAACAGACAACCATGCGAAGATCAGGGCTCGGGAGTGTTTAAGATCAGCGACTGTCTTTTCACGTTTTTCGCGAAGAGATTCGATGATGGCTGAGGGAGAAGAGATAAACGGTGTTTGGCAAATGGCGGCCGCACCTTGATATAACGACTTGAAATTCTCCCTAATTTTTTCAATCTCCCCTGCTATTTGTTTCTCGCGTTCCTGCAGATTTTTTGCAAGCTGGGCATTATAGGTTATGTTGCTTTCACCAGGCAATTGATCAGACTTGGCAACCAAAAGTTCATTCAGGTCGTATTGAATACTTTCTTTACTTTGGGCCAAATCCCGGCTTTTTTTCTTTAGGTCCCAAATAGCGTTTTCTTCTGACCCTTGTGCTGGCAATGTTCCAAAAAGCTGGCCAAGAATGTGGTGGAGGTCACTCCTCAGACTTTCGATCACGGTCTTTTCTTTTTGAATTTCCTCAACAAAAACCCCGGCACGTTCGTTTGCTTTGAATTGTTTCTTTAATTCAACTTGCAGGGTTACGATCGATTGGGATCGGGCGTTAAAACGCTCGTTGAATTCTCGAATAATGCTTTGTTGTTCCATTTGGGCATTGGAACCGGCTGGGTTTGGTGTGGCCGACCTTACCGAGAAATAGAAAGGGATGGTGGATGCCGCCAAAAGGGCAACGGCTACCCATGGTTGTTGGAAAAAACTTGCGGCAATACCACCCAGCAGAAACAACACGAACAAAATGATCGGAAGGACAGGGTAACTTACTGTTCCTTCTACTTTGATCCTGGCAAACCGTTCATTGGCGTTTTCCAGCCATTGCAATTGGGATGATGCTTCTCTGGCTTTGTCCAATTCGATTTTTTTGACTGCGACGTCATCAACTTTTCCTTTGATCTGAGGGATCAGAGACTCGGCTTTGTTGATCAAATCGGCAGGGGTAGAATTTAGCTCATTTTCGAGCTTGTCAATTTCTTTCTGAAGCTGATATGCCAAAATGCGCCGGGCGATTTGTTGTTCTTGGTGAGAACGACTTACTTCTGCAAGTTGCTCCTCTAACCTAAGTAACTCCAATGCGGTAGTGTCTTGATCAATCTGGGCGATCCATTTGTCTATGTTGGCCAGTAGAACCAGATTCTCTTGGTACTTTTCGATCACCTTCCCCTGATTCTTACCGATCTCCACTTCTCCGTTGGTGATCTTGCAACTTAAGATAGCTTTTGTGCCAAGGGATTTTAATATCTCCTCAACCACCTTTTGGTCAGAGAGGTATCCTTTGATCGTATCCTCCGGCAGGGTATTGCGGTTCTTGGGGTCAAAGCCCAATTCGCCCGCTTTTACCACGCACAGCCGCGACAAGTTAATCGAAGTTGCGTCTTCGCTGTCCAACAACAGGTCTTCCAGCTTGGGTTTGGTTGATCCCTTAAATTTCTTTGGTCCGCCATCCAAACCGGTAACTTCCAGCGAGCCGGATCCATCAAGTGCGCGGTCGGAAGTTCGGTTCTTAAATAGGGATTGCAAGATCAGGTCAACCAGATAGGTTTTGCCGTTTTCATTCTTGCCGTATATCAGATTTACACGGCCAAGTTTGCTGGATAATTTGCTGATCGGCCCCAAATCCGAGGCATTGATCGAGTCGATCTGTACCCTCCTTGTTCACCCCCATAAATAATTTGCAAAGCCAGAGCAAGGATATCTTCACGTTCCGGATATTCTTCTGACTCACTGTAATAGGTTTTCTGGATAGTATCAATCGCCCGATCAGCGATGATCCGTTTGGCTGGGTTTACTTCTATTTGTAGCCCATCGTGTTTGATCGATTCAATTTCAACACCTTTGGAAGAAAGATAAGAATGAACATCATCGACAATTTTTTTACGGTTTGTGGTAACCCCCTGAAGTATCATGCGAGCACGGATGCGGGATTCCTGGCCTTGCAGGTTTTGGTCAGCAGTGGTTTTCTCAAAATGGCGGGTAAAGATGGATAGCTCATCCTCGGCCGGGTAAATGGTAACCTTTTCGATCATGTTCACTTTTGAACCCGGAATCTCGACCCGTTCTACCACACCGGATCGGTCATCGAACAGGATGAAGGACCTTTTGCCTGTTTCAGTGATATCCAACGCGCATGGCGACCCGCAATACCAGACAATCCCATCTTTGAATGGGATGTGGATGTGGCCCAAAAATACCTGAGAGGGCTTGAATTTTTGCAGGTCGGATGACCTCAACGGCATATAGGTGCCTTGTTCGTAGGCATTTCGTATTTGTTTGCCGCCGAGCCAATCTCCATGGCTGATCAGGATAAAGTTGTCAGGTTTAATTCCATCAAGCAGCGCAAGTTGTTTTCCAACCTCATTTTCGGTTTGGTATGGCAAGAGAACGATCGGCAGGCCATTGTCTTCCAATTTTAGGACAGTGGGCTGTTCGATCACCTGAATCGCCGGGAGGGTAAAAGCTGCCTGGCGTAATCCCATATCGTGGTTGCCGCGCAAAATGATCACCCTCAAGTTTTTTGGTGCGCCTGCCTTGATGGTGTTTTCGAAGTCGGACGGGTTACTGACGGATTGATCGAACAGGTCCCCCGCGATGAAAAGTGTCTCTATGCCGCTTTGGGCGCAGGTAGACAAGATGCTGGAAAGAGCATCTAACCTTTCGGGGTGGTTTTGCTTTGTGCTTAGGTGCAGGTCTGCGGTTATTGCGTATCTCATAGCCCTCCTCTAATAATACGAACCAATTTTGATGGTATTTTCAGATCAACAATTATGATTATATCCTAATGGATTAAATATCAAGGCCGTGTCCCAGGGTTAATTTTTTAGGGCACGGCCTTGAATCATTAAAGGGAATAATTTACTTGGAAGCGAGTCGGATAGCTTCCTCGAAAATTTCGAGACCTTCGTCCACCTCGGCGCGGGTCATGCTGAGTGGTGGGGCAATTCGAATCACCGATTTGGCGCAACCCAGCAACAACAAACCACGCTCGAAGGCCAAGTTCACTACCCGGTCACGGAAGTCCGCGTCAGCTTCCTTGCTTTCTCGGTCGCTTACAAACTCCACACCGATCATAAAGCCAATGCCACGTACATCGCCGATCGAAGGATATTTTTGTTGTAATTCTTTCAATCGATCGATGGTGTACTGTCCGGTCACTTCGGCGTTTTTAAGATATTCCCGTTCAATTAATTCGATTGTCTTTAGTGCAGCGGTACAAGAGATCGGATTGCCACCATAGGTATTCCCATGAACACCGCGTTTCCAGTCCATAATGTCTTTTTTGGCAACACACGCGCCCAGGGGTACGCCGCTGGCGATGCCTTTTGCTGTGGTAAAGATATCCGGTTTCACACCAAAATTCTCGATAGCCCACCACTTGCCCGTGCGGCCCATTCCGCTTTGCACTTCATCTGCGATCAACAGGATGCCGTATTTATCGCACATTTTGCGTAGAGCCGGGAAGAAACCCGCCGATGGGACAACATAACCACCTTCACCCTGGATCGGTTCGACCAATACACCCGCTACTTCATCGGCAGGCAAAATATGGTGGAACAATTGGTCTTCGATATAACGCACGACGGTTTCGCCGTAATCCTCACCGAACTTGCGTTCCAGGATCGGTCGGTAGGGGTTAGGGAAGGGGGCATGAAATACGCCATTGAGCAGGGGATGAAAACCCTTTTTGTAATGAGATTTTGAGGCTGTCATGGTTATGGAGCCCATGGTACGGCCGTGGAAAGCCCCCGTAAAACCAATGAAATTGGCGCGGCCGGTTTTATAACGTGCCAACTTGAGGGCTGTTTCTACTGCCTCGGTACCGGAGTTGGTTAGGAAACTGACCGATTCGCCATCGATGGGCGAGATCTCGCTAAGTTTTTCGCCCAGGCTGACCATGGTTTCGTGGTAAAAGTCGGAGGATATGTGCAGGAATTTTTCAACCTGGTCCTGGATGGCTTTAACAACTTCAGGGTGCGAGTGGCCGGTGGAATTAACAGCAATGCCGGCCATAAAATCCAAAAACTGGTTACCATCCACATCCCATAAATAGGAACCTTTTCCGTGATCCATCGCAAAAGGATAATCGCGTGGGTAGGAAGGGGAGATTACTCGGGCGTCTCGTTCTATCATGGCCTTGGTCTTGGGACCGGGCAAATTCATTACTTTCATTTTTTACTCCTGGGTAAGAAATAAATTTGGTTATTAAGTTGTAGTGGGTTGGCAATAGCCAAGGAATATTGGTGAAGAGAAGGTGAGGGTCGTCACTGGTCGGGCAACAGACCGAGGGCATGGGCACCCATCAGGCCGGCGTTATCACCCAACGAGGCGCTGGTGATGATGAGGTCTTTAATATATGTTGGGTCCATCACTTGATCTTGAAGTGTTTCACGGATGGGATCGAACAAAAGGTCACCATTCTGCGAAACACCGCCGCCAAAAATTAAGATCGATGGATTGAAGGTGTGTACAACGCTGACCATGGCATAACCGAGGTAGCGACCAGCCCGCTCGACTGCCTCGCGAGAAAGAGCATCGCCTTGCTGGGCTGCCTGCGAGAGGTCTTTCGCTGAAAAATCTGCCAAATTTGCCAAGGAAGATTTTCTACCATGCGAGATCTGTTGCTTGGCAAACTTTACGATGGATAATCCGCTACAAAAAGACTCAACATGGCCCCTTTGGCCACAACTGCAAGGTGGTCCATTTGGTTCCAGGAGGATGTGTCCGATCTCGCCTGCCAAACCGTAACGGCCGACGATCAGGTTTCCGCCGGAGATGATACCACTGCCGATGCCGGTGCTTACCGTAAAATAGGCAAGGTCGTTATGGCCAATTCCAGAGCCATATTTCCATTCTCCCAATGCCGCCAAATTGGCATCATTACCGATGAGGGTGCGAACGCCAAATACTTGTTCAATTTCGGGGCCAATGGCGTAGTTTTTCCATTCAGGCAAGTTTGGCGCAGAAAAAATGATCCCTTGGGCAGGGTCAAGTGGGCCGGGAAGGGCGATGACGATCTTGTCGACATTGCCGGCAATGGGCCAAGTTTTTCGGATGGTGGCAAGGATACGGTCGGATACAGAACCTTCTCCCCTGGTGGCGACCTTGTTGATGTTGGTGGGTTCGGCCGAGCCGTTTTGGTAGGCTGCGACGCGAATTTGCGTTCCACCAACATCCACAGCAAGGATAGTAGCCATTTCAGAATTATACCTGAAGTTGATTTTGGTTGACTCAGGCGGCGAACACTGCTATTATCGCCATATGCCAGCAGGAAGATCACAGTGGTTACGTTATAAAAGAGAGATCTTTAGTTTTTTGCGTTGGTTTTTACCAGGGCTGGGAGTAAAACGGTGGCTATTTATGGTCCTGCTTGGTGTTACATTAATTGGCATTGGCATTGCCTATTATTTGCTGGATTTTTACCGCACTTCTTCAAGCGCAGAGTTATTGCCTGTACTGGATGTTGCCAGCCTGCGTTTTTTTCCGCGGCCGGTTCGGATCATCATTTTTTTGGCCACTGGTTTCCTGATGGTAACCTGGGGGGTGTGGGAAGTGAACAAAGCGCTTGTAAATCCATTCCTGCGCAAAGATAAAAAATTAGTTGATCAGATTGTGGATTTTAGGCGCAAACAGCAAGGGTCTAAAGTGGTTGTGATGGGCGGTGGCCATGGGATGGCAACTTTGTTACGAGGATTAAAAGAACAGACCCATCATTTAACCGCTGTTGTAACTGTTGCCGATGATGGTGGTTCTTCAGGCCGATTGCGGAGGGATATGGGGATATTACCACCTGGTGATATTCGCAATTGCCTTGCGGCACTCTCCAATGATGAGGCCTTGCTGGCCCAGTTGTTTCAATATCGGTTCAACGATACATCCGGGCTGGGCGGTCATTCCTTCGGGAATTTATTCATTTCGGCTTTGGTCGATGTGACCGGGAGTTTTGAGCAAGCCGTAGAAGAATCTGGCAGCGTCTTGTCCGTCCATGGAAAGGTATTGCCGGCCACGCTTGAACATGTAACCTTGGTTGCTGATGTGCAATACCCTGAAATGATCCAACAAGTGAGGGTGTTCGGCGAAAGCCGTATCCCGCAAAAAATGGGGCGGGTTCGGCGTGTTTACCTTGAGCCAAACCACCCTGCCGCGTATCCTCCTGTTATCAACACTATCCTCAATGCCGACTTGATAGTGGTTGGCCCGGGCAGCCTGTATACCAGCCTGATACCTAACTTACTCGTCCCGGATATTTTGGCCGCCATGAAAGCATCGAAAGCGCTAAAGATTTTTGTGGTCAACATTGCCACCCAGGAAGGTGAAACAGCGGGATACGGGGTCGCCGAACATATTCAAGCATTACAAGACCACATCGGCAAAGGGGTGTTTGACCTGTTCCTTTGCAACAACAACTTCCAACCCCTGTTGCCCAATGGAGTGCAATGGGTTAGCATGCCAAGAGATACCATTCTGCGCAATGTTTACAATGCCGACCTGGTAAAAGAGGATCAGCCATGGCGGCATGATTCGAACAAATTGGCTACGGCATTAATGAACGTTTTGGACGAAAAAACCGGTCCACTGCTTTAATTCTGGTGTTATACAAATCAGCATTTTGCCCCAATGAGGCTATAATTGGATTTGTCTATCCAAATATTCTTGATATCTTTGTTCAATTGTCGAGTGTCTACACTATGGCGGCGATTTGGAATAAGTCAATTTGTGGTAGAATTTTTTATTGTGTAAAATTTCACAAACATTAACCTACGGAGGTTTTCAATGGCAATAAAAGTTGGTATCAATGGTTTTGGCCGCATCGGCCGACAGGTATTTAAGGCGATCCGTGATCGTTACCCGACTGAGCTTGAGGTCGTTGCATTCAACGATTTGGGCGACGTCCCTACCATGGCTCACTTGCTCAAATACGATTCAAATTACGGCCGTTTTGACGGGACCGTGGAGGTCGTGGGCGAGAATTTGGTTGTAGATGGCAAGGAAGTCAAAGTATTCAAGGAAAGCGACCCTGCCAATATCCCTTGGAGCAGTCTCGGCATCGATATCGTGATTGAATCGACCGGTATCTTCACTGTCAAATCTGATGGCGTCAACAAAAAAGGCAAGACTGTCCGCGGTGCTGAAAACCACATCACCAAGGGCGGCGCCAAGAAAGTGATCATCTCTGCCCCAGCAGAAGGCGAAGACCTGACCGTGGTATTGGGAGTCAATGAAGGCCAGTATGACCCCGCCAAGCATCATGTTGTTTCCAATGCCAGCTGTACAACCAATTGTTTGGCTCCTGCCGCAAAGGTTGTGCACGACAATTGGAAGATCAAACGAGCTTTCATGACCACTATTCACTCCTACACCAACGATCAGAAGATCCTGGACCTGCCCCACTCTGACCTGCGCCGCGCCCGCGCCGCTGGGGTGAGCATTATCCCAACCACCACAGGGGCCGCCAAGGCCATCAAGTTGGTTATTCCGGACTTGGCCGGCAAGTTTGATGGTTACGCTTTGCGTGTTCCCACCCCCACTGTTTCGGTTGTCGATTTCACCGCTGAGCTGGAGAAGGAAACCACCACCGAAGAACTGCGCCAGGCCTTCCGTGACGCGGCAAAGACCCCCGGCATGAAGGGAGTTTTGGCCGCGATCGATGAACCCTTGGTCTCCGTAGATTTCAAGGGCGATGCCCATTCCTCCTCTGTAGACCTGCCCTTCACATCTGTGCTTGGCAAGGAAAAGAGCAACTTTGTAAAGGTTGTGACCTGGTACGATAATGAATGGGGCTATAGCTGCCGCACTGCAGACTTGGCTGCCATGATGGCCAAGAGCCTGTAATTTTTACTTCAGAGTGGGTTTGGACGGGAGGATTCCGTTTCAGACCCACTTTTTTTTGAAAGGCATACTATGGACAAGAAAACTGTAAGGGATATTGATCTTTCAGGCAAGCGTGTCATTATGCGCGTCGACTTCAACGTGCCGATGGATAAAGGCGTTGTTACCGATGACAAGCGCATCATAGCTGCTTTGCCAACTATCAAATATGTTTTAGAGCAAGGCGCTTCTTTGTTATTGATGAGCCATCTCGGTCGGCCAAAGGGTGGGCCGGATGCCGAATTCAGCCTGAAGGCTGCCTCGGAGGTGTTGGCTGGCCACCTGGGCAAGCCAGTAATTATGGCCCCGGATTGTGTTGGCCCTGACGTGGAGAAGATAGCCAAGGGCTTAAAGCCTGGAGAAGTAGTGATGTTGGAAAACACCCGTTTTTATCCAGGCGAAGAAAAAAATGACCTGGAATTGGCAAAAAAGATGGCTGCCCTGGCCGAAATTTATGTGGATGACGCCTTTGGTTCTGCCCACCGCGCCCACTCTTCCACCGAGGGCATCACGCGGTTTATGGATACTTGTGTGAGCGGCTTTTTGATGGAACAGGAGCTGGAATATTTGGGGAAGGCTGTCTCCAGGCCAGAGCACCCTTATATCGCCATTTTGGGTGGAGCCAAGATCAGTGACAAGATCTTGGTGGTAGAAACCTTGCTCGGAAAATGTGACCAGTTGATCATTGGTGGCGGTATGGCCAATACATTTTTGGCTGCCAAGGGTATCAACATGCAAGATAGCCTGGTTGAGGAATCCTCCATAGAGACAGCCAAAGCTTTACTCGCTAAGTCTGGGTCAAAACTGGTATTGCCCGTAGATGCCAATATTGCCAACGAATTTTCAGCAGACGCCGAAAGCAAGATCGTTGAGATCGACAAGATCCCCGCAGGTTGGCGTATGCTGGATGTTGGGCCAAAAACCCTTGATCTGTACAAAAAGACCCTGGCCGGCGCTAAATTGATCGTTTGGAACGGGCCGGTCGGTGTATTTGAATTCCCCAAGTTTGCCGAAGGCACCTTTGGGCTGGCGAAATTATTAGCCGAATCCGGCGCGACCACGGTCATTGGCGGCGGAGATAGCGCCAGCGCGGTGAAAAAAGCCGGCGTTGCCAAGCAAATGACCCACGTATCTACTGGTGGAGGCGCATCCCTGGAGTTCCTTGAAGGCAAGGAACTTCCCGGGGTTGCGGCGCTGAACAACAAGTAAATACTGTCGCAATGTAAAAAACAACCCTTAGCTTTGTTTCTGCTGAGGGTTGTTTTTGTATGTTGGGCGAATGTATTATGCGCTCGTTTGGTATTCGCCGAAGGAGAATTCCTTTACGGCAGCTTCATCTACGGTGACGCCGATGCCAGGTGCCGTAGGTACAGTGATGGTGCTATCCGCGTTCAGGGTAAATCGGTCGTGAGTAACATCCTGTTTGTAATACCGGTCTGAGGCGGAAATATCACCAGGCATGGTAAAGCCAGGCAAGGTCGCGATCGCCAGATTGGTGGCGCGTCCTATACCAGTCTCCAAGGATCCGCCACACCAAACAGGCATGCCGATCTTGTGGCACATCTGCGCAATCTCAATCCCTTGGCTTAGGCCACCTACTCTGCCAGGCTTGATATTGATCACTTTACAAGCTTCCATTTCGATCGCGTAACGGGCATGACGTGGGGAGATGACCGATTCATCCAGACAGATCGCTGTTTTCAATTGCTTTTGGAACAAACGGTGATCCCATATGTCATCATCGAACAATGGTTGTTCAATCAATAACAAGTTCATCTCATCAAGCGGCAACAGTGATTTTGCCATGTCAAGGGTATATGCGGAGTTTGCGTCTACCTGTAGTTTGATGTTCGGATAGGCTTTTCGAACCGCTTCCGCTTCGCTGATGTCGCGGCCGGGTTTGATCTTGATCTTGATGCGTTTGTATCCCAAGGCAGTAAATTCATCGACCCGCTTTACCAATTCAGCGGTTGAATCTTGAATGCCAATCGAAACACCCACTTCGACCTTGTCCCGGATCCCGCCGAACAGTTGGCTTAAGCTCTTGCCTTCGCGCTGTCCCATCAGATCCCATAATGCCATTTCAAAACCTGCTTTGGCAAAATGATGGCCACGAATAGAGCTGATCCGATTTTGGTAATCGGCAGCGTCAGTGATGTTTCGTCCAACAACCAAGGGCAAAAGGAAATCTTTCAAGATATGCATCACTGTGCCGGTAGTTTCATATGAATAACCGGGGTCAGCATCTGCTACACACTCGCCCCAGCCTACCAATCCTTCACTTTCTACCTGCAAAAGAACGCACTCCCGGTCGTATATTCGGCCAAAGGAGGTCTCAAAATGGGCTACCAACGGCATTTTAACTGGAAAGAGTGTAACCTTGTCGATTTTCATGATTCACCTCAGATCGAAAGTATTGATGTTACCTAAATACATGTTCATCGCCGATTCGGCGGGTAATACCTTTATTGTCCCAATATTCCAACAAGGCCAGCACATATTTTCGGCTGGAGTTGAATATATCCCTAACCTCTGCGGCGGTAAAGGGATTGGCTCCAAAGCGGTCACGCAATTTTTGTAGCATTATTTGGTAAGTATCTGTTGTAAAGGCAACTTCAGGAGATACCTGAATTAAAATGCCAGTTTCCAACATAGAGTTGTATACCTCATCTCCCAGTTCGTTTTTTGTATCTTTGCTAAATGGGGGTGAGAATGGTGCTGCCGTAAATTGAGCCAAGACATGGTTGATGCGAGTTTGGTCAGCTGATGAATATTGGATCTTGAAATTATCAGCAGATAGTGAATTCCTATCTTCACGCAGTTTTGCCCGGTCTAACATCACCTGAAATACTTTTGCTGGCAAATTAACTTTTGTTTTTAGCTCTTCCTTCGGGATACCGCGCCGGTATGGATACTCCTGATGGTATCGGAGGACGGTATTTGTGATGGCAGAAATTGTGGCAGCCATTGTGGTATTGCTTGCGAGAAAACCATCGGAGTGGTTGGTTTCCAAAATTTGAATATCCCCGACCTTTATGCAAGCATTAAGTGCATCCTTGGCAACCTCCTCTGGCAAGTTTACGGACGAAATCAACTCACTGATGCGCTGGAATTTGTTCACAGCCAACGAAGCCAATAAAAGGTCTGATGGGTCACCGTTGAGCAGGGAGCCAAGCCGATTGATAATGCCCGTATCGTTGCGTTTGTGTCGATTTTTTGGTTGAGGATCAAGGAGGATACCGCCGCCGATGGTCTCTGCCGGTGAAGGTCGCCTAAGGATGAATCTATCTCCGCGCGCGGCAGAAATTGGAGCGGCAAGTTCTAACTGAATGAAACCCTCTTCCCCGGGGTTGAGTTGTTCCTGATTTAATACTCGGCAGTTGGCAACTATCTCGGAAGCACCCAGAAAAATTTTTATACTGGAATTGTGTTTTAAGGTGTTGCCTTTTTCATTCAATAACCGAATGGAACAATCAATTCGGTTGGTCACCGAATATTGGCCATCCTTGGCGACGACACATCCGCGATCAATTTCGCTTGCATGAATACCGGCGATATTGATCGCTGTCCTGCTGCCGGGGGTAGCTTTCTCTTCTTTGGTTTTATGGGTCTGCAACCCACGGATCTTGCCGTGCAACCCTTGGGGCAAGACCACAATATCATCACCGACCTTAAAAGTTCCATCCAGCAATGTGCCTGTTACCACAGTGCCAAAGCCGGTCATACTGAACACCCGGTCGATCGGCAAACGCGGAAGGCCACGATCGGTGCGAGCGGGTAATTGTTGCAAGGTTTTGTCTACTTGTGTTATGAGCGCGTCCAGGCCATTGCCATTTCTGGCAGAAACCCGCAAGATAGAGGCATCGGCAAGGCAAGTGCCCTTTACTGCGGACCGAATATCGGATTCAACCATGGCCAGCCATTCCGCGTCGTCTACCATATCAATTTTACTGAGGACGATGATCCCTTTAGGGATCTGTAGAAGATCGATTATAGCGAGATGTTCGCTTGTTTGGGGCATAACGCCTTCATCTGCAGCAACTACCAGCATCACCAGATCGATGCCACCAATACCCGCCAACATGTTGCCAATAAAATCGCGATGCCCTGGCACATCGATGATGCCAATTTCGCGACCACTTGGCATTGTCATCCAACCAAAGCCAAGGTCAATGGTCATCTCGCGTTCTTGCTCTTCTTTTAACCTGTCTGGGTGGGTTCCGGTGAGGGCGGCAATGAGGGTGCTCTTGCCATGATCAACATGACCTGCTGTGCCTACAATCTGCATCATTTACAAGCCAGATTTTTGGTTGCCACTCGCACGGCCGATCTCGTTCAAAAAAACGTGCGCCCAACTCATCAATTCCTGAAGATGTTTTTCAGTGGTTTCGTTGGTCAGGTCCATCACATCCTTAAGCGCTTGATAAAGATCTTCAAGGACCGTGATGCGTTCGATGATCTTGTCTGTTTGGGCCGATTGGGTTTTATTGGCGTCATCTTGAAGCAGGGTAAAGTTGGTCCAGCGTTTTTGATCATCCGATTTTAGGCCAATCCACTCTTGCCTAAACCGCTCCTCGTTGATCCG
>SXKT01000066.1 GCA_005778035.1 Chloroflexota bacterium
AAACAAGTCAATATGGCATGGATGTGGGCACGCCTGCACGCCCGCACCTCCCGGCTTGGAACTTATGAGGGAGGGTTTCAGGCTTTTTCAGATGAATTCGTTGAAAAACTCAAGGTGGCTGGTGTTCTGGTACGCCTTGGTACTCCGGTTAGTAGTGTGGATAAACAGGCCGATGGCTCAATTCGGATACTCGCTAACGGGGAGGAAGCAAATTATGACCGGGTGCTGCTGACCACCTCTCCGCAGCATGTTGCCAAAGTTACCCAAGGGTTACCACAGGGCTACCTCGCATCCCTTTTGTCACTCAAAAGTATTGGCGCTCTTGTGCTAACTTTTTCCATCAAACAGCAATTCTCAAAAGAAGGGTATTACTGGTACAACATTCCCAAAAGCGCCGGTTTTCCTTTCCTTGCTGTAGTTGAACACACCAATTATGTATCGGCCGATCATTTTGGCGGGGACCATATTTTGTACGTCGGTGACTATCTAGAAACAGACCATCCCCATTTTGGAATGGAGCAAGATCAACTGGTCGATACCTTCATACCGTACTTGCAAAAGATCAACCCGGCTTTCACCAAGGATTGGATCAACAAGGTATGGTTACACAAGGCGGCATACGCCCAGCCTGTACCACTGGCCAAACATTCCCGCAATATCCCCCCGATCAAAACACCCATCGAAGGGATCTACTTTTGTTCCATGAGCCAGGTTTACCCGTGGGATCGAGGCACCAACTTCGCGGTAGAGATCGGCCGGCGTGCCGCAAGGATCTTGCTTGAAGCGAACGCTACTACATAATGTGCTATTATTTAAATTATTGATTTTTTGCAACTGTGAGATAAGGATATGAAATCTAAACAATTCCAAATTTTTTTTGCCCTGCTTGCCACTTTGGGTCTGTTGTTGTCTGCTTGCGGACCCGCCCAACCCACTGATTCTGCCACCGAAGTGGTTTCGGCTGTCCGAACCTCTGCCGCAGAGACCATTGTAGCCGCGATCCCAACAGCCACAAACACCTCTCAGCCTACCATTACTCCGGTGCCTTCCGACACACCCAGCCCGAGTTTGACACCAGAAGTAACCCTGACCGCGACCCCCACCGTAACCGCACTGGTTAATGACGTTGCCTGTGATTCAATGTTGCTAATTAGTGATATGAACCCCAGGGCCGGCGAGAAAGTAGAGCCGGGGAAGTTCAACAAATCCTGGCGTGTCCAAAATAATGGATCATGCCCATGGTTACCCGGTTACCGCCTTATGTACATAATGGGAGAGAAATTTCAGGGAAGCGGAATTCTGATCAAGAATCAGACAGCCCCCGGCTCTATCTTGGTGTTGACTTTGGATCTGGTCGCGCCAGATGACCCTGGCCTGTATACCGGTTATTGGCGAATGTATAACCTTTACGGCTCCTCTTTCGGGCCAAGTTTGGCCGTCAGCATCGTGGTGCCCAAGCCTACCCCAACCAAAACCCCCACGCCAACCCAAACTGGCACCCCCAAGCCGACCAAAACCCCGACCGAAAAGCCAACCAAAAAGCCGACGAAAACCCCTTCTCCAACACCATAAAAAAAGGGCTCGCTGCAAGAAACAGCGAGCCCTTTTTACAATATTGTTTCAGGTCACTTAACGATACTGATCAATTTTCCTGGCACAATGATCAACATCTTGGGGGTGGCACCATCCAAGGCGTGCTTTACCGCTTCGCTCTCCAACACCAACTTCCTGATCTCCTCTTCGCTGGTGCCAACCGGAACCGTGATGCGGTCCTTTATCTTGCCGTTGATCTGTACCGGCAATGTGATCTCATCCTCGCTGGCAGCATCCTCATTTACAGCCGGCCATATTTGCGTGTGAATACTATAGGGCTGTCCCATCAAAGACCACAATTCCTCGGCAATGTGGGGCGCAACGGGTGCCAACATTTTTAGGTAGATCCGTTTGGCTTCTACCCACTCCGGGCTGCCAACCGCGCCATTGTCGCGCGCTTTGTACATTTCATTCATCATTTCCATCAGCGAAGAAATGATCGTATTAAACTCGAACTGGTCAAAATTGCGCGTTACCCTCTTTAGGGTTTGGTGGGTTTTTCTGCTCAGGGCACGCAAAACTTCCGGGGTTGCATTCCCCTTCGTCTCCACGTCGGTGAACAACATCCAGGTACGGCGTATCCAACGGGCAGACCCCTCAATACCCTTGCTATCCCACGGCGCGCCCATTTCCCAACGGGCAAAAAACATCAGGTATGCCCGAACTGTATCAGAGCCATACTTGTCAACCAAAATATCCGGCGCGATCACATTTCCGCGGCTTTTCGACATTTTTTCGTTGTCTTCGCCCAACACCATTCCCTGATTACGGATCTGTATCCAAGGTTCCTTACCCTTGGTCAGGCCAATATCTCGCATGGCTTTATGGAAGAAGCGGGTATACAACAAGTGCATGGTGGCATGCTCGATACCGCCGGTATAGGTATCTACGGGCATCCAATAATCATATTCCTCTTGGCTAAAGGGGCCCTTATCATACTTGGGGCTTAGGTAGCGCAAATGGTACCAGGACGAACACATAAAAGTATCCATTGTATCCGTCTCACGGGTGGCTGGCCCGCCACACACCGGGCATTCTGTTTTGGACCAGGTTGGATGCAACTTCAACGGGCTTTCGCCAGTGGGCTTCCATTCCACATCTTCAGGCAAGGTCACCGGCAATTGATCCTCAGGTACTGGGTTCCAGCCGTGTTGTTCACAATGGATCATCGGGATGGGAGATCCCCAGTAGCGTTGGCGGCTGATCAGCCAATCGCGGTAACGATAATTGACCGTCTCTTTGCCGAAGCCTTTCTTTTCGATGTGGTCGATCACCGCGGCAATACTGGGGTTCTTGCGCCCTTTTTCGCTATTAACTGGCGTTCCGTTGAACTCTCCGCTATTGATCATCACCCCTTCACCCACATAGGCGGTCTCCCATGA
>SXKT01000011.1 GCA_005778035.1 Chloroflexota bacterium
ATTTGTTGGTTAGGAAGAAGGCGGACAACTTACCGAGGCCGTTCGTCGCCGCCCATACCGGGTTTTGCTCTTCGATGAAATTGAGAAGGCACACCCTGAGGTATGGAACGCCTTGCTGCAGATATTGGATGATGGCCGCATGACGGACGGCCAAGGCAACCAGGTCGACTTTAGGAACACGGTGCTTATTATGACCAGCAACCTGGGCACTGAATATGTTCACAAGGGCGGAACATTGGGCTTTTTGCAGCCCAACAGCAATAGCGAGGAACGTGACGCCCACGATAAAATTGAAAAGGCTTTAAAGGGTGCCTTTAGGCCGGAATTTTTAAACCGTATCGATGATGTGATCATGTTCTCACCCCTCTCTGTAGAGCAAATGGAACAGATCGTTGACCTGCAGATGAGAGAGGTCCAGGACCGGTTGGATGAATTTAATGTAACCGTTGAATTGACACCTGCTGCCCGCACCTGGCTTGCCAAGCAGGGATATGATGCGGCTTTTGGCGCACGGCCCTTACGCAGGGCGATCCAAAAATTTATAGAGAGCCCCCTTTCGGTAGAATTGCTTGGAGGCAAGTTCAAGGACGGCGGTAAAGTGAAGGTAGATATCGCCGATGAGAAAATCGTATTTGTGCCCTAATGGAGTGTTGAACTAATTGGCAAAATGGCGCGCGATGCGCGCCATTTTGCTACCAGTATGTTAGTATTAGCCCAACCTTGGAGATTTTGAAAAACGATGAGCGAACAAAAAAAGAAAGTTTCTGCGTTGACCATTACCATTATTGTGTTGGTACTAATGAGTTGTTGCTGTGTGTTTACACTTGGCACCGGAATTGGCGGTTATTTGTTATACAAAAACATCCCCGATAGCCTGCTCAACAGCTCATCTCCGGATATTGATTTTGACGGCTTTGGGTTGCCGAGTGATAGCGCAACAAAGACCCCAACACCGATCATCAAGACCCCAGGCAAGGAGATCAACCTGGATACCTTGCGTGCGGTTGAGGATGAAGTAGTGCCCGGCAATGATCCGTTGGAATTGGCCTGCCGGCTGCAAGGCAAATGCAACATCCCGCTTACCCTTCCCAGCGGTCCTTATTCAGTTGGCGCGCAACAGAAGTTTTGGTTGACCAATACCGATACGGTTGAATCCTTCCAGATTGAAGCCACCTTGGAATACAAAACCGACCATGCCTATTTTTGGGTAGAGGACGGAGTGGAATTTGAAATGGACGACGCCAAAGCACTGGTGGATAGCTTTGAAAAACAAATGTACCCAACCAACCGGGAGTTCTTTGGCAGCGAAGCAAACCCTGGCGTGGATGAGGACCAGCACATTTACATCGTCTATGGCCGGGGCATTGGCAGCAGCGTGGCCGGTTATTTTTCTTCACCAGACCAGTACCACCCAGATGCGCACGAATACTCCAACGCGCACGAAATGTTCGTCTTCAACGCCGATAACTCCCCGTTGGACGATGAATACACCTATGGTGTGCTGGCTCACGAGTTTCAGCACATGATCCATTTTGTAAATGACCGCAATGAGGAAAGCTGGGTCAACGAAGGCTTTTCGGAATTGGCCGTACAGCTAAATGGACTTTACAATGGCGGGGCCGATACATTGTACATCTCCAACCCCGATATGCAGCTCAACGACTGGGGGCCAGACCCCGGCTCCAATGGCCCGCATTATGGAGCCAGTTTTCTGTTCTTTTCCTACTTTTTAGACAGGTTTGGCGAAGACGCGACCAAGGCCGTTGTTGCCGACAAACAAAACGGTTTTGAAAGCATCGACAATGTTCTTGCATCTCTCAACATCACCGATCCGGAGACAGGGGAGAGTGTTACCTCTGAAGATGTCTTTGTGGATTGGACGATCACCAATTACTTGCTGGACGAATCTGTTGCCGATGGACGATATGAGTACCAGGGTTACCAAAACCCGATGAAGGTTGGTAACCTAAACTACCTTACAGATTGCCCCAATGGCATTAGCGGTGATGTTCACCAGTTTGGCGCCGATTACATTCAGGTGATCTGCAATAGCAATAGCACACTCGTTTTTGATGGCGATACGACCACTACACTGTTACCCACAGACTCATTTTCTGGGAAAAAAGCTTTTTGGTCAAACAAGGGCGACGAATCGAATAACACCCTCACCCAGGAATTCGATCTCAGTTCGGTGAGCGGCGAGGCATCGCTTGAATTTATGACCTGGTTTGACCTTGAGCAAGATTACGATTATCTGTATGTTGAGGCCTCCACTGACGGAGGCGAAAGCTGGCAGATCCTTACCACCCCCAGCGGTACCGATGAAGACCCCAGCGGCAACTCGTATGGTTGGGGTTACAACGGAACAAGCGGCGGATGGATCAAAGAAAGCGTAGACATTAGCGCTTATGCCGGTCAAACAGTTTTGCTCAGGTTTGAATACATCACAGATGCCGCGGTGAACGGCGAAGGCTTGCTGCTCGATGATATCTCGATCCCACAGATCGGATACTTTAGTGATCTGGAATCTGATGAAGGCGGCTGGATCGGCGAAGGGTTTATAAATGTCGCCAATGTATTGCCCCAAACCTTCCGGGTTACTGTCATTGATGAGAACGGCGAAACCGAGGTGATACCGGTGGTATTGGATGAAAACCAGCATGCCGAGGTCGAACTTGACCTGAGCAATGCTGTGGTGGTCATCAGCGGTACTACCCGCCACACTCGCAGCCTCGCCAATTACACGCTGACCATTCGCTAACTTTTACCGTCTATTCCAAAACCAGCGCGATCTATTGACCGCGCTGGTTTATTTTAACAACGCGGAGTAATGCCTCGCCAAAGTCGCGGAATATTCTCCGCCACTGCCGGTCTTTTCGTCGCAATCCGACCATACGGATAGAACACAATGGCACAATGCCCAACCCAGGATCACCTGCCGATCGAACCCAAGGATCTCATTCAGAATGGCCAGCCGATCTGCGGTGGTTTTATTCAAATTTGAATAGGATGCAAGCCGCGGCCAGGGATTCAACATTAGCGGTCCGCATTCATATTCGGCCGGACCGATAACCCCTTTTGGATCAATGGCAACCCACTCTCCTTGGT
Organism: Chloroflexota bacterium; assembly: GCA_005778035.1. Taxonomy (GTDB): domain Bacteria; phylum Chloroflexota; class Anaerolineae; order Anaerolineales; family Villigracilaceae; genus UBA5195. The sequence goes on from SXKT01000011.1 coordinate 3,109, forward strand.
GGCGCAAAATATTGAAGTGGTGCAGGTCTCCATGGATAAGTCGATAGGTTGCGGACGCGGCAAACAAGGATGGCAAGAGCTGAATGGCTAAATGGTGGGCAAGCTTAGGCAGGGCACGGGGCAGGTTTCCATTCATGCGGGCCTGTTTTTGGGGGATTGCGCTAAACCAATCGCGCAGATCGATAAAACCATCTTCATTGGGGACCTTGCGCCAAATCTTATTGTACAAATGAGCGGCGATCTGGGTGCGAGCCCGATCGTTGGACACACTGGCCAATTGGCTGCCTGGTTGGCATTGTTCCAGTAGCAAGCATCGCTGGTCTTCCGAAACACGCAATAACCGCACGCAGCCATGGCCATTAAATACTCGCAGGGCGTGCAACTCTCCCTGTGCTTCATCATCGGGGGCTAAAATTTTTAAAACCGCATTCCTGCCATCTGCCTGAGTACCTTCAGCTACATAATTGATTGAAAGCTGGTATGGCCGAATATGGGTCAGCTGCCATTCATTGGCGATCGATCCAACAATGCCCGGAAGATCTCGCAACCATTGGTCTCCTTTTGCGCCAAAATAACGGCGAACATTAGCCACAAACTTTGGCGGGTATTTGGCCAAAGGGAAGCCGATGGGTTCGGCCATGGGAGGATGGCTATGGCTGTCCTGGTCCATCTTGCGATGTTACCAGCTTACCTTCGAACCTCGATCATAACGTATACCGGGTAGCCAAAGGACTTTCCATCAGCGTCGACCATGATCCACTCGCTGTAATACTGCCCTTTTTTTTCGGGCGCGATCATGTGGATGGGAATATCTACCTGCATGCCAGGCAGGATGACCGGGTCATTGGACGAAAAATATGCCGGAACACCGGATAACTGGGCGCCGTTGAAATACACCAACCCAAAACCTTTGGTCCACTTGCATGTCCCGCTGTTTTGGATGCGCCAGATTTTTGTGAAATGCTGAAGCGGTTTCAAGACCGTCTTATCAGGGATGGTAACATCAGTAACAAACAGCGAAGCGTAACAAGGAACCGGTTGGGTGGCTTGCGGAATTATGGAAATTCCTCCGGCCATGGTCGCGGCCATGGTCGCGGTTGGAATTGCGGCCGCTGCAGCAGCAGGGCTGGGCGTTGACAAACCGCTTTCCATAGGTTGGGCATCCGTGGTTGCCGTGATCTGCTCCAACGGCATGGATGGCATTTCCTGGGTTATTGTAGGTGTTGGCGCGGAAGTATTGGTTGGCTGGGCCTGGTTTGTTGCGGCAATATCGGTAAGTTGCACATATGCGGTAGACGCAGCCATTGTTTTTACCGCATTCACATCCGGGGTTGGCGTTTGGGCTACATTAGGCACAACAGAACACGCAGACAGGATGGCAACCACCCCCAGGATTACCCCAAATTTTTGCAAAATCATTTTCATATTGCCTCCGAGGTGCTTGCCGTGAAGGAACGCACCAATCTTTTACGCTCGGTTATGGACAAAGTAGCTTGGCGCGGCCAAATTGTTGGTGATTTGGCTCGTCTACAAAGAGATCTACCCAAAGCCCTGTTTGGTCTGTTTTCCACTCATAAACTAACTCTTTTTTGCTTGCTGAAAGAAAGGTTAGCTGTTGCAATTCAGTAACACCACCATCTGACCTTTTCCACGCATAGGTGATGGTTCCCTCTTTGCTGGATGATACTTTGGCGGTGACAACGTACTTGCCATTAGGGTCATTACACGCGCCACTACGTTCTACCGTAAAGAGAACATCGAGAACCCGAAATTGGCCAGGTGTATCCGTATTTTTGGGTTTGCCAGTGCCAGAAACAATATCAACATACAAAGCCATATTCGAACCACCCGTAACAAAAGGGACCCAATCGCCAGCAGGATTTTTAATTCCCCAATAGGATCGAAATTTACCATCTTCCGCGGGTGCCGACATCGCCACTTCCAAATCTACGGTATCTCCTGGGTGAATGATCGCCTCTGGGAACCCGACTTCTTTTTTGGCTGCCATGGCCACCCCTGAGGAGAAAACAATGCTGTAATTGGCATACCAATCACAGCTGCCCACATTGCGAACGCGCCAAATTTTTTTGAAGGATTCAGACCTGTCGAAACGGCTGCCATCGGGGATGCTTACGTCTTGCACAAATTGAGCAAGATCACAAGGGAGTACCAACGGAGTGTTGGTTGAAACAGGGCTGGTAACTGTTGTCAGCACCGGGCTAGGGGTTGGCGAGGCTGTCGGCATCTCGATTGAGGGGGTTGGTCCAACATCAGGAGTGCCTGATGCCGAGGATGGGGCGGGGGAATTTCGCTGAGACAGGGTCAATTCGGCAACGATCGTTGCCGCAGACTCAGTCAGTACCGGAATCACATCGACACTTTTGCCGGGTGCCTGGAATGCCACACAACCTGAAAGAAATGCCAGGCTGCCAAAGCAAACGAACCATATTCTGGTAATACCTTTATTGTGGTTGGCCATAGATTGTTCCAATAACATCATTATAGCCCTGTAGCAACCTTATGCGCCCCTTGAGAATAAAAAACCCCCCAGCCAAAAGATGACTGGAGGGTTGATGGACCTAAAATGGTGGTAATAGGCTAAGATGTTTCAAAAATATCGCCGGTAGGTGTTTTCTTGGCGCGATACGAGATGCGCGCGCGGGTCAAATCATAGGGAGACATCTCAACCTTTACACGGTCTCCAAGCAGGATGCGGATATAAAACTTGCGCATTTTGCCAGATAGATAAGCCAAAACAACATGGCCATTATCTAACTTGACCTTGAACTGGGTGCCGGGTAATGCTTCGATCACCTGGCCTTCTACTACGATAACATCATCTTCTTTAGCCATTTACACCTCCGGTCATTAATCTATGACCTTTACGTTTCGCCTCTTGAGGCGGCGAATTGCTTTTTTGTCTTCCATGCGGCGCTGCTCGCTTTTAGAAATGAACCAACGCTTGCGGCGAACAGTGCTAAGAACACCACTTTTGACTATTTTCTTACGGAAGCGCTTGAGCAAAGACTCTTGCGATTCGTTAGAACGTAATACTACGATTGCCACGCAAATCACCTCCTCACTATGAGGGAATAAAAAATCTCGGTATCCAGAAACCGGGCCGAGATCGAATGAACGAGTGAACAGTATAAGCTAGGGCAAAAGACCGTATAGTTCTCCGTAAAAATCGTTATTCGGCACGAATCTGACTAAACCATTCTACTACAAAATTGCTGGTTAAGCAATTATTATGAATTAAGCAACCGCAATAGAAAACTGCGGAAATGGCTTAAATAGAAAAAGTTTCTTGGCGATGACCTACTCTCCCAGGAGGCTGCCCTCCAAGTACCATCGGCGCTGACGAGCTTAACTACCGGGTTCGGTATGGGACCGGGTGGACCCTCGTCGCTCAAATCACCAAGAAACTTTA
>SXKT01000067.1 GCA_005778035.1 Chloroflexota bacterium
ACCAAATGCCAGTGCGCCAAACGCGCCATGGGTGGCTGTATGGCTATCGCCACATACTATCGTCATACCCGGTTGGGTAAAACCCAATTCCGGTCCAATTACATGAACAATTCCACGGTTGGCGCTGTTCATGCCATATAACCGGATGCCGAATTCGGAGGTATTCTTTTCGATCTGTTTGATCTGTGCCGCAGCTGCCAGATCCAATATTGGCAAACTTGGGTCGGTAGTTGGGATGGAATGATCCATCGTTGCTACTGTGCGCTCAGGCCTGCGAACCTTTAAACCGCGCTCTCGCAGACCGGTAAAAGCCTGCGGAGAAGTGACCTCGTGGATCAGATGCAGATCGATATACAAGACCGCTGGGGAATCGGATTGTTGCGCGACCACGTGGTTATTCCAGATTTTTTCAAATAATGTTTTTGCCATATTTTCTCTTTCGTCCATTCCTCCCGGGGTCATCCCACCAGGGTGATCTCGCTTTCGGTATTCTGCCCGCTTTGGCTTTCCATTTTTGCCACCAGCAATTTGTTGATGGCCGCCAAATATGCTTTTGCGCTGGCAACGATTATGTCGCTATCCGCTCCGTGACCACCATACACCCGAACACGTTCTGTCTCGCTTTGGGCATTGATGGTTCGACCGCCTTTATCTTGCACTCGCACAGTTACTTCTCCAAGGGCATCAATGCCTTCAGTAATGGCATGCACATTAAACTCCAATAGCTTGGGTGCCATGTGAACAATCGCGTCGATCGCCTTGTAAGTGGCATCAATGGGGCCAGTACCAACGCTTGCGTGAGTGTGGATCTTGCCATCCGGACCACGCAGACGGATGGTTGCTGTTGGCAATCCCATGGTGCCACAGGCAACTTGCAGGCCATCCAGCCCAAAAATATCGCGCGGGCGATAAAACTCATCGACAACGATCGCTTCAAGGTCGGCATCCGTAATTACCTTTTTGCGGTCGGCAAGTTCTTTAAACCTGTTAAATGCCTTTTCCAGATCCCCATCGCTGAGCAAATGGCCCATCTCTATCAACCTGGTCTTTAATGCATGCCGGCCGCTGTGCTTGCCCATTACCAGACGGCTTTGGTTTACCCCTACGTCCTCCGGTTTCATGATCTCGTAGGTTTCGTTGTGCTTCAACATGCCATCTTGGTGAATGCCAGCCTCGTGAGCAAAAGCATTTGCTCCAACGATGGCCTTGTTTGGTTGGACAACCATGCCTGTGTAGTTACTCACCAATCGGCTGATACGATTCAATTGGGTGGTATCGATGCCAGTTTGAAGTCCAAAAACGGGCTGGCGTGTCTTTAATGCCATCACTACTTCTTCCAACGATGTGTTTCCCGCGCGCTCACCAATACCGTTGATGGTCACTTCCGCCTGGCGTGCGCCGGCTTTGATACCCGCCAACGCATTTGCAGTTGCCAGGCCCAAATCATCGTGGGTGTGCACCGAAACAGTTACGTTTTCAATACCTTTTACGTTTTGCATAATACCGCTGATCAACCCTCCAAATTCATCGGGGGTTGTATATCCAACCGTATCCGGGATATTGAGAGTTGTCGCGCCGGCCTTGATGGCTACTTCCAAAGCCTGGTACAAAAAATGCGGTTCAGAACGGCCGGCGTCTTCCGGTGAGAATTCAATATCCTCGCATTTGCTTTTGGCATACGCTACCATTTTCTCGATCTTTTCCAACACCTGCTCGCGATCCATCTTTAGTTTGTACTTCATATGGATCTCGCTGGTAGCGATAAAGGTGTGGATTCGCGGAAACTTGGCGTGGCGCACGGCTTCCCATGCTTTGTCAATATCGTTGGCAGATGCCCTTGCCAGACCGGCAATCACAGGAACTTTTTGTCCCACGTCGCCAACGGAAGGGTTGCCAATCTCTTCGGCGATGCGTTTGACCGCTTCCAAGTCGTCGGGTGAAGCAGCCGGGAATCCGGCTTCGATCACATCTACCCCAAGGCGAGCCAAGGCACGCCCAACTTCCAGTTTTTCGGCAGAAGTCATCGTGGCTCCGGGAGATTGCTCCCCATCCCGTAAGGTGGTATCAAAGATCTTTACGTAATCGCTCATAACAGGTTTCCTCCAAGAAACCAGGCAAGGTCAAAGGAATTATTTTTTCCAGTTTTCTGGGCGCAAGCTTCGAACAGCGGCACCCGCTTGCCACATTTCAGAATTTTTGAAGGCGTTTAATTCCTCTTCCAACTTGGCTCGGTAATCGGCTTTGCCGTTGGCTTCCAATGTGATGCGAGCTTCATTTCCAGTCACCACCGATTCGTACAAAGCCTCAAAAACCGGTTGCACGGCATCGCGGAAACGAGGATGCCAATCCAACGCACCTCGTTGGGCAGTGGTTGAACAATTGGCATACATGTAATCCATGCCGTTCTCACCAACCAATCGAATCAGGCTTTGGGTCAATTCTTCAACGGTTTCATTAAATGCCTCTGATGGGCTATGGCCATTCTTGCGTAACACATTGTATTGCGCTTCCATCACGCCACTTAGCGCGCCGATCAAGACACCCCGCTCGCCGGTCAGGTCGCTGTAAACTTCATTCGTAAATGTGGTTGGGAAGAGGTAACCGGCTCCGATGGCGATACCCAATGCAATGGCGCGGTCTTTGGCACGGCCGGTAAAATCCTGGTGTACGGCATAGCTGGCGTTAATTCCACTTCCGGCCAAAAAGTTGCGCCGCACGCTGGTGCCAGATCCCTTGGGAGCAACCAAAGCGACATCTACATTGGCTGGGGGAACAACAAAAGTATCTTCTTTGTAGGTAACAGAGAAACCATGGCTAAAGTAAAGCAAGTCGCCTTCATTCAGGCACTCAACGATCTTGGGCCACTGGCTCTTTTGGCCGGCATCGCTCAACAAGTATTGGATAACCGTCCCTTTTTCGGCAGCTTCCTCAATTTCAAAAAGCGTTTTTCCAGGCACCCAGCCATCGGCGATAGCCCGCTCCCAGTTGGAAGTGCCTTTGCGCTGCCCAACGATGACATTGATACCATTATCGCGCATGTTCATTGCCTGGGCTGGACCTTGCACTCCATACCCGATGACAGCAACCACTTCATTTTTAAGAACTTCCCGGGCTTTTTCCAGTCCGAATTCTTCTCGGGTAACGACATCCTCAACCACACCACCAAAATTAATTTTTGCCATTTTCTCTTCCTCTCAATTTAATTTATTATTTTTTTTCAAAACCAGATTCGGGCAAGTTGATCAAACTATCGCTGCCACGTTCCATTGCCACAGCTCCTGTACGTACCATCTCAATAATTCCAAGTGGTTTCATTACTTCAATAAATCCGTTGATCTTTTCATCAGTGCCGGTGATCTCTATGATCAATGATTCAGTGGTCACATCCACCACTTTTGCCCGAAAAACTTCGACCATCTGAAAAATTTCGGTCCGTTTTTCTGTTTGGGTATTAACTTTGATCAAAGCCAAATCGCGGCTAACCATCTTGCGGTTGGTCAGGTCTTCTACCTGAATTACATTCACCAATTTATAAAGGTAGGCGGTCAATCGCTCAATATGGTCCTGGGTCCCTTCCACTGTGATCGTCATTCGCGAAAGGCCGCTGATATCAGTATGGCCTACCGTAAGGCTTTCGATGTTGTATGTACGGCGGCGGAACAAGGATGCGATACGGTTGAGAACGCCTGGCTTGTCTTCGACCAAAATTACCAATGTATGCAACATAGTACTCTCCAACTCTCTCTTTATTCGTCTTGAGGCGTTTCAACGATCACAGATGGACGGCGGATCATTTCGTTTAACGCTGCTCCGGCAGGCACCATTGGGTAAACAGAATCCTCCTGCTCCACCCTGAAGTCGATCACTACGCTACCGGGGTATTCTCGGGCTTCCTGTATAGCTACCTGGGCTTCGGCACGAGTGCTGGCACGCAAGCCCTTCAGTCCATGAGCCTCAGCCAGCTTTACGAAATCAGGGCTGATCATTGGGGTGCTGGCGTAATTCTTGTCGTAAAAGAACTCTTGCCACTGGCGCACCATACCCAAAAAGCCGTTGTTGATGATAGCCACATTAACCTTGATCTTTTCTTGGGCAATGGTGCTCAATTCCGCGGCAGTCATCTGGAAACCGCCATCACCTACCACGGTCCACACCTCGCGATCTGGTTTCGCCAATTTTGCGCCGATCGCGCTTGGCAAACCAAATCCCATGGTACCTAACCCACCACTGGTAACCATCGTATGGGCTTCTTCGATCTTGAAGTATTGGGCTGTCCACATTTGGTGCTGTCCAACATCGGTGGTAATAATGGTATCCCTGCTAACCAATCGGCGCAGTTCGTTGATAACATGGGCTGCGTACAAGTGGCCGCTATCTGGCAGGTTGACAATGTCACGAACGGCAGTTTCGCCCTTTAGGTCGGCGATCACTTTTCGCCATTCCGCTCTTTCGTTCTTTTCTACCAGCGGGGTCACCTGGGCAAGGATCTCTTTGATGTTGCCGATCAGCCCGACATCTACCCGAACATTCTTGTTTACTTCGCTGGGGTCGATCTCAATATGGATCTTTTTGGCGTTGCGTGCGTAAGAATTCAGGCTGCCAGTGACGCGGTCATCAAAACGCATGCCGAAGGCCAGCAACAGATCGGCTTCCTGTATGGCAGTATTCACCCAGGATTCTCCATGCATGCCCATCATGCCCAAATTGAGCGGATGATGGGCCGGAAAACCACCCATTCCCAGCAGTGTCATCGCTACTGGAACATTATTTTTTTCGGCAAACTCTTTAAATTCCGACATCGCATTGCCCATCAGCACGCCGTGGCCAGCCAATATGACCGGTCGTTTTGCGCTGTTGATCAGATCTGCCGCTTGTTGAATGCTGCTCGCCGCGGGAGTAAAGTCTGGGCGGTAACCTTTGAGCACGATCTGGGTGTCGTCATATTCCCAATCTGAAACAAATGCCTGTTGCGCATCCTTCGTGATATCTACAAGCACCGGGCCAGGGCGACCGCTCTTGGCGATGTAAAAAGCCTCCCTCAACGTGGGCATGATATCTTCAACATCGGTTACAAGATAATTATGCTTCGTGATCGGCAAGGTTATGCCGGTCACGTCCGTCTCCTGAAAGGCATCATAACCGATCAACTTGCTGGTCACTTGCGCCGTGATGAAGACCATCGGTATCGAATCCATGTGGGCAGTGGCAATGGCAGTGACAAGGTTGGTAGCCCCAGGCCCACTGGTACCCATTGCGACACCTACCTTTCCAGAAACACGAGCGTAACCATCGGCCATGTGGCCACCACCTTGCTCGTGGCGAGGCAAAACATGGTGTATTTGCGGATAATCCCTCATGGCATCATAAATGGGCAAGTTGGCGCCGCCCGGATAACCAAAGATGGTGGTTATGCCTTCTTTAACCAGGCACTCCCAAACAATTTGCGCTCCACTTTTCTTCATAATCGCTCCTTCGATGTTTAGCTTTTTAACACTGCGCCAGTATCGGCGGATGTAACAAAATGGGAATAACGGCGCAGCCACTTGCTGTTGATGTTAGGCACGAAAGGAGGCAATCCAGCCAGCCGGCTGGCGATCTCTTCATCGCTTAGGCGCACGTTCATGGTTCGGGCATCCAGGTCGATCTCGATCATATCGCCAGCCCTTAAAGCTGCGATCGGACCACCCGCAGCTGCTTCTGGCGAAATGTGCCCAATGCAGGCACCGCGGGTGCCACCGCTAAAGCGGCCATCCGTGATCAAGGCCACTTTGTCTCCCAAGCCTTGGCCCATAATGGCACTGGTTGGCGATAGCATCTCTTGCATTCCGGGGCCACCTTTGGGACCTTCATACCGGATCACAACGCAATCTCCTGGCTGAACTTGTTTTGCCATAATTCCAGCCATTGCTTCGTTCTGGCTCTCAAAAATTCGGGCAGGTCCGGCGAACTTCATCATAGATGGGGACACACCACCAACCTTGATAACGGCTCCGTTAGGTGCCAGATTGCCAAATAAAATCGCCAACCCGCCGCGCTTGCTGTGGGCGTTTTCATAACGTCTGATCACGTCGTCATCCAGGATCTCCTTGCCCTCAATGTTTTGGCCCAAAGTAGTTCCATTCACAGTCGGTCGATCGAGGTGCAGCATACCGGTACCTCGGTGGATCTCATTAAGGATGGCCGGAATACCTCCGGCATTGTGTACATCCTCCATGTGCCATTTTCCCGCGGGAGAAACCTTGCAGATATGGGGTACTTTTTCGGCGACCTTATTGATATTTTCAAGCGGATAGTTTAGGCCGGCCTCTTGCGCCAATGCCAAGGTATGCAAAACTGTGTTGGACGAGCCACCCATCGCCATATCCAAGGCAAAGGCGTCATCGATCGCCTCAATCGTAACGATATCCCGCGGGCGCAAATCATTTTCCAATAGATCCATTACTTTTTTGGCCGCACTCCGGGCGATCTCCTCGCGCTGCTTGCTAAGGGCTAGGGCGCTTCCATTATATGGCAACGCCAAACCGATCACCTCCATCAGACAGTTCATAGAATTGGCTGTAAACATACCGCTGCAAGATCCACAACTGGGGCAAGCAAACTTTTCAAGTTGGGTAAGGCGCTCCTCAGTTATTTTGCCGGAGGATAGGGCTCCCACGCCCTCGAACACCGAGATCAGGTCTACCGCCTCTCCATCGGGCATGCGGCCAGCCGCCATTGGACCGCCGCTGACAAAGATGGTAGGGATATTGACCCGCATGGCCGCATTCAGCATGCCAGGAACGATCTTGTCGCAGTTGGGAATGCAAACCATCGCGTCAAATTGGTGCGCATTGATCATCGTCTCAACGCTATCAGCGATCAGTTCTCGCGAGGGCAAGGAGTATTTCATGCCTTCATGCCCCATGGCGATCCCATCATCCACACCAATCGTGTTGAATTCAAACGGAACACCACCTGCTGCCCTCACAGCTTCTTTAACCATTTTTCCAAAGGCTTGCAAATGTACATGCCCAGGAACAATATCGATATATGAATTGACGATAGCGATGAAGGGTTTGCCAAAATCTTCATCTTTTACACCCGTGGCGCGCAGAAGTGCGCGGTGTGGGGCTTTCTCAAAACCTTTTTTTATGATGTCTGATCGCATGCTTCCTCGTTACCAAAAATATAAAAAAAAAACCGCTCCAGTTGTTGGGCGGCTTTTTTGTTCTCACTTCGCGTTCGCTACTTAGCTTGCGCTTTTGCCATCCCAACCGATAATAGGCCCTGAAGTACTACAAGGGCCAAAATAATTACTACGATAAGGGAGAGGGCAAGATAGGCGTTCATTTAATGTGCGTAATTATAAGCAAAGGAGATAATATGTCAAGGCAATTGATACATATTCCCAAATGCCAAAACGAAAACTTCGCACGGTTTTTGAAATTCAAATCATTGGACTTGTACAGCAATTAAAACAATGATTTTTCCTTGTTGGCAAAAAAAAACCAACCAAACCGGGGCCCCACGACAAGTTCTCAACAAGCCATGGGGTGTTCGGGCTCCCTTACAGACCGCAAAAGGTATGCCATGTAGATCTGGATCAGGCATTACCCCTTGGGAATTTTTTGGCACTGACGTTATCTGCCAACCGTATGACTGATGCGCACTAAAAAGGTGAAACAAATATCACCCTTTTTATTTATTGCTCATTTTTTTTCCATTTGCAATAATTCTTAAATTCAAGGAGCCCCCAATGAAAACATCCGTCGCAAGAATTGCAATCATCAGTATTATTATTTCCATTCTTCTTAGTGCTTGTTCTGCTGTTCAAGGTTTGTTGCCTACAGAAGCACCGACAGCAACAACAGCACCCAGCGCCACCCTCGAACCAAGCGCTACCTCAGCGCCAACTGAAACCCAACCTCCAGCCGCGACTGAAGAACCAACCGCGACCGCAGAACCGAGTTCCACCCCAATTGTGCACACTATGGTGCCAGATGAATTTGCGGAAATGGGATCCCCGTTTTATGATGTTGAATCCTCGGGAACTGGTCTAAAGAAATACGCGCCTTTTGGCGATGTGTTTGACCTGAACCGTTTTGAGCGGCCATTTACCCAAAACGATATGACCTACCAACCCGCCTTGGATATCGAACAATTCAATATTGTTCAATACGGTGAATGGAATTACGCCTTTATCAAGTCGATCTCCGCGATCCAGGCGGCAGATAGCAACCCCCATTATGGCGTAGAGATCGATATTGACCGCGATGGATTCGGTGACCTATTAATATGGGCACACGGCCCATTCACGACCGAATGGACCACCAACGGTGTGATGGTGTTGAATGACTCTAATCGAGATACTGGCGGTATAAACCCGTTATTGTCAGAAGCACCCTTGGCAATAGATGGATATGAAACTGTTTTATTTGAGAACGGAAGTGGGACTGATCCAGACTTGGCATGGGCACGCCTTTCACCAAAAGATAAACGGATCATCCAAATCGCCTTTAAAGTTGGCCTAACTGCCGGTCCGTTTATGTGGAATGCCTGGGCAGACGCAGGATTAATGAACCCATCCAGTTTCAACTACAACGATCGGATCACTTTATCCGAGGCTGGTTCGCCACTGAAAGAAAACGCAAATTATCCTCTCAAAGGCCTATATTCGGTAGACAACACCTGCCGGGCGCCAGTTGGTTTTGAAGCCAATGGCAGCGAACCTTTGCTTTGCGGAGGAAATGAAGTGGCAAAACCTGAAAAAAATCCTGAAGGCGGTTGCAAGGTGATTGCTTGCCCGTTCTTGCAATATTTCGACAAGAAGTCATGTAGTTGCCAAAGGTTCATTATCATTATCCCAACCCCTGTGCCCATTTACTAACCGAAAATAGGTTTCAAATTAAAATCCGGCTACCAAAGAGTTTGGTAGCCGGATTTTATACGTTGCCAGGTCAATCGACCCATTTTTCAAAATCAAGCTTAGCCTCATCGTAAATGCCTGTCAATTAGCACCACACCAAAAGCAAACCACTTACGGATTAATAACCTATCAATATTGTAAGTATTCATTTTTTCACACATTTTTGTACCTTTACCCATAACCTTTTTCGGAAAACATCGATAAACAATGTATGCGGTTTAATCCAATTTTAAGAAAGGGTTCATTCATGAGAAAAACGCTCGCAACCCTGGGTTTTGTACTGGTCATCGCGGCAGCCATGTTGTTCCAAGCTGGCAATGTCACTGCAGCTACCTGGTCCGGAGATGATTCATCCGTCACAAGAACGCCAACCAAGACCCGTACTCCCACTAAAACACGAACTCCCAGCCCCTCGCGTACTCCCACCAAAACCAAATCGCCTACCAAAACGCGCACACCTGTTCCAAGCCGGACCCCTACTAAAACCAAAACTCCCACCAAGACGAAAACCCCAACCATCACCCCTTCGCCCTTGCCAACGGCCACCAACACTCCAGAGCCAACCGCGAACCCGCATCTTTCCATAACCGAGTTCAATGGAGCTGAGACTTGTGCGCAATGCCATTTGGAAGAAGCCCAAGGAATGCTCAATTCTGAACACATGAAATGGGATGGGAAATGGGATGAGATCAATACCTACTGTACCTCACCAATCCAATCGCAATGGGCATGTATCACCTGCCATGTATCAACAGGAAAGGTGCAGAACCAAACAATCGCCGATATTGACTGCTTGGTTTGCCATAATAATAACTACCAGCGCTCTTTTGTTCGAACACAAGGCAATACAGAAAGCTTAACCAATTGGAAGGGCGAAACAGTTACCTATAATCTGCCGGATCTGATCAACGGCGCTTATTTGCAACAACCCAAGCCAGAACTGGACCCGGTGCTCTTGGCGCAGACCGTTCACTTGCCAGATAAAGCCAGCTGTTTGCGATGCCATGCCAAAGCGGGCGGTACTGATGGCGCGAAGCGTGGCGATATTTATGCCAACCTGGCGTCAGCCAACCTCTCTATCCACGATGACTTTCATATGTCGCCTGATGGTGCCAATTTAAACTGCCAAGACTGCCACGTTACCGGGCACGACCATAAGATCCCCGGCCGGGGTATAGATCTGCGCATTTCTGAAGGCGGCACTGTAAGCTGTACCCAATGCCATGCGGAAAAACCACATCTTGCCAAAAACCTTAACAGCCATTCTGGCCGTATTGCCTGCCAAACCTGCCATATTCCTACATTCGGCAAAAATACATCGACCGAGATGACCCGTGATTGGCGATTCCCGGTTTGGAACCCCGCCGGTTTAGGCGGCCAAGGTGCCTGGATCGGTGAAGAAAGCCGGGCCAGCAACCAGATCCCCAGTTACACCTTTTGGAATGGCCAGTCTTTCATCTATGATATGGCGGATGCCATCAACCCAGAGCCCGATGGAACATTTACCATGGCAAAAGCTTTGGGTGGCATAAACGACGCCAAAAGCAAGCTGTACCCCATCAAAGTTCATACCTCTCACCAGCCGCGCGATAACACCAGTGGCCGTATGATCGCTTACGACGTGATGTTCAATTTTATGACCGGGTTGTTTGAGGACGCAGCCAACCGTGGCCAAAACTTCATGGGACTCAATGGACCATATACCTGGGTAAATGTTCGCACCGAGCAATTGATCACACATGGTGTCGAAACCAAAGATCTCTCCTTGCAATGCGCTTCATGCCATTCCACCCGAACCCAAATGGACCTGCGAACAATGGGTTACGAATTGAAGGGGCCAAAAAACGAAGTATGCCAGCAATGTCATGGACTGGAAGATGATGTGCTCAGCTTTGATGAGGTGCACAACGAACATGTTACCGGCGAAAGGATTGACTGTTCCATGTGCCACAACTTCACCCGGCCCGAACGAAACCTGAACATCGGCATCATCAGAGACTGATCAGTTCCAAACCGCTTCCACATTCCTCCCGAACTTCTCACCGGGAGGAATGTAGGATTTAATTCGGGTGAATGCCTTCGTGACTATTGTCTGAACCATTGGTGACATTAGAAATTGTAATGATACGGTATGATTTAGTAAGATTTCAATTATGATAGACACATCCAACCCGATTGTGAGGAGTGATCATGCAGGCAGTACCTGGTGAGTACCTGGAGATCGACCGCAAAAACAGAGCTAATCAACCGTTCCACGACCTAACCCTGCGCCCCGCCGACGTGCGGGTTTGTGATTTTGAAGACGTTGTGGTTGAGTTCGATGAAGATCGCGCCAGAGTTGAGGCAGCGCGTTGCATCCATTGCCCCGACCCCGCACCCTGTATGGTGGCGTGCCCTACCCATAACGATATCCCTTCCGCCATGTGGCTGATAGAAAAAGGCGACTACAAAGGCGCTTCAGCAATATACCACGCCACTTCCTCCCTTCCCGAGATCTGCGGCAGGGTTTGCCCTCACGAGCAATTGTGCCAGGGGTCTTGTGTTTTAAACCACCAACACCAACCCGTTCTCACCGGCCAACTGGAAGTGTACGCATTGGATTGGGAACGGCGCAATGATCCATATGTGGTTGAAAAGGAAAAAGAAAGCCACTTTAAAGTAGCCGTGGTTGGCGCCGGTCCGGCAGGCATGGCATGCGCGCATGTTCTTCTAAAAAAAGGCCATTCGGTAACCGTTTTCGATAGCAAACCCGCTCCTGGCGGTTTGATGGTCTACGGTATACCTAACTTCAAATTACCCAAAACTGTTATCGACGACAAGTGGGATGACCTGGTAAAAGCAGGGGCTAAGTTCTCACCCAATACATACATTGGCAAAGATAAAACTATTGACCAATTATTCGCCGAGGGATTTTCGGCTGTCTTTTTGGGTGTGGGCACCGGGATTGACGCAAAAATGGAAATACCTGGCGAGGATTTGCCTGGTGTTTACGAGGCAACCGATTTTCTTATTCGAGGCAATGTCAATGCGGAAAATTTACCCAAAGATAAAGCCGGAAAACCACCGCTTGGCAAGCGGGTAGCAGTGATCGGTGGTGGTGATACCGCCAGCGATTGTTTGCGGACCGCCCTGCGTTTGGGTGCAGACGAAGTAACCTGCTTGTATCGCCGAACAGAAAATGAAATGCCTGGTGGCAAGAAAGACCGCCAGATGGCAAAAGATGAAGGCGCAAAATACCGTTTCCTGACCCAACCTGTGCAATTTATTGCAGGACAAGATGGCCGCTTGGCAGCAGTGGAATGCATTGAGATGAAACTGGGCGAGCCCGATGCCAAAGGTCGCCGAAAACCAGTGCCGGTTGAAGGATCCAACTTCTCGATTGCCATCGATACCGCCATTAAAGCCTTGGGGTATTGGCCAGATCCGATCATAGGAAAAACCACCCCAGACCTGGAAACCCACGACTGGGGTCTCATCACGGTTACCGATCGCCAAACCTACAAAACAACCCGGCCGGGTGTATTTGCTGGTGGCGACGGAGTTACCGGACCAGATCTTGTAGTAACCGCGATGGTAGCCGGTAGAAAAGCCGCCCTCGCAATTGATGAGTACCTGGCAGCACTTTAAATCACTATTTCTCCTCCTTTTGAGAACCGCCACGGCGACCATGCCCGTGGCGGTTTAATTTTTGCTACTTCTCATTATCCTTTCATTTTTTGCCTTAAAAAGGCAGTTATAATAAGCCAATTGCGTTACCCAAAACGGAGAAAATTACAACATGGAAATTTTTGCAACGTTGCTTCAATATTTTTTACACATTGATGAGTACTTGGTTCAGATCGTCAATGAATACGGCATGATCACCTACATCATCCTTTTCGCGATCATTTTTGCTGAAACCGGTCTGGTAGTTACACCCTTCTTGCCTGGCGACTCCCTCATATTTGCGGCCGGCGCTATTGCCGCCAAAGCTGAAATGAACATAAATGTGTATTATTTGTTCTTGTTGATGGCCACTGCCGCCATCCTTGGCGATGCCGTAAATTACTGGATCGGCAGCAAAGTCGGTCCTCGCGCGTACACCGGCGAAATCAAATTGATCAAAAAAGAATATATCGAAAAGACGCATGCTTTTTTCAACAAACACGGTGGTAAAACCATATTTTTGGCGCGATTTGTACCCATCGTACGCACTTTTGCCCCCTTTGTAGCTGGCGTTGGAGACATGTCGTATGGTTATTTCTTACGCTATAACTTTTTTGGCGGAATAGTTTGGGTGGGGTTGTTCCTCGGTTTGGGGTACTTCTTCGGTAATATTCCTTTTGTGCAAAAGAATTTTGAATTGGTGATCATTGGCATCATTTTGGTTTCGGTTGTACCTATGGTTATAGAGTACATCAATCACAAGCGCCAAAAATCTGCCCAAGCCTAATTGAGAAACCCTGCGCATCAAAAATAAGCCGCCATTAAGGCGGCTTTTTTCTTGTCCTATTCCCATTTCTGTTATAATAGACTGACCAGTCGGTCTATGAATGATTCTTCCCAAGCAACCAGAGCACGCATATTGGAAGCCGCCATCAAGGTTTTTTCGACCCGCGGATACCACGATACTCGTATGGATGACATTGTAGAAGCGGCCAATTCTTCCAAAGGTTCCATTTATTTCCATTTTAAAAGCAAACAGGAAATTTTCCTTGGCCTGATCGATACTTTCATAAACTTGTTGGAAGATCAAGTGGAGTCCATCATTGACAGCCCCTCCCACGGCTCTGACCAACTTAGCGATATCAACCAATCGGTGATTGGTTTGTTTGACCAATACCGTAGCCTTGCAAAGATCGTACTCATACAAGCAGTTGGCTTGGGCGAAGTATTCGAGGAACGGCGCCGAATGGTCAATGACCGATTTTGCGACATGATCGAAAAACGGCTGCAACGATCTGTTGCCGATGGAAGCCTGCCCCCCATGAATACCCAAATAGTCTCCCGTTTGTGGGTTGGTGCAATGAACGAACTTATCATTCACTGGATATTTACCCCCGGATTTAATCTGGAAGCAAACCTTCCTGAGATCAATGCGTTTTTTAAAAATTCTATTCGTTACAAGGAGTTAGAACCATGAAGAAATTGTTCGCCCTGTTTTTAATGCTTGCCGTCGCGCTTAGCGCATGCGGTCAGGCAGCACCGCAAAGCACCATTCGCTTTGCCTACCTCCCAATTGTAGATTCCTTGCCATTGTTCGTTGCCCAAAAAGAAGGTTTGTTCGAAAAAAACCAAGTCAAGGTAGAGTTGATCCCTGTCACCTCGGCACCCGAACGCGACCAATTGGTGCAGGCAGGCCAGGCAGACGGTGTGATCAACGAGTTACTCAATGCGATGCAGTTCAACAAGGATGGCGTAAAGTTACAAGTTGTTCGGCATGCCTTGCTCGCGGATGCCAACACCGGCCACTTTTTTGTGATCGCTTCCCAACAAAGTGGTATCACCGATGTTGCGGGGCTTAAAAATGTCGAGATAGGCGTCTCTCAGGCAACCATCATCGAATATGTGACCACCCGTCTGCTGCAAGGCGAAGGTTTTTCCAAAGATGAGATCAAATACATCGCCATCCCCAAACTTCCCGATCGCCTGGCGCTTGTTCTCTCCGGCGAAGCAAAAGCGGTGGTATTGCCAGACCCATTGGCATCGCTGGCTGTATCCAAGGGCGCTATCAATATTATTGATGACACCAAGAATCCTCCATTGGGAGCTTCGGTTATTTCACTCACCAAGGATTTGATCGACAAGGATCCCATTGCCGCAGCAGCCTTCCTCAAGTCGATCGATGAAGCAGTTGCCATGATCAATGCAGATCCTGCCAAATATAAGGCAGTGCTGGCCGAGAATAAAGTAGTTCCGCCTGACCTAATGGATCAATTTACCTTCCCCGTTTTCCCTGGTGCAACCGTACCTTCTCAGGCCGATTGGGACGATGTAGCCAACTGGGCGCTGGAGAGCGGCATTTTAGCCGTAGCGCCTGCGTATGCTGATAGCGTGACTGGAAGCCTGTTAAAATAGATTCATGATCCAACTCAGCAAGGTCTCTTTCGACCACCAACGCACCACGATCTTCCGAGAACTCGATTTAGAGTTCGGCAGGGCAGAACGATGGGCAATTATCGGTCCCTCAGGTTGTGGCAAGACCACACTGCTTTCGCTAATTTGTGGCCTGGCCAAACCAAAAACAGGAACGGTGATGGTCGAGGGGACCTTGCTGATAAAACCGCGTCGCACCACTGGCTTGATATTGCAAGATTACGGCTTGCTACCTTGGGCAACCCTTCGGCAAAATATTCTGTTGGGCTTGCAAGTGCAACAATTTTATTCTGGCAATCCATTTGCCAGTCCCATACAAGTACAAACTCCCAATTATCCACTATGGGTTCAAAAACTTGGTTTAGAAAACTTGCAAGAAAAATATCCCCACCAGCTATCTGGCGGGCAAAAACAACGGGTTGCGATCGCGCGTGCCTTGGTGTCACAGCCCAACCTGCTTCTGCTGGATGAACCATTTTCCGCTTTGGATGGGCCTACCCGGGAAGCATTGCTCCAGGAGATCCGTACATACACCGCTGAAAATGGCACTACATTATTGCTGGTCACTCATTCCATCAGTGAAGCGATCGACCTGTGTGAAAAGGCCATTATTTTCCAGGATGCCGCCAATAACCGATTTCAGTTTATTGATCTTCGCGCCGGCAATAGTCGCGAACAAAAAATCGCGCAAATTCGCCAATGGATGAGCGAAGATCTCCTCAAAGACGTTGCCGCATGAACCATGTTTCGCGACGCGATTATCTGTTGGCCAGCCTGATATTGCTCGTGGTCTGGGCAGTACTTTCCGCCAGTCTTCAAACTAATATTCTGCCTTCGCCGATTTCGGTGGCTGCGGCTCTATGGGCTGAACTGGCCGCCGGCGAGATCTGGCTGCACTTTTTGTTCAGCCTTTTCAGGGTTCTCAGTGGCACTTTTTTGGCTGTGATGCTGGCAACTCCATTGGGTTTGGTCACGGGCCAATTCCCAGCACTTAATCGGCTGGTCACTCCCATTTTATATATCCTGTACCCAATCCCAAAAGTTGTTTTCATCCCGATCATTTTTTTATTTACCGGCATTGGTGAAACAAGCAAGGTATTGATCATCTTTATGATCTTGTTCTTTCAGGTACTTGTATTGGTCCGCGATCAGGCAGCCGATATCAAAAGAGAGTTGGTCCTTTCAGTGCGCAGCTTGGGCGCCGGCCGCAGAGCGCTGTTGAGGTTTGTTTACCTGCCAGCATGTTTGCCGCCAGTCTTTACTGCGCTACGGCAATCGGTTGGTACAGCGGTGGCGGTCCTTTACCTCTCAGAACTTTTTGCTACCCGATTTGGTTTGGGTTATTACATTTATTTACAAGGCAGCACCCTGATGAATTATCCGGCAATGTACGCTGGCATTATAGTGATGAGCCTTTTGGGCATAAGCCTTACAAGTTTGGTGAACAGGTTGGAGAGCCATTTTTGCCCTTGGAAAAATGCGGTCTAATTTTCGCGGATAAGGCTGACCTTTCCATGCATACCGGCATCAAAAGAGCCTTGCGCTAAATCCGCAAGGCTCCATATTCATTCGTTTTGGGTGGTGATTATGCTTTTTTTCCAGCAAAATGCTGATAGGTTGCGTAGAATACCCCAACCAACAAAACCCCAAAGGAGATGGTATTCACCATCGGATCTGATTTTCCCAGGAACACCTTCAGTACCGCATCAACCAAAAAACCAAGAACCAACATACCCCCAAACATCCGATTGTGATAAAAACACAACCCACTGAAGTACGTCGGCCAAAAAACTTCAAAACCTTGCGGCGCGGAAACTGGGCGGGGTTTGGCGATCACAGAAATGGCGAAGATAGCCCTCTTGATACCAAACAACACC
>SXKT01000068.1 GCA_005778035.1 Chloroflexota bacterium
GTATGGCACAGGATTTTTCCATGCGCACGCTGCTTGTGGATGGTCAGGGGAACTTTGGTTCCGTGGACGGCGACCCGCCGGCGGCCATGCGTTACACCGAAGCCAAGCTTTCGAAACCGGCAATGGAGTTATTAAACGACATCAACAAAAATACGATCGATTTTTCACCCAACTTCGATGACACCTTAGAAGAACCCAAAGTATTGCCGGCATCCATCCCCAACTTATTGGTCAATGGCGCTACAGGTATCGCCGTTGGCATGGCTACATCCATCCCCCCACACAATCTTGGCGAAGTGACCGATGCTCTTGTTTATATGCTAACCAATTGGGAAAAGATGGATGATATTGATGTCGGCCATTTGATGGAGTTCATCAAGGGCCCCGATTTCCCCACCGGCGGCCTGATCATTCAGGAGTCTGGCGAGGAAGGGATCGAGAGTGCCTATGGAACCGGCCGTGGCAAGGTCACCATCCAGGCTAAAGCCCATTACGAAGACATGGACCGAGGCAAGAGCCGCATCATCATCACCGAACTGCCCTACCAGGTCAACAAATCCAGCCTGATCGAACGCATTGCGGAGCTTGCCCGAAACAGTGATGTGGAAGGTTTGTCGGACCTGCGTGATGAATCTGACCGTCATGGGATGCGGGTGGTGATAGAGCTTGCCAAAGGTATTGATCCTGAAAAAGTGCTCGCTGACCTGTATAAAAAGACACCGATGCAATCCACCTTCAGCATTATTATTTTGGCATTGGTAGATGGCGAGCCGCGCCTGCTAACCCTAAAACAATCTTTGAAGGTGTTTTTAGAGCACCGGCTCACTGTGATCAAACGTCGATCCAAGTATGACCTTGAAAAAGCCAAGGCGCGTGCCCACATCCTTGAAGGATATATGGTTGCGCTAAAGAATTTGGACGAAGTGATTGAGATCATTCGCAAGGCCCAGGATGTAGAAACCGCGCGGGAAAAACTGTGTGCCAAATTTAAACTAAGCCTCATCCAGGCCAACGCAATTTTGGAATTGCAACTTCGACGCCTGGCCCAGTTGGAGCGGCGCAAGATCGAGGAAGAATACAAAGAAACCCTTGCCCTGATCAAATCCTTGGAGGGATTACTTTCAAGCCCAATAAGGATGCGCGAATTGGCTGCCAGCGAGCTGCAGAGCGTGCGAGATAACTATGCCGATGCCCGCCGTACCCAGATCATCAACCTCCGGGAAGGCAAACAAAAGAGATCCGTGCTCACAACCACCCAGATCCTGCCTGATGCGTGGGTATGGGTAGGCATGAACCGAGATGGCCGGCTTGCCCGCAGCCAGGATGACAAGCCTTTCCGTCTGAGCGGTTCAGACGCGCCATTGTTGTTGATCAACGCCAAATCTACCGATACCTTGTACCTTGCCAATGGCAGGGGAGAGGCTGCCGCGGTTGCGGTTCATACTCTGCCTGCATCAGAGCGGATCGCGGATGGAGCGCTGTATAACAAGGTCACCCCGCTTAAAGATGGAATCTTGCCGGTCACAGGGTTCAGTTTGTCCAAAAAAAGCAATTATCCCGAAGGGACTTGTTTGCTGACCAGCACCCGCGGCGGCATGCTGAAAAAATCACTGCTTGCAGATCTGCCGGGTCCTTCCTCGCAAACCTTCACTTTGTGCAAAGTCAACGAAGGCGACATGCTGCTGGACCTGGCGATCACCACAGGGAATGATGAGATTTTCCTCGCTACCCGTTCCGGCATGGCGATCCGGTTCTCAGAAGCGGATATCCGCCCGATGGGGTTGGTTGCCGCGGGTGTCAATGGCATTAAGCTGGATGTCGGTGATGAGGTGGCGGGTTTCTTGTTGGTGAATACCACCCACGAACTTTTCGTGGTCACCAGCGATGGCAAGGCAAAACGCATAGAATGGAGCGAGTTCCCGGTGCAAGGCAGGTACGGTCGAGGAGTAAATTTGTGGAATCTGCCCGCAGGCGTAGGCATTGCCGGTATTGCCACAGGCAAGCCCAACCATTTGGTTACATTGCACCTGCAAAAAGCCGCCCCCAAAATGGTACGCTTGGATGAAGCAGGGGTAAAGAAGCGCTCTGCCGCCCGTGCCGATGTAGTGGTTGAGGTGAAAGATGGTGACCGCGTGGTTGCCTTGGCAAATGTGTGGGAAGCGTTGAAAGTACAGGCAAGCGAAGCCGCCCCAAAACCAAAACCAGAGCCAAAATCTACCCAGCTCGAACTAATGTCGGGAACCGACCCCAAACCAACCAAGTCACCCAAAAAAGGCACAAGGTAGCGATCAAAAAACGGCTGCGGTGGGGTACTGCACAATTTGTACAAGTACCATCGCAGCCGTTCACTCCCAAAAAAACTACGCTGTGGCGGTAAGATTGCCTTCCAGATCCAACTCTTTGGCGATGCCGCGCATTGCCAAAATAATGTTGGTGGTATGTTCCCACAACTCAATTCCAAAATCTTGGGCGCCTTTTTCCATCTCATGCCTGTCGGTACCGGCCGCAAAGGCTTTGTCTTTCCATTTCTTTTTTACCGATGATGCCTCGAGGTCGTAGATGGAACGCGATGGCCGAACCAGCGCAACCGCGGTTATCAATCCGGTGATCTCGTCGCAGGCGTTCAGTGCCTTTTCCATCACGGATTCGCGCGCAAAACCGCTGTTATCCCCATGGCTCAAGATCGCTCGAATGGTCACCTCGTCCACGCCACGTTCTCGCAAGATCGGTGCACCCTCCATCGGATGTTGCTCAACGGTAGGGTGGATCTCCCAGTCAAAATCGTGCAGTAAACCGGCAAGGCCCCACTGGTCCACATCCTGGCCCAATTTTGCGGCATAAAAGCGCATCGCTGCTTCTACACAAAGCATGTGCCTTACCAATCCTTCATTCTTTACGTATTCGCGCACCAGCGCCAAAGCTTCATTGCGTTGCATTTGGTTCCTCCGGAAAGATATATTCTGGGTTGCCCAAGATCGGCTTGGGGCGCAAGATCAGGTCCGCCATTGCTACCGATCGGGCTGGTATTTCTCGTATGTTCCAAAACAGGATCGACCCCCGCCGAAATGGGATGTTATCAGCCTCTACGCCAACCGCCTGTAAACCCAGGTGGCGGCACAGGAACAGTGCCCTGATCAGATGAAATCGTTGGGTGACCAGAATGGCGTTACTAACTCCAAAGATCTCTTTTGCCCGGTAACAAGAATCATACGTTCGGCGGCCGGCGTAATCCAGTACGATCACCTCGTCGGGTACGCCAAGGTCAAGGGCATACTGGTGCATGGCGGCCGGCTCGTTATAGTCCACATAGCTGTTGTCACCGGTCATCAAGATCTTTTGTACTTTGCCGGCTTGGTAAAGCTTAACCGCGGTTTGAACACGGTCGCGCAGTACCGCGGTGGGCTCACCACTGCGCAACAAGCCCGCCCCAAACACGATCGCCACAGGTTTACTTTCCACCGTGTCGATCGGCACGATCCGTTTTTCCTCGAGCCAGCCCATCATCCAAAAGTTGAAAAGCAGCATTGAAATAACCAATACTCCTAAGGAAATGGCCAGAACCAGGAACTGGTAGGTAAATTCGATCATTATTTTTATCCGTCTGATCAGAATCGGCCGGTCCAATCCCAGTTCGCGTATTTGCTGCTGATCAACGCTTCCACTGTTTTTTGTTCGCTATCCATTAGTTCGCTTGGTTCCAGTTCAATACCAAGGGTCTCCTCAAACGCGCTTTTCATTTCACCGGCAACTTGATCCCAATCTAATCGGTAGCCCAACACCTGTTCAGCGTTTGTCGCCCGTGCGACCACTTTTTCACCGGCGGTCGCTCTTTCTTCCTCGCTGGCATACACCAACGCATCTGTGATGCGGCGCAGATCTCCATATAGCGGGAAGGCACCATGCTGTAAAAAACCTTCCTTGCGTCGGCTTTGGGCGCTGCCGATCAATTTTTTACCATCGACGATCAATTCATAGGCAGATGGCACCTCAAAGCAAACCGGCCCCTTGGCCGAAGCCGCGGCTGCCGAGGTATCGGCGTCTGTGACCATCTCTACTGGAATTTTCAAGGCGCGAACTGCTTTGATCAGCGCGTTCGCGATCCGTTGGTAACTTTCCAAAACAGTGCCGGCTACCCGCGGCTCGGTGAGAGGTGCCAGTACCGAGTAGGTGATCTCATCGGTGTGCAAGATCGCCCTGCCACCGGTCACCCGGCGTACAATGTCCCAACCATTTTGTTTCAGGCGGTCCATATCCACATCGCGCACCTTTTGGGCATACCCAAGAGAAAGGCAAGCGGGCTGCCATTGATAAAGGCGGATCACCGGTTGGCTTTCCCCTTTCACTGTTGCATCCAGCAAGGCTTCGTCCACAGCCATGTTCCAGGCTCCGCTGGCAGGCGGGCTAACCAACAATCTCCAAGTTTCCATCATTTAACCTCGAATATCGAACATGTCAAATTCACCGGTGGCTGTTTCCTCAGCCGCATTCATCGCGTTTACGCGGCCAAAGCTGGGGCCCTTGGCCATTTGGCTCAGGAACAGTTCCATTACCCCTGGGGCTGCTTCAGCCACGATCTCAACCTTGTCTATGCCCACGTTTCGTACCCATCCGGTTACATCCAGGTTAGTGGCGGTAAATTGGGCAAACGCCCTAAACCCAACCCCCTGTACACGCCCTTGCACCCAAATGTGCCTGCGAACCAAGCCTTCTTTCATTGGTTATGCCACCTTTCCCAAGATCATGATCAACGGAGTTAACGTTAGCGGGCTAAGCAAGGTAGAGACCAATATGGTGGCCGCCACCAGCGAGGTATCCAATTCATATTCACTTGCCAGGTTGGCGTTTACAACAGCCGCGCTCATAGATGCGTCAACCACCCCGGCTTGCAAGCCTACACCCTGTAAACCAACCAGGCTGCCAATGCCAAAGCCCATCAGCGGGCCGGCAATCAATCGCACAGCGGTGCTCAGAGACAAAGCCTTGAAGGATCGGGTCCAGCGAATGCTGGATAATTCCAACCCCAACAAAACGATCATCAGCGGAACCGCAGCCCCGGTCAGGATGCCGATCGATCGTTCTACGGGCAATGGCAAGCTTACACCAAAATGATTGATCAACAAGGCCGCGCAAACAGCGTAAATGGTAGGAATTCGAAAAATCCCGAAAAATGCTTGCCGAACACCCATCTTTCCCATCGAGGCAAGCAAAACCCCCAACGAATTGGTAATGAGCGACGAACTGACAAAATACAAACTGGCGTGGCTAAGCGCAGCCTCTCCAAATGCAAATGCGATCAAAGGCAGGCCATAGTTCCCATTGTTGGCAAACATAGCGGTCAACAGGCTCGAAACCGTTGTACGCCGATCAAACTTCATCGCTTTGGCTCCGGCGTAAGCGATTAGGCCGGACCCCAAGGTGACCAACAGCGCCAGTAACCCGGTAGAGGCCATCTCTGCCCACGGCAGGCGATTGGTAAGCATAATGTTGAACACCAAAATTGGATTGAACAAGTAAAAGGAGATCCTGCCGATAGATCGGCTATCGATCTGGATGGCTCGCCCCAATAAAAAGCCGATAAGGCTGATCAGCATGATCGGCAGTACATTGTTTGCAAAAATGGGAAGCAGTTGGGAAAAAGACATGAACGGCCGCTAAAAAAACTTGCCAGCTACTTGCGCTTGTTTTTACCCTTATTCAGCTCTTCGATTTCCTCATCGTCGGCGTCGAATTTAAATAAGTCGAACTGTTCCATTTCTTCAGTAAGCGATAAGTTTTCCAGCGCTTCTTCCAGCATTTCAATCTCCAGCTCTTCCTCGGTTTCAGCGATGATCGCTTCGATCACTGTGCGGACGTCTTCCCCGCCGATGCAGCTCAGGCTCCAAACAATATTATGGAAGATCTCATCATTGTCTTCGTCATCCAACATTTCTATTAATGGCTGGCGCGCCACGCTGATCATGTTGTTCCCGCACACCAAAACAGCTGCCAATCGAACATCAATATCGGGGTGTTGCAAAGCGTTGAGGATATTGCCCAGCCATTGCTGGTCGCTCATCTTTCCGGCCGCGTAAACCGCCGCTTCCTGCCAGCTGGATTCCTTGTGGGCAAATGCCTTGCCGATCAAATCATCAAGGATCGGGTCATCAAAAGTTGCCAGGCTCTTTAAGGCGGCTTGGGCAATGCGGTTATTGGGGTCTTGGGCTGTCGACAGTAAAAAGTCAAACACATTTTTACTGGCAGGCCATGCCATTTCCTGGTTCACAAGCAGTTCAATATAATGCCCAAGCCGGGAGATAGCCCCTACCTGGACATCCTCATCCTTGCTGTTCGTGGCCATCCGAAGCACAAGATCCGCAACTTTGCTTTGGTTGTTTTCTCCCAATAGCAATAAGCCCAGGATCTTCACCAAGTCGGATGGGTCATCCAGCAACGCTATTGCAAAATTTTCGTAGTTGACCCGCGTGTCATTTTCATACTTGGCGTACAACTCATCCAAAAAATTTCGTTTCTTATCCTCCGGGATATCACTCCATAGCGGCATGATCGCTCGAATATCCCTTGAATCGGCATCGCTGAGCAACTGAAGCTCGGCATCGGTAAAGGGGTTTTTATCAGTCGCGATCCGATCCATCAACTTCTTAAGGTCTTCAGTTTGGCTCATGGCAATTTCACATTCACTGGGTTAATAAAATCCATCGCGTTCACCACCAACATCAGGGCGATCAACAATAAGTAGGCGATACCGTTCACCACGTTTTCGAGTTTGTACGGAATGCGCTTCCGCAATACGATCTCAGGGAGCGCAAACAAGATCCTGCCGCCATCCAGCGCGGGGATAGGCAACAAATTGAAGACCGCCAGCGAAGTGCTCAACATGGCAACCATCGAAAGTACATAATACGTGGGAGGCGTGCCGGGGGTATTGCCAGTCGGCATGCTTTCGGTAGCGCGGGTGGCAACATCCTTTTCCACTGCCTGGTCAAAAATATCATAAATTCCTTTTAAGCCTACAAACCGGGCTTCGTCCGGAGAGATAACACCCTTGATCAAACCAACCGGCATATACAAAATACCCATTGCCTGGGCGCCGGTAAAGCTAATACCGGTCATGATCATCTCTGGCAGGGTGGCGGGTCGCGTAGGCGAACCCAAGCTCACCCCCAAAGCGCCTTCCTGAGCGTTCCGGCTGGAGAGGGGCATGGCTTCGATCTCAATTTGCTCCCCGTCCCTATCCACCAAAATTGTGATCGATTCATCCAGGTGGCTGCGGATGATGGCGGTAGAGTCACCGGGGGTATCCACGGCATCGCCATCGATCATCAGAATGACATCGCCAACCAAGAAACCTGCATCCTCCGCCGGAGACCCCGCAACCACCTCGCTAATGATGACCTTGCCCGGCACGCTGATACCGGTTTGGCCAACGATCAAGGCGACCACCAAAATAGCGGTAGCAAAATTCATCAGGGGGCCGGCGACCAAAACAAAGATTCGTTTCCATGGGTTGGCGTTGGCAAGCCCGTCAGGGATCTCGGGGTCATTCTCGCCCTTGGGGCGAACAAACCCCCCCAATGGCAAAGCATTCAGGGTGAATTCAGTTCCTTGCCACTTGAATAAGGTGGCAACTTTGGGGGGCAACCCAAAACCAAATTCTTCTACCTCGATCTTCATCAGTTTGGCGGCAAAAAAATGGCCAAGCTCGTGAAGAACAACCATCCCACCAAACACTAAAAAAACAATCAAAAATGTCATAAAATATCCTTTTTAGGCGCTATGGTTGAGCGCAACAAGGATTATAAAACCCATTTGTGTGAACAATATTAGAACCGTGCTTTATACCAACTTGGCGCCGCCACCGGCGGATGACATTAAAACCCTTTGAACCCCGGGAACATTCCGCAAACGGGTTTGAACCTCGGCGGCCGACGTTTGCTCGCAAATTACATGGACATTCGCGCCGGCGTCGATGGTGTACCCAGCCAACAGCCCATCCTCACGCCATTCACGTACAGCTGCCATTACCGCCAGGGTTTCGGGTTGCCAGTAAAATAGCGCCGGCGAACTGGTCATCATCACCGCGTGCATAATGTTACTGTCCAGTTCGATCACTTCGGCCAGGGCACGCATGTCGCGCGCCCGGATCGCGTTTCGGCATAGCTCCAGGCGGCGGGGTGTATCGGCCACCCGGGCGCCTTGCAACGGGCTGGTTGGGGCAAGGGCATGCCCTTCCGTGCTGCCGGTTTTCTTGTGGCTGGCGCTAACGATGGCAACACAATCGGCCAATGCCCAGTGTTCCGCGGGGGCAATGGTTTCAGCATAACTGCTTTCATCGCTCTCGCCAACATACCACTCAACGAAACCACCCGGTACGCTGCGGCTTGCGCTTCCAGATCCCATCCTTGCCAGCCTGCTAATGGCAGGCTCATCCCACGGTAACCCCAGCGCGCTTACAGTGGCTTTTGCCAGCGCGGCAAAAGCCGCGGCGCTGCTTGCAATGCCGGCCCCGGTCGGGAAGTTATTGGTGCTCATTACCTGCGCGTAACTATGTATGCCTGCGGCGCGCCGTCCGATCTCCAGGATGGAACTGACCCGCTCCAAGCCTTTCCCCTCAACCATTTTGCCGTTGATGGATAAAGTATCGCCCGAGATGGCGTCATCAAAGATCACCGAAGTAACTGTTTCCAGCCCAGCCATATTCATCGAAATAGAGCCGTTGACCGGAATTCGCAATTCCTGAGATTGGTTGCCCCAATATTTGATGAAGGCAATATTTGGATTTGCTTGGGCAGAGGCAGAAGAAGGTTTCATGGAAGATTCTCGTTGAAAACAGTTGATTTATTAGGTGATCGCACATAAAGTTTAAAGTTCGCTTGGTTAAAACATGGTGTGCTTCATGTTTTGGAAGATAAATCAAGTTTACCATTTGAAATCCCCACATAACAGCCCGCTGTCTATTTTATAAAATACCCCGCCAAACGGTTGAGAAATAAACCAACCCTTTGGTTATCCCAACTTCCACTCCCCAGCCGATTTCAAAACAGACGCATTTTGCTATCCTGTGACCATTCACTTCACAGGAGCAAAATGCAATGTCCCGTTTCAAAATTCTTTCCGCTTTTCTGGCGTTGACCCTCATCTTAATTTCCACCCGTCCTGCCTTGGCGCAGACTCCCCATGAGGAAATGGAATCCTTTTTTGATTCCTACCTCGCCGAACAAATGCAGGTGTATCACATCCCTGGCGTGGTGATTAGCGTGGTCAAGGATGGCGAAGTTGTTTTCACCAAAGGCTATGGCTATGCCGACCTTGAAAAACAAACTCCCTTCGATGAAAACTCGCTTCTCACTGTTGCTTCCCTCGGAAAAGCATTCACTGCCGTGGGCGTATTGCAGCTCAATGAGCGCGGCATGATCGACTTGCACGAAGATACCCGTCCTTACTTTACCGAATTTCAACCCAACTTCAAATTTGACGACCCATTGACCTTCGCCAACCTCCTGAC
>SXKT01000069.1 GCA_005778035.1 Chloroflexota bacterium
GCATTGTTACCGCCCAACAAGCCGAATTTGTTGCTGGCCAATTGACTGGAATGGGATTGGTAAACCCGCGCATCGAAGCCCAGGTTCAGCCTTATAGCATCAACCACAATGTTGCCGATGGCGACCATGCCATTAGTGATTGTTCTGAGTGCCATAATAGCAACTCACGGGTAGCTGCCCTATTTACCTTGGCCAATTATGTTCCTGGTGGCGTAATTCCCCAATTTGCCAAAGGTACCAATGTGAATGGCAGTGGTGACATGCAAGTTCGCGCCAATGGTAGCCTCGCATACACCCCCGTAAACACACGGGATGGGATCTATGTTTTTGGTAAAGATGGCGAAAAGACCATAGATTGGATCGGCGCCTTGCTCTTTGTTGGAACTTTGCTTGGAGTTACTGGCCATGCCACTTTGCGTTATTTGGCGGCATCGCGGTTGAAAAAGGCCGCGCCGAACACAAAGCCTGTATATGTATACGAAGCCTACGAACGTTTCTGGCATTGGTTGCAAGCACTTTCGATTCTCATCCTGGTCTTCACCGGATTGGTGATCCACCGGCCAGATCTGTTTGGGGCCTTCTCATTCAAGAACATCGTCATTGTTCACAATGTCTTCGCAGGAATATTGGTGATCAATGCCGCATTGTCTCTGTTCTGGCATCTCACAACCGGAGAGATCAAACAGTACATTCCTCGACCGGCTGGCTTTTTTGATGACGCCATTGTTCAGGCGAAGTATTATGTGAGTGGCATCTTCAAGGGTGATCCACACCCATTCGAAAAGAATCGCAATCGCAAGATGAACCCATTGCAACAAGCGACTTATTTTGGTTTGCTGAATGTGCTGCTGCCGTTGCAGATCATCGGGGGCTTGCTGATGTGGGGAGTGCAAAAATGGCCTCAATACGTCAGTATTTTCGGCGGATTGCAATACGTCGCAATATTCCATTCACTTATCGCTTGGCTGCTGGCTTCCTTCATCGTTGGCCACATCTACCTTACTACTACCGGCGCCACCCCGCTCGAAGCGATGCGTGGTATGGTAACCGGTTGGGAAGAGCTTGAATCGCACGGGAATGAAACCGGCGAACATGAAGCAAAGGAGTAATAATGACAACCCAAACCAACAACAAAGCGGGCTTTTGGGCAGCCCTGTTCAACCGCCCAACCAAGGATTATGTTCATCCGTATTTCGGTGGAATCATCCTCGGTATTGTCCTGTTCCTGTCTATCTTCTTCACAGGCAATGGCCTCGGTGCATCTGGTGCGGTTAGCCGAATAGATGCCTGGTTGGTCGATTTGGTAGCTCCACAACATGTTGATCAGAACTCATACCTGTTGAAAATGGCTGGCGGGGATAAAAACCCATTGGATGATTGGATTTTGCCGGTGTTCCTCGGTTCCATATTGGGCGGATTTAGCTCAGGGTTGTTTAATGGACGGGTAAAGCTCGAAACCAACAAAGGCCCCAATATTTCCAACCAAACTCGCTGGACAATGGCTTTTATTGGTGGAGCGATCTTTGTATACGGCGCGAGAATGGCAAGGGGATGTACTTCTGGCCAGGCCCTAACAGGTGGCGCGACGTTATCGGCAGGTAGTTGGGCGCTAATGATGATGATCTTTGCCGGTGCTTACGCAGTGGCATATTTTGTGCGCAAGTTGTGGCTATAGGAGGATGCAATGAACTTTCCCCTGTCCTATCTTCAAGGTGTTAGCGCCGAATTTCCTTGGTCTTATCTGGTATTTTTAATTATCGGATTTGGATTTGGTTTTACCTTGGAAATGTCTGGCTTTGGCAATTCAAAAAAATTGGCTGCCCAATTCTATTTCACTGACCTTACCGTTCTTAAGGTAATGTTCACTGCCATCGTTGTGGGCATGGTGCTGATCTTCAGCGCTGTGGGCTTGGGTGTGTTGGACTATAACCTTGTCTGGGTCAACCTCACTTACCTTTCTTCCGGTTTGCTTGGCGGAATCATCATGGGTGTTGGTTTTATCATTGGTGGTTTTTGCCCTGGAACATCGGTTGTTTCCGCATCCACCGGAAAGATCGATGGAATGATCTTTTTGTTGGGCGGTTTTTTTGGGGCTTTCTTATTTGGTGAAACTGAGCAATACTTTACCAACTGGTACAACAACTCGGGTTATTATGGCCGGGTCACCCTCATGGATTTTTTCAACTTGCCTACCGGTTGGGTTGTGTTACTGGTTGTGTTGATGGCTTTGTTCATGTTTTGGGGTGGGGAACAACTGGAGCGAATTTTTGGCAAACGAAACCTTGCAGTTGAACCCAAATGGCGTTATGTTGCAGCAGGAGTGTTGGTGCTCTTTGCGGTCTTCGTTATCTTTTTGGGCACACCCAGCAACGAAGCCAAATATTCGAAGGTAAGCCTGCCCCGCACAGTAGAAGAAGAGCAACTTAAGTTCTCAGCCGATGAAATGTTGAAGAATGGATTTGTGCAGATCAGCCCGGCGGAATTGTTCAAAACTATGAATGACGACAAACTGGTCCTCACCATAATTGACGTCCGACCTGAGGCGGAATACAACTTGTTCCACATTAACCGCTCGATCAATATGCCTGCCAATGAACTTTCGGGCCATTTGAAGGAATTGCTAAGCCGAACGGACCCCAACGTGGTAAATGTATTGGTAAGCAACCAAGACCAACTTGCTACTACGGCATGGAAGTACTTGGTGGCAGAATCGGTACCTAACCTTTATATTTTGCAAGGCGGCATCAACAACTGGATCAGCGTTTTTGGCGAGACGGACCCCGAGATCGTTTTGGCGGGTACAACAATCGAAAGCGAAGACGCGCTTCAATACATATTCCCAGCTGCCTTGGGCGATCGGTATGAATGTGCGGATCCCAGCCCGATTGAATTTGAAAATATTGAATTTGCGCCGGTGATCCAATTGCAGATCAAGCGAGACAAAAGCGGTGGTGGGTGTGGGTGATTCAAGATAATTCAGTTGTAACAACTACCATCCTACGGGGCGCGGCGAACACCGCGCCCCGTCTTTATTTTTCAATTAATAGGTAATTTGGTTAACGGTCTATAATTACAACCGAAGGATAGATTAAACACTCTTTATGATTGGCGCAAAAAACAGTTCGTATCTTACCAATCCAAAAATTCCCCAAATTGCGGCTATTTTGGGCTTCATGTTGTACACCGCGTTTGCGGCTTTCGCCGGCAACACAAGCCTACCGAATATGGACGAAGGATCTTTTTTATTAAAAGGGCTGACATTTGTTGATGGAAAATATCAATACTTGCAGCCGTATTCCTATTGGAACAACAAGATGTACTTGCCGTTTTACATATTTGGTTGGTTGCAGGCGGCATTTGGTACAGGGCTGTGGATTCCGCGTGTTTTTGCCTTTTGTTTAAGTGTCGCATCCCTGGGAATTGTGTGGCGCGTCAGCAATAATAAATTGCCGGGTTGGCCAACAGCTTTTCTTATTTGGGTTTTCGCGCTTAGCCTTGGTTGGGTAAATATTTTAGCCAAAGCCAATACCCAGATCTTGACCCATTTTTTGTTAGTCTGCATTCTGGCCATTTATTCCCAACGCAATCTCCCGAACGTGCGCATGGTTGCGGGTGGTGTGTTGATGGGAGTTCTTTTGTTAACCAGGGAGACGTTGTTGTTCTTGGCGGTTCCATGGTTGTTTTTTTTATTCTGGGCTTACGGAAAGCGCCAGGCGATGGTTGGGACAATTTCCTTCGTGATTGTCCTGATGGTCGGCAACTTGATCTATTATCCAGAGATACTTGACTTATGGCGCAGGGTGCTACCAAGGGCAAAATATCTTGAACCCTTTGTGGAGACTGTTGCCAAATCAGGCAAGGCTGAAAAGGCAAGCTTGGCAGGCAGGTTGGCAAGTCTGGCTCAGGGGGTCGGGGTTTACCCGGTGCTGTTATTTGCTGCGTTAAAATCCACCTCTATGCTGCTTTTAAAGTTACCGGCCAAGAATGGTTGGAGTTTTGAAGACAAATTGGCCATTTTTTTAGCCGCAGGCATGTTATCTGTCTTTTTGCCACATGCCTATGCAGCGCTTGCGCTCTCGTATTGCGTTTATTGTTTTTCAACTTACCTCGGTTTCTTTATGGTTATTTGCTCGTTTCTTTTCATTCAAACATGGCCAAGGCTTAGCGCTCGGCCCAAGTCTGCCATGTCGAATGTACTTAGTTATTTATCCTTTGGGGTTGTGGTAGTTTTTTTGGTGGTAAACCATTACAACCTTATCGGACGATCGGTTGCCAGCGCGGGGGTTGGTTCGCTAACAATTGGAGCGATCTTGGCGAATAAGTTTTATGCCAACCCGGCCGAGGTGGACATCCTCGCAACAGCATTGATGGCATTGATTGCAGGGGCAAGCTTGTTGATAATGCCGATCGCCGGGAATAAGCAGGAATGGGTTTATAAATTGCCGCAATATTTTTTGCCGGTATTATTGGTTTATCAATTTGGTGTCACCATCGCGTCCAGGCCAACATCAGATTGCGCCGCAGAAAGCGTTCCGCTTTGGTTTAACCAGGTTGGTGAAGATTTACAGAAGAAGATCCCGGTTGATGCATCGGTGTATATCGACGGCGCAAATGCTTCTTTGCCATTGTTGTACTTGAATGACCGGCATTTTTTCCCCCCACAAGTCAATAACTATTACTCCTTTAAGGACCAGCCGGATTCAGACAGCCTTTTGCGGGATGGTTTTTGGAATGCTACTTTGAAAGAACAATGGCGCAAGACTGCCAGTGTTTATATCTTTGATAAAGACTCCTTGCCAGAATATGACGAGGAAATGGATCTGTCTTCTTTTAAATCGACGACGTATATCTACCCGCAAGGTGGTTGCGCGCCAAAAATTGAGTATTATGTATTTGTGCGTTAAATAAATTCATATATTAAGTAGGAAAAAATCATGTTAAGAAAATACTTGGGCCGCATCCAATCGGTTTATGCGGAATTCCCCCAACAGTTCTGGGTGGTTGTTGCTGTCTCCTTTATCGATCGAATCGGTGGCACCTTGTTGTTTCCGTTCTTTGCCCTTTACATCACCCAGCGGTTTGAAGTTGGAATGACGACGGCTGGCATTATCCTCGGCTTATTCTCAGTCTTTGGCCTCATCGGTGGTTTTTTGGGCGGGGCACTGGCCGATAAATTTGGCAGGCGAAGTATCATTTTGTTTGGCTTGGTTTTTAGCGCGGTAACCACATTTGCGCTGGGTTTTGTAACTGAGCTGAATATGCTCTACCCATTGGCGATATTCATCGGAACACTATCCAGCATTGCCGGCCCAGCCCATGGTGCCCTGATCGCCGATTTGCTGCCAGAGAACAAACGGCAGGAGGGTTTTGGCATTTTGCGCGTGGTTGCAAATATGTCTTGGCTGATCGGCCCCACCATTGGTGGATTTTTCGCCAGCCGCGATTTTATGATCTTGTTCGTGACCGATGCTGTTATTAGTACAGTAGTAGCAATTTTGTTTGCCCTCTTCATCCGAGAATCGCAATCGGCGATGGTACACGAAAAAGAGCAAAGCGAATCGATCCTGAATACACTCCAAGGTTACGCGTTGGTTATCCGCGACAAGGCATTTACCGCCTTTATTTTGGCTTCAGTCATCGTTGGATTTGTTTATTTGCAAATGTACAACACACTCTCAGTTTTTTTACGAGACGAGCATGGTATCAATGCGCAAGGTTACGGCTTGCTGATGTCCACCAGCGCAATTACAGTCATTCTGTTCCAATTTTCGGTATCACGGTTTATAAAATACCGTCCACCATTTCTAATGTTGATGGTTGGCAGTCTTTTTTACGCGATTGGATTTAGCCTTTTTGGTGTGTTTGGAGTGCTTTGGTTGTTCGCGCTCAATGTGGTAATCATTACCATCGGAGAGATGATCCACATGCCTACAATGCAGGCCCTTACAGCTGAGTTTGCCCCTGAAGAAATGCGTGGCCGGTATATGGCGGTCTTCGATCTGACATGGGCGATCCCTGCCGCCATTGGCCCTGGTTTGGCTGGTTACGTTATAGATAATTATGACCCCAACTTGTTGTGGTATGGCGGTGGAATTTTGTGTGTACTGGCTGCCTTTTCGTTTATGATCCTCCACAGCAAGATCGGTAGCCAACAGCGTTTTGTTTCGGAACCCGTCATCGATTAGCATCATTCACCTGAAAAGAATTCCCGCCCGGGGTAACATCTCCCGGGCTTTTTGCCTTGAAAAATCTAACAATTTTGGGTAAAATTGTTTTAATAAATAATTAATCTTTCCATGGGTTGGTTTTCAAATGCAAAAAATTCTCATCGCAATATCACTTTTAGCAGCCATTATTTCTTTGGGGGTGTTTGCATATGTCACGGATGCACCAGCCTATGCGGGTACAGCTCCCGAAACTTGCGCCAATTGCCATGTTATGGATTCTGCTTATGAGAATTGGTTCCACGCTCCACATGCCCGCGTAACTACCTGTGTAGATTGCCACCTGCCGCACGACAATTTGGTAAATTATTGGGTGGAAAAAGGCCGCACCGGCATGCATGATGTGTATATGTTTACAACGGGGCAAATTCCCGATGCCATTCGCGCAAAACCCGGAACCAAAAAGATCATCCAAGAAAATTGCATTCATTGCCACGAGACCACAGTGGAAACAGTTATGTTGGGTTCCCAGTCTTTTGACCGTTATTGTTGGGAGTGCCATCGGGATGTAGCCCATGGGACTCGTGGAATAACGGTATCACCATTCCAAGATACAGTCAATTACAAGGCCGCACAGCCTTAGCCAAAAATATATTTACCTCGAGGTTATCCTATGAAGATCAATACTACTGTGATCCTTACCGCCATTATTCTGGTTCTTGCCGCAGTGCTTACGGGCACAATGGTTTTTTACAAGAACCAACCCCCTCAAGAACGGGCTGAAACCCAGTTGATTGAGATTGAGCCAATGGAACCGGATTCCCACGTTTGGGGAATTAACTTTCCAAATCAATTTGCATCCTTGTTGAAAACAAAGAAAAATACTGCAGATACCGCATACGGTGGTTCCAGTATGTTTTCACATCTGGAAAAAGATCCCCGCCAGGTCATCTTGTTCACTGGTTATCCGTTCTCGGTAGACTACAATGATGACCGGGGCCATGAGTGGGCATTGGTTGATGTTCGAAGCACCAAACGTGTAAGTGATAAAACTCCCGGCACTTGCTATTCCTGTAAATCTTCCAATAACCCCAAGTTATGGAGTGAAATGGGTATGGCGGAGTTTGATAAAACCAAATTCTCGGAACTGGGTGTTCAGATCGACCAAGCAATAGGTTGTGCGAACTGCCACGAGGCAGGGACCATGCGATTGATCGTTACCAACCCGGCCTTGGAAGAAGCCCTCTCCGCGCAGGGCAAAGATTGGAAGACCTTCTCTCGCCAGGAAATGCGTACTGTGGTTTGTGGAAACTGCCATGTTGAGTATTACTTCAAAGGAGATGGCAAGTACCTTACCTTCCCATGGGAAAAAGGCAGCGATGTTGACAGCATCTACGAATACTATACTGAAGAAGGCTTTAAGGATTGGGAGTACCCCGAGGCACTTACTCCAATGCTGAAAGCACAACACCCAGAGTATGAAACCTATACCGCGGGCAGCACCCACTACAATGCCGGCGTATCTTGTGCCGATTGCCACATGCCATACGTTCGCGATGGCGCTAAAAAGTATTCGATGCATGACATCCACAGCCCATTACTCAACCCGGAACTTGCCTGTGGCCAATGCCATACCAATACTGATTATGTTGTCTCTCGGGTTGCAACCATTCAAGACCAGGTATGGAATACCAAAGTTGCCACCGAGGATGCGATTGTAGACGCGATCAATGCTATCAAAGCTGCTTCCGCTGATAGCGCGGCTGACGCGACTTTATTGGCCGAGGCTCGAGAATTGCATCGTAAGGCTCAGTTCTATTGGGATTTTGTTTCTGCCGAAAATAGCATGGGTTTCCATAATCCGGAATATACTCTGCGAAACTTGGCAATGGCAACTGATCTTGCACGTCAGGCCCAGATGAAGGCGTCCCAATCGATCGGTGACCCTTCCATACTTGAAACAGGTACATATTACTCTGCCGTCCAACCATAATTCCAGACAACCCGCCAAAAGAGGAATGCTTTTTTCAAGCATTCCTCTTTTTTATTTGATGATCAAAAAAATTGATCGATCTTGTGGAGAAAATAAAAAATCCCATCGAAAATGATCGGATTAAGTAGGCACTTTTTTACTTGGGTGGTATGCCATTTATTAATCCACATTGTCAGGCCTTGCGGCACAATCACCGCATGCTTTGTTCCTCCTTCTGAGAGAACATTGCCGGTATTGGATAAGGTGCATTGGTGGCTTCAATTATCAGCCTCATCGATCGTCGGCAAACCCAGGAGATTGCCTTCAGTATAGACTTGTGTCGCATTCGGCAAAAATACCATAACAACTTTGTTTTCCCATTTCGCCATCAGGGTGAGGATTTTCGGAACCCAAGGATCATCCGGTCTATATATCGCTGGGTGATATTATCTGCCAAGGACTGAACCTTGTTTTTCATAAACCTGCTTATGTAGCAATATCTCTGAGAGTTCGGTAGTGGTTGGGGATGTTCCGACGAGGTGTGGGTAGCCCCAGGCTTGCATCAGGTGAAGATGAA
>SXKT01000070.1 GCA_005778035.1 Chloroflexota bacterium
ACTTGTTCTTTTTCAGCCAAACCCGCAAATGGGTTAAGTTTGAGGAACTCGAACAAACGGTAGGTGATCTTGTAACTTTCCGGGTGGATCGCCGTCGCATCCAGTGCTTCAGCGCCATCCCGGATGCGCAAAAAGCCTGCGGATTGCTCAAATGCTTTTTTACCCAAACCACTGATCTCCATCAGGTCATCGCGCTTGGTAAATTTGCCATTGGCGTCGCGGTGTTGCACAATGGCGCTGGCCAATTTGGGACCAATGCCAGATACATACTTTAGTAGCGAACTGGATGCGATGTTCACGTCCACACCAACCGCGTTTACAACACTTTCCACTACGCTATCCAAGCTCGCGCTCAGCGCGGTTTGGTCCACATCGTGCTGGTACAAACCCACCCCGATCGATTTGGGGTCGATCTTTACCAATTCGGATAGTGGGTCTTGCGAGCGCCGGGCAATCGAAACAGCCCCGCGGATCGAAACATCCAGATCCGGAAACTCCGCGCGCGCAAGCGGGCTGGCGGAATAAACCGAAGCCCCGGCTTCATTTACGATCAGATACTTGGTCCGCTCATACCCTTTTACCAGCTCTGCTGCCAGTTTCTCTGTTTCACGGCTGGCAGTACCATTGCCGATGGCGATCAGGGTCACCTTGTGTTGTTCGATCAACGCCGCCAATTTCTTCTTGGATCCTTCCCAGTCATTCTGCGGCTGGTGCGGGTAGATGGTGCCAAAATCAATGAACTTGCCGGTAGGGTCTACAACAGCATATTTTGTACCAGTCCTAAAACCTGGGTCCAGCCCCAGTACGGTTTGCTCTTTTAGCGGTGGCAAAGATAACAAAGAGCGTAAATTGGTCGCGAAAACATTGATGGCATGGTTGTCAGCCATCTCAGAAAGGTGCCTGCGGATATCTCGCTCGATGGATGGCAGGATCAATCGGCTCAACGCGTCTTCTGCCGCCAACACCAATTCGTCTCCAAAAACTGAAAGGATGTTTACCGGGTAACTATTCTCCACCGCGTAGGCGCTGTCTCGTTCATCAAAAATCACCTTCGCCTTCAACACCTCTTCTTTTTCGCCACGGTTGATCGCCAAGATTTGGTGCGGTTGCAACCGGTCGATCCGCTGCTCAAATTCATAATAAGATTCATACACAGCCTTCTCATCCACAGCGTCTTTAATTCTGCGTACCGCAAGCTTGCCAAATTTCAGGCCTTTTTCGCGCAACGCCTGACGGATCTCGGCATTATCGGCGATGGATTCTGCGACAATGTCACGCGCGCCTGCCAATGCGTCTGCGACGCTCTCAACCTGCTCATTCAAATATTGGGTAGCAACCGCATCCAAGTCTTTCTCCATTTGCGATTGCGACAAGATCAACGCCGCCAGTGGTTCAAGCCCTTTTTCGCGAGCGATCATCGCGCGGGTTCGCTTTTTTGGTTTATAGGGCAGGTACAAGTCCTCCAGGCGGGTCATACTGTCGGCGATCGTCAACTCATGACGCAATTCATCGGTCATTTTCCCTTGAGACTCGATCGATTCGATGATGGTCGAACGCCGGTCATCCAACAATCGCAACCGTACGATCTCATCAGCCACAATTCGTACCTGCTCGTCATCCAACGAACCAGTCATCTCTTTGCGGTAACGGGAAATGAATGGGACAGTATTGCCCTCATCCAATAACTTGACGGTCGCTTCGACCTGATGCACCTTGACGTTCAACAGCCTGGAAATGGTCTCTATGTTGTTCATGCGCGCGATTTTACCATACCAAAATTGTTTATAAACTTGCATATTCAGTTTAAAATATCATCATCCAACCCTACCCATCTAAAGGAGCGCCACAATGAGCCATACCAAAGGGTCCCCCAGATTTTTAGTAGTCTTGATCTTTTTCTTGTTCATGTTTTTACACCAGGTCGATAAGCTGCTTGTCGGCCCGCTAACACCACAGATCATGGAAGATTTTCAGATCACAAAAACCCAAATGGGAGCGGTGCTGACCGGGGCGTTACTGGTTGGCACGGTCTTTTACCCGCTCTGGGGTTACCTTTACGACCGCTATTCGCGCAGCAAATTACTCTCTTTGGCTTCGCTCATTTGGGGCTCAACCACCTGGCTCAGCGCTGTGGTCCGAAGTTATGTCCCTTTTATGCTAACCCGCGCCAGTACGGGCATCGATGACAGCGCCTATCCTGGCCTGTATAGCCTCATCGCCGATTACTTTAAACCCACCGACCGTGGACGCGTGTATGGTTTACTTCAGTTGGCCCAACCGTTAGGGTACCTTGGCGGCATGGTATTGGCCCTTATGGTGGCCCCCATGCTTCAATGGGAGTGGCGTACGGTATTTTTGGCTACGGGCGCTTTGGGCGTTGCACTGGCCGGCTTTATTTTTGTTGGCGTAAAAGACCTGCCACGTGGTGAATCTGAACCAGAGTTGGAAGGTATTTCCGACAGCGGCAAATACAAATTCTCGAAAGAAGCCTTTGTAGACGTGATGAAAAAACCGACCATGTGGTTTGTCTTCCTGCAAGGCTTTGCCGGCGTTTTCCCTTGGAATGTGATCACGTATTGGTTCTTTACGTACCTGGCAACCGAACGTGGCTACGATGAGAATGGCGTGCTGATGTTGATGGCGCCTGTCATCCTGATCCTTTCGGGTGGTTATTTCTTGGGCGGTTTCCTGGGAGACCTTGCTTTCAAGATCACCCACAAAGGGCGCATCCTTGTTTCCATTGCCGGAGTGTTATTTGGGGCAATTTTTCTCTTCCTGGCATTGGGTACCCCAATTGAAGACAAAAACACCTTTTTCATGTATATGTGCCTCACCGCCATTTTTATGCCACTATCTTCACCCAATGTGGTATCAACGGTATTCGATATAACCCTGCCAGAGGTTCGCTCCACCGCGCAGTCGGTGGAATACTTTATCGAGAACATAGGCGCCGCGGCAGCCCCGCTCATCGCGGGCATTATTGCCGATGCCAGCAACCTGCATACCGCCATCCTTTGGATCTGCATCTCCGCATGGGCACTCTGTTTTGTCTTTTACTTATTTGTTTTGGCGGTCATCGACAAAGATATCCTTAGCCTGCGAAGCACCCTGGCAGCCCGCGCAAAGAGTTTATAACCAGCCAAGCCAGCGCCGATACATCCCATATCCGATGTCGCCTATGGTAAAATTGATTGGTTAAATCACTCAAACTCTCAACTTCGGTTGGAATATCAAGGAGCAATTATGTCTGGACATAGCCATTGGGCAACCATCAAAAGGAAAAAAGGCGCCGCAGACGCCAAGAAAGGGCAGGTCTTCACTCGCGTAGCGCGAGAGATCGTTATGGCTGCCCGAAGTGGTGGCGACCCCGGCACGAACTTCCGTCTCGCTTTGGCGGTTGAAAAAGCCCGTGCTGTAAATATGCCCAAGGACAGTATCGAGCGTGCCATCAAGCGCGGTTCGGGCGAAGACAAAGATGCTTCCGCCTTTGAGGAATTGACCCTCGAAGGATATGGCCCTCATGGCTCCGCGATCATGGTCGAGTGCGTTACCGACAACCGCAACCGTACAGTTGCCGATATGCGGCACGCTTTTAGCAAGGGTAACGGTACCATGGCAGAACCTGGCGCCGTAGGTTGGCAGTTCGAGCGCAAATCTTATTTCACTATCCCCGCTTCCAAGATCTCCTTCGATGCGGCCTTCGAATTGGCCATTGAAGCAGGTGCCGATGATGTTCAGGAGGATGGCGAAAATATTGAGATCCTTGGACCTGTCGAATCATTCAAAACAATTGGCGACGCCCTGGCTTCCGCCAAGGTGACCCCAGAAGAAGGCGGCTTGCGCCTGATTGCAAAACAAGAACTGGAACTGGATGTTGACCAAACTTTGCAAGTTTTACGTGTGGTAGAGTCTATCGAGGACTTGGACGATGTTCAAAACGTCTATCACAACTTAAGAATGAGCGACGAAGTAATGGCAGCACTCGAAAGCGAAGAATAGGACAAGATCGGGCAGGCTAAGCCTGCCCTTTTTTTATATGGAAGTGATCTGCGGAATTGACCCCGGTACAGCGACGATTGGATATGGTTTTATCCAAGTCTTCCCCAATGGCGACATCAAAGCCGTCGAGTTTGGCGCCATAAAAACCAGCAAGAACGATTCACCCTCCCGTCGCTTGCAGGTCCTCTACCAAGAGCTCAATGCCCTGTTGGATAAATTCAAACCTTCCTCCGCGGCGGTAGAAAAACTCTACTTCCAACAGAACACCACCACAGCTCTGGCCGTAGGCCAGGCACGTGGTGTCATCTTGCTGGCCTTCGAGCAAGCAGGAATCCCGATCGGCGAGTATTCGCCCAATGAGGTTAAACAGGCGATCACCGGCTACGGCTTCGCGGATAAAAATCAAATGCAAGAAATGACGCGGATCCTGCTCAACCTCGAAAAAAAACCTTCACCGGATGACGCTGCGGATGCCTTGGCGATCGCGATCACCCACAACAATTCAAGGATCAACCGCTTATGATCGCTTCACTCACAGGGGATGTTCAATTTATTGAAGAGAACGCCATTGTAGTAAATGTTGGTGGTGTTGGGTTGCGGGTGTTTGTGCCAAAATATTTGGCTGCCTCAAAAAACATAGGCGATCCTGTATCAGTTTCTACTCATCTGGTAGTGCGAGAAAACGACCTTTCGTTATTTGGTTTTGAGAGCCCGGAAGAGAAACAACTTTTCGTGCAATTATTAGGTGTAGATGGTGTGGGGCCAAAAGTAGCAATGTCCATACTTTCAACCCTTTCCATTGATGCCATTTTCAATGCGATCACATCAGACCAGCCAGACTTGCTATCTAAAGTGCCGGGTGTTGGCAAACGTACGGCCCAAAAGATCCAAATATACCTGAAAGATAAAACCGGCCTCGGCAGCCCGCTTGCTCAAATTGGACGGATCGATGAGTCGGATGCTGACCTGTTGGCGGCGCTAACAAGCCTTGGCTACTCGGTGGTTGAATCCCAAAAGGCGATCCAAGGCTTACCCAAAGGCAACCAACTCT
Source organism: Chloroflexota bacterium (assembly GCA_005778035.1). GTDB lineage: Bacteria > Chloroflexota > Anaerolineae > Anaerolineales > Villigracilaceae > UBA5195. The sequence goes on from SXKT01000070.1 coordinate 5,051, forward strand.
CACTGGAAGACAAGATCCGCTATTGCTTGTCCTCATTCCAATGACCCCTACCAACCGGAGTAAAAAATGAAACAAAGCAAGATCACCTTTATTGGTCCAGGCGCCATGGCCGAAGCCATCTTTGGCGGGCTCATCAGAAACGCCATTGCTACCCCATCCAATATCAACATATCCGGTCCTAATATCGATCGTACTCAATCATTGGCCTCCAAATACGGGGTTAACCCCTATACCAACAATAAAGAGGCAGTAAAGAATGCCGATATAGTGATCCTATCCATCAAGCCTCAACGGTTGAACAGTGTAATGGCCGAATTGCGCGGCAATTTGCCTGCCGATTGTTTGGTTATTTCCATCATCGCAGGCGCTTCGCTCAAAAAACTAAGTCATGGTCTTGCACACTCATCGGTGGTCAGAACCATGCCTAACACCCCTTCCAAGATCGGAGAGGGCATCACAGTGTGGACAGACACGCACTCTGTGACAGCGTCCCAAAAAGATATGGCCCGCACCATCCTCACCGCCCTTGGGCAGGAAATATATGTGGAGGACGAACATTACTTGGACATGGCTACCGCGCTCTCCGGTACTGGCCCTGCGTATATCTTCTTGTTCATGGAATCACTGATTGATGCCGGCGTACACATGGGGCTGCCTCGAAGGATCTCGGAGCAACTTGTGCTGCAAACCATAACCGGCTCGGTAGATTATTACAGGCAAAATGATGTGCATGTTTCAGCCCTGCGTAACCAGGTCACATCGCCGGGTGGCACCACCTCAGAAGCCTTGTATTATTTGGAAAAAGCAGGTTTTCGTACCGCCATCTCACGTGCCGTATGGGCTGCTTACCAACGCTCGCTGGAATTGGGCAAAGACCAACCTGCCCACCTGCTCGACCCCAATTCGAGCAACGAAAATTTTTAAGGAACAGCGTAAAAAGTTCAGATGTCACTCGTAACAGTAAAAAATCTTTCCAAATCATTCGGTGTGAATGACCTGTTTGCATTCCTGTCCTTCGGCATCGAAAAACGCGACCGCGTCGGGATCGTCGGTTCCAATGGCGTTGGCAAATCCACCTTGCTTAAGATCCTTGCCCGAATTGAAGACCCATCCAGCGGAGACGTTCATATTAGCCGAGGGCTTACCATAGGTTATCTACCGCAGGAATCCGATCTCACATTCGACCGCTCCCTCTACCTGTTTTGCGAGGAGGTTTTTTCCAGCCTCATTCAAAAAGGGCAAGAGTTGCAAACCTACCAGGAAAATCTGGGCAACAATCCAGACGAATCCAGCTTGCGTAAATTGGGCGAATTGCAACATGAGTATGAGACCAACGGCGGTTACAACTATACTAACAACATCCAACGAGTGCTTTTTGGGCTCGGCTTTTCAAATATTGACTTGCAAACTCCATTCAATCGCCTTTCCGGCGGGCAAAAAACGCGCGCAACATTGGCACGTCTATTGTTGGCAGACCCCGCTCTGTTGTTACTGGATGAACCCACTAATCATCTGGATATGGAAGCGGTCAGTTGGCTGGAAGGTTACCTGGCCAATTGGGAAGGCGCAGCGGTGATCGTCTCGCATGACCGATATTTTTTGGATAAAACAGTCAACAACATTCTGGAAATGGCACCCATTGGCACAGAAACCTATTCAGGCAACTATAGCCATTATTTGGTGCAGCGCCAACAAAGGTGGGAACGCCGAAAGGAAGTTTTTGAGCGCGAAAAAGAGAAACTCTACAAAGAGTTGGAATACATCAAAAAGAACATTTCTGGCCAAAATACCTTGCAGGCAAAAGGCAAGCTCAAGCGCCTTACTCGGTTGGTGCAGGCAGTAGAGCAAGTAGGTATGGAAGCGGTTATGAATAGCAGTTGGTCAGAATTGGATGTAGAAACCACCACCAGCCCCTTTAGCGTTGATGAAGCCGAACGCCGCATCAACAGCCTGCGCTTACCCAAAAGCCAACCACCGGTTATCCACCTCAACCTCAAGGCCGACCGGCGCTCCGGCGAGATCGTGTTGCGTGCCAAGGGTGCGGCCGTTGGGTGGGATGGCAAGCCGCTCTTTAGCGTACCTGAACTGGAATTGATGCGCAAGGAATGTGCCGCCCTGATCGGGCCAAATGGCGCAGGTAAATCCACCTTCTTAAAAACGTTGCTCGGCCAAATCCCTCCGATCAATGGATCTGTTCAATTTGGCGCCAGCCTGGATGTAGGCTACTTTGCCCAGGCGCACGAAGGCCTAAACCCGGCAAATACACTCATCAAAGAGATCCAAACCATTGCGATAGATATGAGTGATAACGAAGCGCGTCAATATCTGGGAAAATATCTTTTTAGCGGGGATGACGCCTACAAATTGGTCGAGGTCCTTTCCGGCGGCGAACGTGGCCGCTTGGCACTGGCAAAACTGGCATTATTTCATACCAATTTACTGCTGCTGGATGAACCCTCCAACCACCTCGATATCCCCGCCCAGGAAATGCTTGAGCAAGTACTCGAAGCCTACCCCGGCACGATCATTTTGGTCTCGCACGATAGATACCTGATCGATGCATTGGCAACCCAAATTTGGGAGATCGACCCCGCGACAGGGTCGCTGGTGATCTTTAAGGGCGGTTATGCCGAGTATGCCCTTGCCAAACAAACATCAGCAAATCTGAACAACTCCAATACCACCGCCACATCAAATATAAAACCAACCGAACCAAAACCCCCGGAAAAAAAAGCCTCCACCAATATGGAGCGCAAACGGCAGGCGGAGATCATCAAATTGGAAGCTGAAATACAATCCTTGGAGATACGGCATGCGGAGATTCAGAACTTGCTGAATGGCACCGGGATCTCTACCGATGAGGTGATCACCCTCGGATTGGAATTTGAAAAGATCACCCACCTGTTGGACCAAAAAATGGATGATTGGACCAACCTGCAACAACCATCCTAAAAATAAAAAAGCCCTCTTGCCCATTCAAGCAAGAGGGCTTTAAATTTACCTCAACGGTCCTTACGGTATGTTCAATCCTACTCCAAACAGCAAGCAGAATACCAATGCCAAATTTGCGGTTTTTCCCAAAATGGGGTTTAGCGCTTTGCCATCGGCCTTTCGTACGTCTGAATAAATCGTCCTTGCCATTGGAAGCGCAAACAAGGGCAACAAGGTTGAAAAACCCGATTGGCCGCTAAGTACCAAAAGGATCGGCAAAGCAAAGGCGAGCAGCAAGTTCAATCCAAACTCCAAAAGCATCGCATCACGTCCCAACATTACAGCCAATGTCCGTTTTCCGGTTTTTTCGTCAGTAAATCGGTCGCGAATGTTGTTGACCACCAAAATATTCGTGATCAGCAATCCTGGCGGAATGGCTACCAAATAACTGACCAGGGTGGTCTTGCCTGCCAATACGTAATAGGTTCCTGTCGTTGCCGCGATCCCAAAAAATAGGAAAACGAACACATCACCCAGCCCAATATAACCATACGCCAGCTTGCCGCCAGAGTAGAGCAACGCAGCCAGCACAATCACCCCTCCCATCAGGTAGATCACCGACCCTCGCTGCGAAGCGATATTAATAGCCAAACCAAGGCACATAATAACCAAAAACCCGATCGCAAACCACATCTGCTGTGGTTTTACCATTCCGCTTGCGGTTACCCTTACCGGGCCCAAACGTTCACTGGTATCAACCCCTTTTTGATGGTCAAACAGGTCATTGGCCAAATTGGCAACGATCTGCATCAGCAGCGCGATCAGTATGCAGCTTACAGCCAAGATCGGGCCAAATGATCCCTCGCGGTACGCCAGCGCGATGCCAACCAATACTGGCGAGATGGCTGCCGGCAATGTCTTGGGCCGGCTTGCCAGGATCCATTTTTGCATGGTTATTGAGCCCCCGCAGGTTGTAATATCAAAGTTCCCTCAGCGTTTTCAGCCACCTGAGTTTCTGTCCAATACATGGGGTAATAATCCAACCCAGCCCAGATCGGCGCCATATCAAAGTAATGTGGATGATATGCATGTCCCGATTGTCCGGTAGTATGCACGGTCTGCGAATTGGATAGATCAGACAGGTCCACGATCATGCGCATGGAAGGAAGCCAATTTACCTCAAAGGAATCATAAATATCCCAGCCGGTAGCGTTTACGATCGATTCTCCACCTGTGGTTGGTACCGGACCTCGATTGAAAATATTTTCAATCAAACTGATACCAGATTTTCCGAGCGTGGCGTTTCGGAAGGTTGCGCTATGCAGCACGCTCCAATCCCATTTGCTCACATCCTTGCCAAATTTCGCAAGGCACTCTTCACATTCCAAGGCTTTTCCAAACGCGCTGGCAAAGATCTCGTCTCGGGTCTCTACCTTATCAGTTGTCGTTTTATCATCCCACCACCAAGATTCTGGCTGCTGAATCAATCTGCGCATGATCTCGTAACTGCGCGATCCGCCAGCCGGTTGCTCATCTTCGGCAATGTTTTCATCACCAAATGTGCTTTCTACAAGGCTCCACCAAAACGCTTCGTACAATGCAGCACTGGGGCCAGCTGTTTCACGGTGATCCCAATTCGCAAGATACTCTTCCCGTAACTTGGCTTGCTCTTCCGGCAGTTCAACCTGATTCAAAATATCGATCATCGCCGCGGCATTCATGTTTTTATCATCCGCTTGCATCAGCTTAAAATCATCGATACTGATCTTACCTTCAGACTGTTTGATCATGTCCTCAATCCTCTGGGCGCGATAACCATAGTCATAATCAGTGGTCAACAAGTAGGGGTAGTTTTCAGGGGTTACCTTATTATTGGCGGTGATGATGTAACCTGACGGAGGATTATAGACCGAGGGCAGTTCCTCAAATGGAATATATCCGAGCCATTCATACTCATCCGTCCAGCCGGGAACAGGCAAAGTCCCATCACCATTTCGTCGCACAGGCACGTTGCCTGGCATTTGGTACCCAATGTTTCCCTCTACATCAGCATATAACAGATTCTGTGAAGGCACCTCGAAATTCTTGGCTGCTTCGCGGAATTCTTCCCAATTTTGGGCCTCGTTAAAACCCCAAATCGCAGTAAACACAGATCCTGGTTCAAGCGCCGTCCAACGCAATGTGATGGCATAATGCTCAGGCAATTCTTGCCCACTCCTCACCGCAAATGGTGTTTCGGTTGGCTCTACACTGTCCATCAATGGCCCGTAGCTATCGGAGATCACCGGACCGTGTATTGAAGATCGAATGCGGACCACTTCAGTTTTGTCGCCTACCTGCAATATCTCGGTGATGATCTCAAAGTCCACCCATTCGCCATTGTACTCATATTGGTCAGGGTTTTCAGGGTTCAATTTTTCAATATAGAGGTCCATAACATCGGGACCGTTATTGGTAAATGCCCAGGCGATCCTGTTGTTGTGGCCGATCACTACGCCGGGTACACCTGCAAATGAGAATCCGGCAACCTCGTAAGGGCAAGTGTTCGAGCGTGGCTTGCAATGGAGGTCGATCTGGTACCAGATCGAGGGCATTTGGATCCCCAAGTGCGGGTCATTCGCCAACAACGGCATACCCGTCTCAGAGATGTCACCTGAGATAACCCAATTATTTGACCCTACGGAAGGGGTATTTTTCCCAAGCATGGCGTCTAACAGGGCAATTTTTGCATCCACTTCGTTTGCCAAAACAGCCACAGCTTTGGTATTCATGGAGGTTTCTGTGCTGGTTTTTACCATCGATGGGTTGTCCAACGAAAAGTCACCGGCGATCAATGGATGATCTCCGGGATACTCGGGGTACAGGTCCGCCACCTGCTCTGGTGTAAGGGTTCTAAGCAAGATCGAACGTTCAATTTCCTGGCCTAAATTTCCCCTCAAATCCCAAGCCATTGCTTTGGCCCAAGTAAGAGAATTAACAGGAGTCCAAGGTCCTGGAGAATAATTTGGATTAAGTGCCTTCAACACAACATATTCCAGGCTGATATTTTGTGGCTTACGTATTGTTGCGCCATCGGTATAACCAAGGTATGCATTAACGCCGGCAGCATAGGCTTCCAGAATTTCCAAGGACTCCGCATCAAGGGTTTGCGCTTCTGTTTCAGCAATACGTTTCCATCCAAGTGTCTTTAAGAATCGGTCAGTTTCAAGTTGGCTCTCACCAAACATTTCTGAGAGTTCACCTGCGCCGATATGCCTCCAAAAATCCATTTGCCAAAATCGATCTTGGGCATGCACGTATCCTTGCGCAAAAAACAGATCTTGCAGGTTTTCAGCATAGATATGGGGAATCCCCATCGTATCACGTGTTACAGTTACAGGTTTTTGCAACCCGTCCACCAATAATTGGCCTTCAATCTGCGGGAACGACGCAACCTTGGCTTCGCTCCAATATTTGACGCCTGCCAAACCAGCCAACAATACAACAATAACAACGAAAATGATCACCACGCGAATCTTAGAGAACATACACACTCCTAAAAAAATATGTTTACAAAAACATTACATTCTGTTGTGTTCCACTTAACAATCAGGCTTTATAGTAATTGCATGATCAATTACACAAAACCACAAAATTTCAACCAAAGCCCAAGCTCAATCCTCATGTCTGCAAATTTCAATGTTCTTGCCCAATATCTGGACGAACAATGGATAGCCGTGGAAGGTACCAACATCCTTGCGAGCGGAGAAAACGATCGGGAACCCGCGATAATTTTGGAACTATTTCACCCCAAACAGCTTCTTTCGAAGCAGATCACCTTCCGCCGTACAAAAGACCTGGAAAGTTTCCTGGCGCCTCTGCGTGTTCCTGGATTAAGCCTGGCAGAATAACCTGGCTTATTCAGGCTCGAAGGGGGGTAATTCACAACGCAATGGCTTGTCCTTGCGATACCCCAATGCGTAACCAGCTTGCATCAATTGGTGAATTTCACTCGTACCTTCATAGATCACTGCCCCACGGGCATTTCTCATATATCGCTCAACATCATATTCATCAGAATATCCATTGGCACCGTGGATCTGGATCGCCTCATTGGCTGCCTCAAAGGACGCATCTGTCGCAAACCACTTAAGCAGGGAGACTTCGCGGGTATTACGCATTCCTTTGTTTTTCATCCAACCCACTTTTAGGGTCTGCAACCTGCCCAATTCATAATCACGGGTCATTCGAGCGATCTTTTGCTGAACAAGTTGGTGCTTTGAGATCTCCTTGCCAAACGCTTTTCGCTCTGTAGCATAGCGGATGCTGGCTTCCAGCGATGCGCGGATCAGGCCTACTGCGCCAGAACCAACCGTATACCTGCCATTGTCAAGGCAACTCATTGCGATCTCAAATCCTTCGCCTTCCTCACCCAAGCGGTTTTCAACAGGCACGATAACATCCTGGCAACTAACCCACCCCGTAGAACCAGCTCTTACACCCAATTTGTTGTGAATATCTCCCCTGGTTACACCTGGCCAACTTGCTTCAACAATGAAGGCGCTAATTTGTTTGTGAGGATCACTGACGTTATTTTCGGTTTTGGCGAAGAAAAGTATATGGTCTGCTTTGGTTGCCAGGGATATCCACATTTTTTCGCCATTCAGTATGTAACGGTCACCATCGCGCTTTGCGGTTGCTCGCATCGCCGCAACATCACTGCCAATGCCTGATTCAGTTAGCCCGAACATTCCGAGCTTCTTCCCTTGCGCCTGGGGCACAAGGTATTTTTGCTTTTGGTGCTCGGTTCCCCATTGATATATGCCCAAACTGTTCAGGCCAACATGAACCGACATCACCACCCTCAAGGAGGTGTCAAGCGCTTCCAATTCTTCGCACACCAACCCAAGAGTGATGTAATCCATCCCTGCGCCACCATATCGCTCAGGGATGCAAATTCCCAATAACCCCAATGTTGCCATCTTGTTCAACAATGCAATCGGCATCTGTTGGTCACGGTCAGCTTGCTTGATCACCGGTGCTGCTTCTTTTTGGCAAAAAGCACGAACCAGCTCTACCGCTGAAATTTGATCTTGCGAAAGGGTAAGATCGAACATAGGATCCTTGACGAAGAAGTTTTTTAGTTAAACACCAATGTGCTTCGGACGATACTGCAAAGCCTCGGCAATGTGGTTGGCCAGAATCTGTTCAGATGTAGCAAGATCAGCGATCGTGCGAGCTACCTTCAGTACACGATGATATCCCCTTGCGGAAAGATTCATTTGATCAATAGCATTCTTCATCAAAGCATCGGCATCTGTACTAATATGGCAAAATTTTCTGATCTCAGCCAGACGCATATCCGCGTTGGCAAGGACTTCTCCATTACCGAACCTGCTTCTTTGCAACATCCTGGCCTTTTCGACCCTGGCCTTGATATCCGCAGAAGATTCTCCAACACGGTCGCTGGATAACTTACCATAATCTACACGTGGAACGGAAATATGGATGTCGATCCTATCCAGAATAGGACCGGAGATTCGTTTTTGGTACTTTAGAATGTTGGTAGAACTGCACGTACAGGCTTTTTGCAAATCTCCATAATACCCACACGGGCAAGGATTCATGGCTGCAACCAATTGAAAATTTGCCGAAAATGTAAGCGTGCCATTTGCTCGGCTAATGGTCACAACCTTGTCTTCCATAGGCTGGCGCATTACTTCCAATACCCGGGGGCCAAATTCCGGGAACTCATCCAAAAAGAGTACACCGCGGTGCGCCAAAGAGATCTCGCCTGGATGTGGGATGTGCCCGCCGCCGACCAAACCCGCATGGCTAATGGTGTGATGCGGCGAGCGGAATGGCCGGTTTTTTATCAGTGGTGACCCAGCAGGTAACAGATCGGCTACTGAATAGATGCGAGTAACATCCAACGATTCTTCCAATGACAGATCTGGCAAGATGGTTGGCAAAGCGCGCGCCAACAATGTTTTACCACTGCCCGGGCTTCCATACATCAGTATATTGTGCCCGCCGGCTGCAGTCACTTCCAATGCCCGCTTCACTTGTTCCTGGCCTTTTATCTCGCCAAAATCTGTCAGGTCTTCTTCCAGCCCATTTTCAATTGGATGTGGTATCGCCGGCTGGATCAACAAATCACCGTTGAGGTGATCAAAAAGTTGTTTCAAGGTACCTACCGCGATGATCTCGATATCGGGAACGAGGGCGGCTTCTGCTGCGTCAACCAACGGGCATATCAGCTTTTTGTATCCAAGGCTGCGCGCTGCAGCTGCCATGGGCAGCACACCCCTGGCATGGCGCACGCTGCCATCCAAGGACAATTCGCCGATCACAAGTGTGGCTTCCAAGGTATCTGAACGAATAGCCCCAGCCAGGATCATTACTCCCAAAGCAATTGGGAGGTCAAAATATGACCCCTCCTTGCGGACCGACGCCGGCGCCAAATTCACCACAATGCGTTGCCGTGGAAAAACCAACCCAGCGTTCCGGATCGCCGTTGTAACCCTTTCTCGGCTTTCCTGTACGGCCATATCGGGCAAGCCAACAATGGTTATCCCTGGCAATCCATTGGTAAAATCTACTTCAACTTCAACAATGGCCGCATCTATGCCAACAACAGCGCAAGTATATATTCTGGAAAACATGATACATATTGTACAAGCAATTTATAATTAACCTGTACTCTTACCCCATACTACAAGGAAAAACAACATGCCGATAACTGTTAAACTAACTGAAGCTGGCAAATTCGATGGCACAATTCTTTATCCTTCCATCGCAACCGGAGCAACCACACTCACTGGCACGCCCGAGGAAGCTGGCGAGATCGTCCAGATCAATGGTGTTTATGTGGTTTCCTTAGGCAAAAAAGAGAAACTCACCAACGAAACCCTTCGTCGTATCGGCGGTTCGATTGCCAAATGGATGGCTCGATTTCAAGTTAACGATTGTGCGGTTCAATTGGAACCGATCCTAAAGACAGGTATCTCCCCCTTGCCTGCTGTCCAGGCGCTTACTGAAGGTTTGGTGTTGGGAAATTTTAAATTTGATAAATACCTCGCCACGAAGAAATCCACCGTTCTAAGCGTTCAATTACTCGCCGCAGGTGTTGATGCCCATTCCAGCCTGGAAGGCGCCGTGGCATCTGCCTCCATTACCGCTGAAGCTGTCAATCTTGCCCGGGAACTTTCTCACGAACCACCCAACGTGATCAATCCCCAAACCATCAGCGATCTTGCCATGCAATTGGCCACCCAGTATGGCCTTACTTACAGAGAAATTGACTCCAAGGAATTGGAAAAAATGGGAGCGGGAGCGATCGTAGCAGTTGGCAAAGGCTCGCTCACTCCATCCCGTTTGATCATTCTGGAACACAATCTGAAGGATGGGCAAAAACCAGTGGTCTTGGTGGGTAAAACCCTTACAATGGATACAGGTGGTTATTCACTCAAGGGCACTGAAAACATCATCACCATGAAGTATGACAAGACCGGCGGCATGGTTGTATTGGCGGCGATGGTTGCAGTAGCCCGGTTGAAACTGGATACTCCGGTAGTAGGCATTTTGGCAGCCGCGGAGAATATGATCTCAAGCAAAGCATACCGGCCAGATGACATCCTCACTGCGATGAATGGTAAAACCATTGAGATCATCAGCACCGACGCAGAAGGACGTTTGGTTCTTGCTGATGCACTTACCTATGCAGAGCGAACCTACACTCCCCAAGCTCTGATCGATATTGCAACGCTGACAGGAGCGGTCTCTATCGCACTGGGCGACAATCGCGCCGGCTTGCTAAGCAACAACGATACACTTGCCCAAAAACTTTACGAAAGTGGCGAATTCACTTACGAGCGGGTTTGGCGATTGCCCTTGGATACCGAATACTTTGAACAGATCAAAGGCACCGATTCAGATATTAAAAACTCCGGTGGCCGAAAGGCAGGCACCATCATTGGCGGCATGTTCTTGCAACAATTCATCTCCGAGGATGTGCCTTGGGCTCATCTGGATATCGCCGGCATGATGATGGCTGAAAAAGAAATGCCTTATTGCCCCAAAGGCGGTATGGGCTTTGGGGTTCGGTTATTCTTGGACTATTTGAAAAATATTTCCTAACCGATAAAAAAAGTAGACGGGCCGATATCACACTGGCCCGTCTACAATTTTTTTTATTTTCTGGCCCAGCCTGTAAACCAAACCCACAGAAGGTCCTGCGCTGGCTTCCCATATACTGAAGCGCTCCCATCCTGCAGCGCGAGCGATGTGTCCAGTCCGTCTGATATCACCCCTTCGATATTGTCGGAATCATTCACGGCAGCCAATATTGTTGCATACATCGCGGTCTGGGCAGATACTCCATCATCATAACCGCTTGAAGCGGTTGCGGGCGTATTCATACCAATATAAATGTACTTGCCAGCCGGAATATTCGGCACAATTTCGTTCTGGATCAAGGAATATGCCCACGATATCAGTTCGCTGTCTTGGCCGGCAATTTCAGCCGGAAGATCGATCCGCCAGTCTACCCAGTATCCATCAATCATAGCATCAAAGGTAGGCACACCAACCAATCCATCTTCTCCCAGGGTGACTGCAAAAATCAGTTTGCCGCCATAATTGCGGCGCAAATCACCAACCAGGGTGTCCCACCTCGCCAGCAAGGCATCTGATTTTTCTGAGTTGCTGCCAGCGATCGGGACGATATTGCGAAGAGCATCCAAATCCAATACCAATGCTTCCATGTTATTTCGCTTAGCATATTGCGCCTCAGCCGAAAAAGATTGTGCCAATTGGTTAAATAACATGTCCAATTCGTCTTCGGTCAGTTCATCAAAATTTGGCGCATCCAACCCCTCGGGCGAGCGAATCGATACCCGCCACCATCCATACTCTACACCTGCAGCAAGTACGCTCTCAGCGGTGGAAATCCTTTCCTCGCTTGAATATGTCAACAAGGTGGGAGAATCCACGTCCAATTCGTAGGTATGGGTACCTACCAACAGGTTCGGATGCTGCCCATTCACCAGGGTCATCAAATTACTGGCCGCCAAACTGGATCGCGCCGGCTTTAATGCGTACCCAAACCGAAAAATTTCAGCTTTAGGATACGGGTACACCTCTGGCATCGCCAAGGCGCCTTCAACTCCAACATTCTTCCATTCGTTCACAACCACTTCTCTGGCAATTTCAGGGTTGGTTCCCAGGTCCAAAATGTCGGTTAAGACTTCACTCAAACCTTCACCCTCACCTACCGAACAAACATCATTTCGGCAGACCTCGATCTTATATCGATCTTTTATTGGCAATGGCTTTGCCAAACGGAGCCGCCACTGGAGATCGCCACTTTTCTTTAGCTGAATTGGCCCGCCAAAAACGCCCTCATCTATAAGCACACTCACAGAATCTTCGGTTGGTGTGTTTGGTGGAACATTGACAACGATTTCGTATCCAATTTGATCAATGAAAGGTGAATCAGCTTTGTCCTCTACAACCATATCTTGTTGGCTAACCACTACAAGAAAAGTTTTTTCGGTACTGCCTCGATGACTGGCAACATTTACGTTTTCAGCGCCCAGTGAATAACGATACCGTAATGTTGACCCCATTGTTGTTGGCACTGAAAAGCGAAAAAGTGCGCTATTCCCTCTCCATTCAACCTGCCCCAATGGCATATATGCAATTACGCCCCGGCCAGAAAATTCGTCATTTAGATAAAGCAATGGTGTTGGATCGTTTTCCAACATGCCGTTGATCTCAACATTAATTGAGACAGATGTCATGCGGCCTTCAGGCATACTAAAATTGGCTACTGTCCGTTGGCCAGCCGAAATAAGTGCTTGCTGCTGAAAAGGCGATGTCCCGGCGGGTCCAAACGCCCTTAGCCAGTGTGTTCCCGGGCGCATTCCGGTAATTTCAAATCTGCCTGCAAAATCTGTCCGTACAAGGTCGCTTCCTGAAGCAACTTGCACCCCTTCCATCGGATTCCCAGCCGCATTGGTAACCACGCCTGAAAGAATGCCAAAATCGCCTTTGCGTTGCTCGCCTTCCCACCGCCACAAATAGTCCTTTGTTGCTTCTCCAGGTTTGGCTACCCTCAAAGCCGAAGAAAACCGGCCAGATGCTTCTTCGAGGTTACGGAACTGGCCTTGACGAACGTAGCGATACCAGATCGTTTGATCCCCCAGGCCTTCCACATCCACTGCATATTCCACATCAGTAACAGCCGTCATCGGAACAAATCTGGACCAACTTCCATCGATGGAAAATGGGTCCAATAGCTCTACCACGATCGATTGGTCTGCAGTCAATGGTTCATGGAGGGTTAATTCGAACCCCGTTATCGGCTGATCCATTGGCAATCGAAATTTTTCCGCTGCCATCGAACAAGCCGCGAGGCTCGACGCCAACACCAATATGGCAAAGGTTAGAAATTTAATTCGTGGAGGTAAAAACAAGGCATGGTTTTGCATACCCTAATTATACAAACCTTGCTTAGGGTTGTGTTGGCCTAATGGCAAGGTTTGCCACCCAGCTAAAAAGGATGCTCACAAAGTACAAAACGATCAATGGCGCCATAACCAATCCCATATTCACCGGGTCGATGGTTGGGGTCACCATGGCAGCAAGGATAGCAATGATCACGACAGCGAAACGCCAATAATTAAACAACATACCCGGTTTCAATATTCCTGTTGTCGATATTCCAAAAATTATCAAGGGAAATTCAAATGAAATACCGATCCAAAACAGTACACTGGTCAAAAAATCGAAATAAGATTGAGGCCGAAGCTTCGTAGAGACGCCCATAAAATCCAGCAGGTATTGCAATGCTCCTGGCAAAAAAACAAAATAAGCGAATCCGATTCCTGCCAAAAAAAACAAAAAAGCCAGCGGTATGGAGAGCAAGCTCAATTTACGCGCCCGAGGCATGATGCCTGGCGCAAAGAAGAACCAGATCTCAAAAGTGATGTAAGGGGTAGCGATGCTAATTCCTGCCAGCAAAGCAACCTTCATAAACACACCGATCGATTCAGTTACCTCGATCGCCTGTAGATTTTGGACCCCCCCGATGGGTTGTGCCAAAAAAGCAATGATCTGCTGAGTAAACGTAAGTGAAACCAGTATGGACGCAACCAAAAATAACACGGATCGCAATAGATGTTTTCGAGCGGCTTCAAGTTCGTTGAGAAATAAGGTGGGGGCTTCAAATGCGGTCGCGATACTTTCACTCACCGGCCTGTCTTCAGGCACTTCATTAAGGAAACGGTAAATTGCCCCTTTTTTGATCCAGTTTGTAACAGGGCTGATGAGCCAGCCGAGGAATCGAAAAGGTGATCGCAGCAACCATAATGATGCTCGCCCAATAAATTGAAAAATTGCATTGATCCATTTCATTCCGGATCTACACGCTTTGGTTCAGGAGGAGAAATGGTAGCGGTTTCAATTGACCGACTCACATCCCTGATCGGTTCTTCCAATTCCTTTTGCAAGTCTTCCAACATTGCCTCTCGCATAAGGCGATTGGGCAGCCGTGTCAATTCATCTCCGGTTTTTCGTACCGCTGCCCATTCAGGCGAAAGGATCACCTTCCGCAACATCCTGCCAATCGATTTTCCTGCAGAAACCATATCTTTTGGACCCAATATGATCAAAGCGATCAAAATAATAAAGGTAAGTTCGGGAATTCCGATACCAAGGATATCCATATTCGTTTATAAGGCCACAAAGGCTGCGTGAATTTCGTCCTCGTGGTCTGCCAAGCTTCCCAAAACGCCATTTACGAACTTTGAGGCTGTATCGGAACCATATTCTTTTGCGAGCTCCACAGCCTCATTGATGGCGATCTCGGTCGGGGTGTGTTTGGTTACCGCGAATTCCCAGGTAGCGATGCGCAAAATGTTTCTGTCGATCGCCGGAACCTGATCAAATGGCCATTCGGGTGCATATACTTCAATAACGTGATCTAACTGCGTAGCCAAATGTATGACACCGGTGACGATCTCATTGGCAAAAGCTACCAATTCTTCCGTCAATTCCGCATTTCCCGATTCTGCCCGATCGGCCAACCTTTGCGAAAAAACCTGGCCAGGCAAATGGCCAGCCAAGTCTACTTCATACAAAACTTCCAATGCCAAGGCGCGCGCCTTGGTTCTCTGTTTCATTACTACAAACCGCCTTCATACACAATATTTTCAATGTGGATGTTAACCTGGCCTACTTCCATGCCCGCCATTTCTGAAATAGCCCTGCTCACCGCCAATTGAATATTGCGGCTTACTTCCCTGACGTTCATATCCGCTCTCAGGTTTAAGTACAGATCCAAGTACACCAGATCTTCTTCCAATTGCAGCCTTATCCCTTCGTAGCCAGCGGTTTTGAATAACGTGCCCAGGTTCGCAGGCGCCTTGGCAAAGCCCTGGACGCCTTCGGTAGCCAGTGTGGTCATTTTCGTAATTGTATAAACTACTTCAGGAGTAAGGGTCGTTTTTCCATTGGTGATCATTTTGTTTGTCATATTGTGCTCCTTTTTTACATCATTGCCATGCCGCCATCTACACCCAATACCTGGCCGGTTATGTAAGCGGCAGAATCAGAAACAAGAAAAGCAACCGCGGAAGCGATCTCGGTTGGATCACCGCGACGGCCGAGAGGGATCATTTTCATCGCTGCTTCCAAAGCCTCAGCGGGCATAGCCTCCAAAATCTCGGTATCGACAAAACCGGGAGCAACGGCATTCACAGTAATATTTCTGCTGGCAACTTCTCGGGCCAATGCTTTTGTAAAGCCGATCTGGCCGGCTTTTGATGCTGAGTAGTTGGTTTGTCCGGGGTTGCCGAGCTGCCCTGAAACAGAGGAAATATTCACCACGCGGCCGTATCGTTTCCGCATCATGTGACGGACAGCCGGCTTGGTGCAATTGAAGGTAGATTTGAGGTTTGCATCCATCACCGCATCCCAATCCTCTTCTGAGATCATCATTAGTAAATTGTCTCGGGTGATGCCAGCATTATTGACCAGGATGTGAAGGTCGCCAAACGTATCGATCGCGAATTTAATCAGCGCGGCAGCTTGTGAATGATCAGAGACATCAGCCATCATCGCCGCTGCGTCACCTCCCACCTCCTTGATCAGCCTGACCACTTCATCCGCCTGAGCCGAAGATTGGTTGAAATTGACCACAACCTTCGCTCCAGCTGAACCTAAAGCCAGTGCAATTGCCTTGCCGATTCCACGTGAAGATCCAGTAACAACTGCTACTTTCCCTGCGATCGATTTAGTAAGGTCCACGGTAATTCTCCTGTTTTTGATTATACATTAGACTGATGGAGTAACACCTTTGCCGTTTTTTGGTTTCCAAAAAAAGCCCAAATAGAGGGCTATCAACAAGGTCCCACCCACCAAAAGCACCACTGCATCTTGCCAAAATCTGATCGGAAACAATCGGATCAACGAATCATCAAGGCGGAATAACCAAGTATCGCCTGCAAAAAAGAGCGAGTGAAACCAGGCAAAAAAATTCCAAAATGAGGCGGCCGCAAACAATCCCAGGCTAACCAACAAAACGGCCAACAATTGGCTCCCCTTTTTGATGGCTATGGAAAATTGTACGGGTTGCTTCATAGACCATAAAAGCAACCCACAAAACCCAAAAACGAAGAATGATCCCAACGCTACTCGATTTAATTTATCGACCACCAATTTTACATCAACCAGGTGGTCAATTTCCCGTTGGTTATAAAGTGGGTTGCCATCCACCAATGTCAATGATGCCAAGTCGTTCCCAACAGTACCTGACCGCAACGCGTCCACTGTTTTTTCGGCATAGAACAAACGGTCATTCTGACTAAAACCATATGAATCTGCCGGAAACCAGGGCATCCGGTACTCTAACCCAACAAATGCATGCGAGATAAGTAAATTTACCAACAACATCGGTAAAATAACCACAAATGCCAAAGAAGCGATCGATCGTGCCATAAATAATACGAATTGATTTTTCATTGGTTCTGCTCCGAAAATAAAAAGTTCAAGACCAATCCATTGGTCGCCCATTCGATCTGAGATCGGTCATCCGTATAGATGTTGCCGTGTTCAAATTGGCTGCTTATTGAGTTGACAGTATGGGTTGTGGTCTGAAGTAACAGATCCCCTTTTTTCGCCTGTGCGACGAGATGGGCGTAATTATTCGCATAATTATAAATGCTTGCTTCTGACGGGCCAGCAAAAATGATCGAATTCATGGTACCAGGAAGGTCCATTATAAATACACGCTCAAAAACTTGTGAAAGGGTGGTCGCCATATCATTGATCAATCTCCGATCAGTGTTCGTCCGGCCGACATTGATTGCCACCATTCCATTTTGTTTTAACCGCGCCTTGCAAATTTCAAAAAACTCGACGGTTGTGAGGTGTGGGGGTATGTACGGCGGTCGATACGCGTCCACAGCAATAATGTCGTAAATGGCAGAAGATTGCGCCAACAAAGAACGGCCATCACCAATGTGGATATTCACATCCGCAGGATCCAGCCCAAAATAAGCCTTTCCAACTTCAACGATCTTTCCATCTATCTCGAAGCCATCAATGTTGGTTTGGGGATACATGTTTCTCGCCTGCCGGGCAGATGTTCCCGCAGCCAGTCCAACGATCGCTATATCACTCACCATGGATGAATTAAAAGCAGGTAAAAATAATGGGGCAACCAAAAATTGCTCCCATGGCCCACCGTAAAAAAGCGTGTCAGGATTATATTGGGAGTGAAACCCTTGCCCTTCATTCAACCGTAGAAATGTATCTCCGCCATACTGTAAGACTTCGATGTAGTTGTAGTCACTCTCGGTCTCGTATACCTGTCCAGGGGTTATTTTTAATGGACCGTTATACAAGATCAGCATCAATAACATGAACAATGGCAATAAAAACACCAACCATCTTCGGGCGCCAAACGCTCTGTTTCCCATCAAAAACCAACCAAAAGCCACATAGGCACATTGCACCGTGGCAAACAAAATAATGGTTTTGGCGGTGCCGATCGTTCCAAACAAGAACAAAGTCGGTAAAAATGCGCCCAGTACAGACCCAAGCGTGGATATCGCACTGACCCTGCCCGCGAATCCGCCTAAATGTTCATTTCGGCTTCCCTCCAATCGAATCATGTATGGGGTTACGGTCGCCAACAGAGTGATAGGCAGGCTGAAAATAATGATCGTAGAAACAAAAGCACCCGCCAAGACAGGCAAATTTAGTGCGTCAAAAGCCAGTGCTGCATTCCTCAACAATGGGGCCGCCACCAATGGGGTCACCCCCAATGCCAAAGCTCCAATTGCCAACAAGCGGAACAATCCATCGTAAGTTGGATCTTGATCTGCCCGTCTTCCACCATACCAATAACCAACTGAAAAATAAACCAGGATCAGGCCGATCACGATCGACCAAACCAAATTGCTTGAGCCAAACACATTTTGCAACAACCGCGATGCGCCAAATTCAGCAGCCAATGCGGTCATCCCAGTAATGAATATCAATCCGTATTTGTATGCGCGCATTCGTTAATTCTACCTGATGGACCAATAAACCTTTCTTAAATATTGCTACGCGCAACCAACATTTGACGGATTACAGGGCATCGGGTAAAATTAATTTTCGCCAATCGTCTGGTTGGCTATCAAAATGAGGGCAAGGGTAACCGGGGTGTTCCCGGTGAGAGGTGCCCGAGGAGAAACTGTTATGGAAAAAGTAGTACTCAAAGCCACCAAACGTTCTGTCGTTGGCAAACAAGTCAAGCAACTTCGCCGCAAAGGTGAACTGCCTGCTGTCATTTACGGCGCTCATGTTGAGCCCATCAACATCAGCCTCGAGGCTCATTCGACCGGCCTGATCCTGCCCAAACTCACCGCTTCAAGTGTTATCAATGTTGAGGTAGAAGGAAAAGTTTACCCGGTTTTGGTTCGCGAGACTCAAAAGAATTATGTGAAGGACCTCTATACACATGTAGACTTTTTAGCCGTTTCGCTCAGCGAGAAAATTACAGCCAATGTCCGCATCCACTTCCATGGTGTCGCTCCAGCCATCAAAGAATTCAGTGCTGCCATCGTGCACTCCCTCGAATCTATCGAAGTCGAAGCTCTCCCCAATGATCTCCCTGAAAAGATCGAGGTAGACCTTACCAAACTCGCCAAACTGGGTGATTCCTACCATGTTCGCGATTTGGCAATTGGCCCGAACGTAACTGTGCTCACCCCCAAGGACGAATTGGTTGTGGTTGCTTCCGCCACCCACGAGGAATCACTTGATTCTGGTATTGCCGCTGTTGAACCTGAAGTGATCGAAAAAGGCAAAAAAGAAGCTAACGCCTGATATTGCGTTGGTATTTTTCAGACTGTAACACGACAGGCACCCTTTCATTGGGTGCCTGTTTTTTTTCTTGATCATCCCTGTTTACTGACTTATGAAAAATTGTCTTTTTCAGTGGGCAGGTAGCTGCCTTCTACCCAAGTCTCGCCAGTTGGTGTTACCTCTTTTTTCCAAACCGGCACAATTTGTTTCAACCGGTCGATTCCATAACGCGCTGCCTCAAATACTCCCGTATCTCTATGTGCTGCCGAGCAGGCGATCAGCACAGTTGGCGTTCGTGGCTCCAATCTGCCGATCCGCTGTACGATGCTGATGCCAATCACACTTTCCCACTTATGCCGGATCTCATCGGCTACCTGTCGCATTTTTTCTTCTGCCATTTCCTGATACGATTCGTATTCCAAATGGTCGGTTAAAGTATGGGTGCCTTTATTGGTAATGCCTCGTACCACCCCATAGAACACCGCAACCGCCCCGGTTTCCACGGTAGTGATCTCATCCACCAGGGTATCCAGATCCAGTGGATCATATGTGATTGCGCATCGGGTTATCAGGTTTTTCTGTGCAAACTCATCTTTCATTATAAAAATCCCCGCTTTTTCCGCCGTGTTTTTCTACCAGCCTAATATTTCCAATGACCATTTTTTTATCAATCGCCTTTGCCATATCATATAAGGTTAATGCGCAAACACTTACCGCCGTCAACGCTTCCATTTCCACACCTGTCTTTCCGTCAACCTTGGCCATGGCTTCAATACGAATCCCTGGCAAGTTTTCGTCTGGAGTTAATTCAACACTCACATTGGTAAGGTTGAGCGGGTGGCAGAGCGGAATAAGTTCGGAAGTTCTTTTTGCGGCCATGATGCCAGCAATCTGCGAAACAGTGCGGTAATCACCTTTTTTGTTCACACCGGTTGTCAGTGTTTTGTAAGTATTCAAATCCATGCGGATTTCGCCGCGGGCTATTGCTGTTCGACTGGTCGGAAGTTTTTCACCAACATCCACCATTGTGGCATTGCCCTCATCATCGATATGGGTAAGTTTTTGTGAAATCATAGCGCAATTATAATATATGGGCATGGTGATATAATCCCCGCCAATGGAACTCAATATCGCAAGCACACAATCCAGTGGTTATAAGGTCATCATTCCGGTCTTTGAAGGGCCGTTGGACCTGCTGCTACGCTTGATTGAACACGCTGAATTGGAGATCACTTCGGTCTCCTTATCGCTGGTTACAGACCAATATTTGCAGCACATACGTAGTTTTGAGGATTCCAAACCCGAGCAGATCTCAGCATTTTTGGTGATTGCTGCAAAATTGATCCAGATCAAATCAGAAGCATTGCTCCCCCGACCCGTTGTCCGTGAAGCCAGCGAAGAGGACCCGGCGGAAACATTGGCTGAACAGTTGCGCCTGTATAAAAAATTTAAGCAACTCGCCAATACGCTCGAAAAAATGGACATCGCCGGCAGGCACACTTTTGTTCGGGTGTCTGCACCTCCAAAATTGGAGGGCAAACTGGACTTGTCGGAGTTATCACTTTCTGATCTTGTGATGGCAGCCCAACAGGTGTTTATGTTGGAGAACGAAAAAAAGGCACTCGGAACAGTTATTACCGCCCCCAAGATCACAATTCGCCAAAAGATCCAGGCCATAAGCCAGTACATTCGCAACCATGAGCATTTCGTATTCAAAGATCTGCTCACCGGCTCCAGTTCCCGTCTTGAAGTAGTAGTAACTTTCCTCGCCTTGCTCGAACTGGTCAAGCGTTATCGTGTAAACGCGACGCAGGATTTGGTTTTTGGTGAGATCCGGGTTGAAAAATCAGATTCATGGGTCAACGATGAAGAATTTGACCTTGAGTTTGAGTGACAACCTTTTTCCACAAATACACACCTGTCCAAATACCGGCGTGGTCAAAAATCAAAACATCCACCCAGCTGGGGTACCTGCCTTCAGAAAAAATCTGATGTGCTTCATCGGTCACCGCATAAACCAAACAAACCAAAACCACCTGCCAAAAGGATCTCGAATTCGAATTTGCGAATTGGTATGCCAAAGCCAATAACATGTAACCCAAAAAGTGGCTTCCTTTTTTAACCAAGTGGTCCACCACGCCAAAAGAGGGCAGATCATCGGAAGACTGCGAGGAAGCAAAAAAAATGGTAGCCGCCACCGAAACAAAAGGTAGCCAACGCCACACGCCCATTTTTCGAGATAATTGTGTTAAACTTGGCAATAAGGAGCTAAACATTATGACTGAAAATTTGAATACCCAGATTGAATTAGAAGAGAACGACCCTATCTACTACAAACCCAAGACCTTGAATATTATAGCCACACTTTCCGGTATATTTTCGTGGATCGTTCTGGCCGGTTTCGTCGGTTTGGTTGTCGGACAATCAATCATCCTCTCCAACCTTACCCAGGGCGCTGCCATCACTGAGTTGGTCAACGAACCCCAAGCCTTAAACTGGATCTATAGCAATATTGTAACCCCTGTATTTTTTGCCATCGTTTCCTTTTTCGCCCTTCAGGGTGTCTCCATCGGTCTCAATGTACTGTTAGAAATTGACTTTAACGTACGCGAAGGTAAATAAGTATTCTGCGCACCAAAGCAAAGGGCGGCCAACTTGGCGCCCTTTTTTATTGTCATTGATTTGATTTCTTGACGATTCTTCTAACCAGTGGTATTCTACAACCCTAATGGCTACTATCAATACCACTACCAATCGCACCGATAACCGTAAGCAACACATTACGGGTCTTTGGTCGTAGGTACTTATAAGAGGTAAACAAAATAAACCAAAGCCCCGCTAAAAACGGGGCTTTTTAATAACCAGTTTTAAGGAGATCATCATGGAAGTCTCGAATACCACCCCTGTTTATGCGGTTCCAGAACAAAATCTGGTTCCGGTCAATCCTTATCTCAAGGATATGCAGGCAATCCCGCCATCCCGAATGTTCCTGATCAACAAATCTCTCAAAGTTTATCAGGAAAAAAATCCGGGAGCGACCGTTTTTGATGCCTCGCAAGGGGATGGAGGAGCCTCATTGCCAGGGGTTCCGCGGCAGATATTAGAGCGTGCCGCTGAAATGCAAATTGAGCATGGTACAAGTTACGATATGCCATTTGGAACCGAGGCTTACCGAAAGTCAGTCACCGAAAAGTACTGGAAATTGGAACCATCACTGGGTTACGGGCCACAAAACGTATTGGGTACTTGCGGTGGCCGCGATGGCTTGATCAAGGCTTACCAGACCATGTTACACATGGGCCATGGGCGCGAAGGCGATGTGATCGCAGTCTCTCGCGTGCCGTGGATCAGTTATAACTGGGGACCCTACGGGATAGGCGCAAATGTGGTTTGGTCACCGGGCGACCCTGCCAATGGCTGGGCATATACGGAAGAAGGTATCCAGGAAACTGTCAAGTTTACTGCCAAGAGTGGCCGCAAGGTGGCCGGTTTGGTGATCACCAATCCGGATAATCCGACCGGGCTTACGACCTCGGTTGAAAAACAAGTATCTTTGGCCAAGGCAGCCCTTGCTGCGGGTATTCCGTTTGTGTTATTCGACTGGATGTACCATTACGTTACCGATGAATCACCGATGGATCTCAACAAATTCTTGGCAAATTTTGATCCCGCGGAACGCAAGAAATTGATCTTTTTGGATGGCATTACCAAATCTTTGGGCGGTTCCAATGTGCGCAATTGCCATCTCATCGCAGATGAAGAGGTGGTCAAATTTATTGTGGCACGTGCTTCCCACACTGTAATGCCCACTTTTTACTCCCTTGCGGTAGCAATGGCGGCTTACGAAATGGGTTATAGCGAAGCTGCCAAGTCCATCATTGAACCAACCAACCAGAGCCGTCGCGTGCTAAAACCATTGTTGGAAAAAGCAGGATTCACTCATATTATCGGTAAAGGTTACTATGCCTTCATTAATGTCGGCGAGTTCGTAAAAGCCAAAGGATGGGCGGATAGCGAACCGCTTGGACAATACCTCGCCGAAAATTTTGGTGTGGCCATCGTTCCTGGTGCGTTTTTCTCGCCATTCGGTAACGATTGGATCCGTTTTAGTTATGCCACCCCCCAAGACCGAACTGTCGGCGCTTTCGAGAGGTTGGTCGAAGGTCTCAATTCCCTCAGATAAGGCGCTTTTTAATGTCATTATTTAACCCAAAGCAGTTTGCTGAAAAATTTAACCTTGCGTTGGAATCTGTAAAAGCCGAAAAACCAAATGGTGGCCTAAGTGGTATCGAGCTGGAATGGAACTTGCTCGATGAACGATTATCACCTCTGCTGACCGTTGGTTCCGGCCCAGCAAAAATGTCTTTTGTTGATTACCTGCGAGCTGAATGCTTGCCAAAAGACTTGGTCCATTTTTCGCAGTTGGAAGTTTTTCATTGGATGGTAGAGTTCGCTTCCAAACCGTATTACTCTGCAAAAGGCGCGATCTACGAGACCCGCCTTTTGGAAGCGATCTTGATCAACTCGTTAAAAAAAGCTGGCAAACACTTCAATGAAAACCTGTTCTATTGGCATGGCAATCTTTTGTTCCAAACCGATATTACCCACGATTCTATTCCGGGGAATTGGAGTATAGCCAAGCGGCGCTACCTTGAACGTTGCGTGGACTTATACGGCAATACCCTTGCTACCGCCGGTATCCATATCAATCTATCGTTGCCAGACCCATTGTTCAGCTGGGATTTTATGCACTTGCCTCAGGCTGATCGCAACAGCAAACATCTCGACCAATTCAAAAGCGAGTTTTACATCACAGCCACTCGCTGTTTGCGAGCTTTTGCTTCCTTATACATCGCTACCAGCGCATCTACTCCGTTGCAAGCACAAATGCGCAATGGTAAATCGGTGGTTGTGCTTACCGAGTTTGATTCTGTTCGTAATTTAACCTTCCCGAACCCCGCAGAGATCGACCAGGCAGACCTGTACCGTAGTTATAAGGACTATAAGGCAATTTCGTACGACCTCGTAAATCGCGGTGTCCGTTTTGGGAATAATAATTGGACCCCCGTCCGCGCTCGTTCTTTTGCGGAGCCAGTTGAACGCCTGATCTCCACCACTGGCGACCAACTTAATGACTTGTATACTCGCGGTTTGTATTCAATCGGTGATCTTACCCCCGCAGAGGAAATGGCGCGCCAGATCGAAAAACAAAACCTGCTCGCCCGCATCAACCTGCCCATGGGCCGCGTGGAGATCCGCACTGATGATGGAGGACACCCAGTCGCCACGGACTTGGCCAACCTGACGCTTAAAAACCTGCTGCTGATGCGGATCTATGCCGACCCCACATTTGCGCGTTCATTCAGGTACGACCGAGAAGACATCACTCGCGCCCGGGCAAACGAAGTATTGGCCAGCCAAAAAGGCCTCAATGCTGAAATTGAAAATCCGCTGACAGCAAAACCTGTCAAAATGCGCGATTTCCTTAAATGGACCTTGACCGAATTAACGCCTTTAGCCGAAGCACTTGGAGTAAACAAAGATCTGCAACCCTTGTGGGATATGGCTAATGGAGGCCCCAATACCTCCAATATTCTCCGATCCCGCATTCGCGAGTTCATTGGCGACAAAGATGAGGTTCCGATGGACATCCTCCGCATGATCGCACAAGAACGACAGGACCAGATAGCTGGCGAGGTTGAGCTCATCACCGCTAACTTGGGAGAGATTTCGGCTGAAGCCTTCAAGTTGACTACCATTATAGATTCCGCACGGGTAGAAGCCCTCACCGAAACCAGTCTGCCCATCCGATTCCGCCCTGCAGTTGATGCCAACCTGCCCAGCGAGTATGCCACCAAAACCGAAGAGATCGTGGACCTTTCTTCCACCCTAATCCGGATCCCTTCTGTCACCGCTTGCCCGGAAGAACGGCTACATGAGGTTCACAGGGCGGGGACGATCATTTACGATTACCTAAAAAATGCCGGGTTGGCGGTACGTTATTTCGATGGCAAGTACCCTGCCATTCTCGCATCTTTTCAACCAAAAAATTCTGTACACAAAATTGGCTCATCCCTGCTAACAGGCCACTTCGATGTGGTTGAACCAGAACCTGATGACAGCCAATTCCTCCCATCCGTAGAAGGCAATTATCTCACGGGGCGTGGTTCTGCCGACATGAAAACAGTTGTTGCTACATACCTGGTTTGGATGAAGGATGTACAGCAAGCTGGAGGGCCATTCCCTGATATTTCGATGTTGCTGGTTGGCAACGAAGAAAATGGCGAAGCTGAAGCATGGGGTACACCTCAAGTACTTAATCTGCTTAAAACTGAGAGTGGTTATGAGCCTACCTTCTTTATCGCAGGGGAGAGAACAGGCGAAAAAGGGGATGAGCTCTACGGCGAGATCTGCGTTGAAAATCGTGGCGTTATGCGCTTTGATGTGATCGCTCGCGGATCCAAAGGGCATTCTGGTGTGGCAGGTACCGGCGATTTATCAGACAAACTGATCAATGCCCGAGAAGGATTGAATGAGATATTTGGCAAAAACCTCACACTGAAATCCGACGACGGCTGGCAATCGCAAGCCAAATTTCCGTTTATTAAGGTAGGCACGCCCGGTGTTTACAATGTTACTGCCGCCGTAGGCATTTTGGGGGTAGAGATACGTCCGATACCGCAGGACAACATCAGCAACTTGCAGGTTGAGGTTGAGCGCTATTGTGCTGAAAATGGCCTTGAAGTGGAATTTTCGGTGAATGAAGCTGGCGTTGCCTGCTCTGCCGATAACCCGGCTTTGCGTGCCCTGATTGCCGCCGTACGGGCAGTTTCTGGCGCCGAGCCGCGCATTGGTCGAAAACTACCCGGCACAAGCGCTCGATTCGCACCGGGTGGCCAGGCTGTAGTGTGGGGCCAAAGTGGAATTGGCCCGCACAGTAAAAACGAAAAACATTATATTCCCAGCATCGAACCGTTCTACAACTGTCTTTGGGAATTTTCCCGCCAGCTTAAAGGGTAGTTCAGGCTGAAATCATCAAAAAAGGATCGGTGTTTACCCGATCCTTTTTTGATGGCATATGTCATCACGGATTATGCGTATGCCGGTTCCAACGCATACTTGCGAACGAGTGCTTCAAATCTCGGATCTTGACGGATAAAATCCAGATCCATGTCAGCTTGCGCAAGCGCGATTGAAGTTTGTTTCTTTTGCAGGGCTGTCTCCAAAAACTGAAGAGCCAGGTTTGTTTCTCCTCGTACCGATTCAAAACATGCTCGGTCATATTCTTTTTCGTTCTTCATAAATGGCATGGCGAAATCGATGTGGTACTTGGCTTTATCTGGGTAACCTAATCGTCGAAAGTAATTGGCCAGCGCGCAGTGGGCGTAAGTAGATGTGGGGTCCATTTCAAGCACTTTTTGCATTTCAGATATGGCGACATTGAAATTTCCATATGCCGCGTAGAGCGATCCCAGCTGGAAATGGTAGATATGTTTGCGTGGTTGAATGGATACCGCATTCTCGTATGCGAAGATAGCCTTGTCGTACCAGCGTTTGATCTTATACAAGTTGCCCAGCGAATCCCAAGCGCGGTCGTTGAAAGGGTTCTCCTTCACCGTTGTCTCAAACTTGCGGATCGAGACCAACAATTGGTCGTCATCCATGTCCATATCAACCGGTTTGTTTTGCTCAAGAACCATCGCTTCATCGCTCGCCAGTTGCTCGTGAGTACTTGTTGAACTTTGGTTGACCGCATCCATTTCGATCATTTCTGGTTCTGCCATATCTCCGCTGGAATTACTTGCAGTGACAATGTTCGGCATCGGTTTATCCAAACGCAATCCTTCCATCGTCCTTTGGTAATACTCCAACGCTTTCTGATAAACCTTGATCCCGTCATTACCATAGGCATTGTGGTCAAACACATTTCCCAATTGATAACAAGCAACTGCCTCGTCCAATTTTCCGTGTTTGGTCATCAGGTCCCCCATACCATTCCAACTTTCAGGGTCTTCCGGGTTTTGTACCAGGGATTTATGATAGGCAGCCTGAGCTTCATCATTCATATCCAAGTTTTCATAAAGGGCGCCTACTTTGTTCCACGGAAAGATCTGGTTAGGGGCCAATTCAGCCGCCTTGAGGTACGCATCGATCGCGCCCTTTATGTCGCCAAAGGCTGTACGCACCAATGCCAGTGAATGCCAGGCAAGCGCTTCGATCCATCGATTGTCGCTTTTTTGGGCGTCACCAATGGCCTTGGTCAAAACTTCCTCAGCATCTTCAAGCTGGCCATTGCGCCAATGCATAATGCCCATCGTCAACAACATTGTCAGGCGCAACCCTTCCTGGTTTTCCTCAATGCTCGCATCCGCATCGGTCATTGGCTCCTTGCTTGTTTCAACGGATTCAACGTGCAACGGCTTTTGTTCTACCATGCCAACCGAAGGCAGCTGATTAGCCAGGCTTGGGTCCAACTCCAGAGAGCGGTTCAAATAACCCAAAGCCAACTGGCCATCGCCCAAACGAATGCACATCTTGCCCATTTCCATCAAGGCCAGCGCTTTGTCGCTGTTGGCTTGGCTGTTCTTCACAACTTCTTCAACCAAGCTTTGTGCCAATGCAACATCTTCACTTTTTGCCGCGGCCGAATAAAGCTTTTCCATCAACTGTGGGTTACGGTCACCACAATCATACAGGCTCTGGTATATCTCAAAAGCTTTTTCCGAAAGATCCAATTTTTCATACATGCTTGCCAATTCCAACCAAGTTTGTGTGTTTTCCATGATTGCTCTCCTGATATTTTTATTCTTACAACCACAAGCGGGTTGGGTGTGGGTTTTGGCGCAGCATATTGGCAGCGCGGCTAAACAGGCTATTGTTTTCAATCTCGATTGGCTCTGCGATGGGTGCCACGTTGGCAGGTTGCATATACCATAACGTGTTTACTTCCGCACCAAAATCAGTATTGGATTCAATGTTATTGGTTTCGTCGACCTCTTCGCTATCCAGGTCAACGCCCAGTTGGCCGATCATCTTGCGGATCATCTCTTTTTCCAAATCAGCAGCAGGGGTGCCGATCCGATTTGCCGTTGGAGCCTTAAGACTATTCGCCACCGCGTAAGCACTCACACCGACCCGGTTAGCGATCTCATCGATCGAATAGTCGTGCTCGCTGGCAAGTTTTTGCAGATCAGACGCAATTTCTCCGCTGTCCTTTATGCCATTGTGCATATTTTCATGCAGCCTGATCTCAATCGATTCCGCGTCAGTTAGGTTGCGGATGATCGCTGGAACCGAAACCTGGCCAGCCAGTTTGGCAGCCGCAAATCGGCGATTGCCGGCGACCACCGAGTACAGTTGGCTATCCCTGATCGGGGTAACGATCAAGGGCTGCAATATTCCATGCAACTTGATCGAACGCACCAGATCATCCAGCATGTCATCATCAACTTCACGGGCCACCAAATCTGAGACCTGGATCGTCGCAAACCGCATTTCACTTTTTTTAGCGCTGCTATTAAGCTCTGCGATGATCTTTTCCACAATACCCGCCATTTCCATTTCGCCTTGCAGTCGATACACACTTCGAATTCGGGTCCATGCTTCGGCAATTTCGGTGCCATCTTCAAGCAATTTTATTAGTTCTTCCAACTCCAACAGTGCTTCCTCAAGTTTCCCCTGGGTCAAGTATGCCTGAGAGAGGTTGCTATGTACGAACGGCAGCATTGGATCGATCCGAATGGCAGTCTGATAAGCATCCACCGCGTCATCGTAGGAACCCACCTTGAACAATACCAAGCCAAGTTCATTCCAAACATGGGCATTGTCTTCGCCATTTGCTTCGGGAACCTCGGGCTTAGCCAGATAAGTTGTCACGTCATCGGGTTGTGTTTCAACGAGAGCGCTAAGTTCATCCACAGCCTGGTAAACCCTGATAGCTTTAAAGTGCATATTGGCTGCCACATACAATGCCCCCAACTTACGGTTTAATTCCAACATTTTCCCGGCATTGGTCGCGCAAGGTAAGGCGCGTTGCACCAACTCGGCCGCCGCCGAGAAATTGTTTAATTTTTCTTGCATGGCGGCAGCGAGGATCAACGCGTCGATGTTTCGGGGTGATTCTTGCAAAATGGAAGTGAAGGTATCCAGCGCTCGTTGGTGATGGCCGTTTTCATCCATTATCTTGCCCAAGGTGATCATCAGGTTGTATCTGTTCATTTGTTCCTCGATTCTTCAAAATTGGAGAAAAGGTTGTTGGTAAAGAGAGTATTCTTGCCTACAGCCAGCTTTTCAATCACAACATCATCGGCTGTTTGGTACGATTGGACAGCCTCGGTATAATTGCCGATCATTCGGTATTGGTCACCGATCAAATTCCAGGCTGTGCGTTTTTTGTGATCGTCGGTAAACAACGAAGCGCCTTTTTTCAAGTTTTCCAATGCGCTGGTGGGTAATCCCATCATGGAATAAAGAACTCCCAGGTTGGTAAAAGCGACCCCATTATTGCTGTCCAGGCGGATCGCTTGTTGGAAAGCAGCTTCGGCTTGTTTCATGTCTTTGCCGCGCAGAAGCACGTTACCAATCTCGGTCCACATGTCCGCGTTCAGCTGGCTAACATCTACTTTCGCTTGGTTTGAATCTGTGTTGTTGAAGGATGATGAAATGGCGAATGCCGCAATGGCTTGGTCTACCCCATTTACTTGGGTGTAAAGCTTGCCGAGAATGCTCCAATATCGTTGTTCGTCTGATTCTGAAGTAGCCAATTTAACACACACCTTGTATGCCGCAATGGCCTGATCGATCAAACCTTTCATTTCGTACCCTTTGGCCAGCTGCTCGGCAGCCTCAATGTTACCGGGGTTGGCCACCATCGCCGATTCCAGATCTGTAATGGGCGCATTGTTGTCAGTAGAAATAATGGTTTTGGAATAGAAAGCCCGGGGATCTGTTTTTTCGATCTCTGCCAGTTTCAGATCCAATTCCTGCTCTTCTGCAAATGCGCCGCGTTCGTGCGCAAAAAACTTTTTGGCCTTGATGCAAACGATTTTGGTGAACTTGCTTTGGGAAGCCTGTGAAGCTTTGCATGCGGTTGCCAGAGCGTTTTGGACAGCCTGTGAGTCTCCGTTTTGCCAGGCAACAACTGCCTGGGCAATCGCGTCCTGCACATCACCATCGATGTCACTTGTGACATCTTGGAAGTTCAAATAGCCCTCTTGGCCAAGTCCCATTTCATCAATTTGCTTGGCAGGTGCAATACCAAACCTATCCACCACGGTGGAGATCGCAGGTTGCGCGATGGTTGCGTCCAAACCGCTGGTAGAAGCCTCGTCTTCCAATTCGATCACTCGATGACGGGAAGCCCATAGGTCTGGCGCGCTGTGGGCAAATAACGCAGATTCTTCCTGTGTAAGCCAAACTACCATCCGAATGCCATTTTCGATGATCGAACGTTTGTTACTGTCCAAAATATCGATCAATTTACTGATCTGGCTAACCGGAGTATTGCTGTTGATGGGATCAATTGAAATGACCGCGTTGCCATCCTTTACGCGAGACAGAAGGCTGACAAACTCGCCAGTGGCATCGTATTCCACCTGGTACATCACCTGGTCCATTTTGTTCCTGATAAGCTCTGAAGCCAACTGTTTTTGGGCGGTTTTACGGATGGCTGCGGAAGTATAGATGGCGAAGACAATCGAGGGGCGGCTCCAACGGTAAGCCATCGCAATTTCCTCGGCAATGGTGGTAACCTTGGTTTCGAGGGATTCAGGGTCAAAGCAAATGCAGGCTGTTTTAGTCATTCAACACCGCCTTCAAAACGGGGTGAACATCAAACCAGTTCTCTCCGTTCTTATATTCCAATAAGGCAAGCAATTGCAGCAAAGGGCGAATACGCTCGCTGGATTGCATGTGATTATTTTTGAAGAAATTTCTCAATACCGCGATGTCTTCTTTTTCTAATATGCGGCGATATTCATTCCGAATCTCGGTAGCAGCCCATTCAACATCGGTTTTATCAACCTGATCGGCATTTCGTCTCCGTGCACGGCCAATGGCAGTGCGCATGATCCTCGCCATCTCCCGGAAAACACCACCGCTATAGGTAATGGCCAGCAACAAAGCTTGCGGTTCGATCAGGCGCGATTCCATCCGCTTGGATACAAAAAGTTTCATTGTCTCGTAGCCCTCTTTCACGTACTGTTCGGGCAAACGATGTGGGTGTAACATCACATTCGGTAAAAACATTGCCTGATCACGGATGGCATCAAATTCCTTGCTGTAAAACAACGCCGAGGAAACCGTATAGACGATAGCGCAATTGGGTTGCAGCATGATCTCACGTCGCTCCTGGAAGATAGATTTGGCTTCCTTCAAACCTGGCTTGTCCAAATCGTCGATCAAGATCAGTGGTATCCGGCCATCCCGAGCTTGCACCGCGCCTGCGATGCTGTTGATAACATCGATCAATCCGGTTACATTTTTATCGATCACCTGGCGGATCTGCCGGCGGGTCTTGGGCTCCATACGCATCTTTAAGCTGGCATTGGCAAAAAAGGCTTCAAGGCCCGCGCCAACTTCCATGTTGGAATACTTGCCTTCTTTTACTGTTGTCACTTCTTCTTCAACCCGTCCGCGCCAACTTTCCAGGTCCTTCATCAACTTGGAAGGCAATACACCGCCCTGTTTTCGAAATTCCAAGAACATTCGGCCACCCATCGCCAACAACACATCTCGGAAGTCAAGATCAATGATGTCAGCTTCGTCGCGGATGCTAAAAACTACCGGCCAAAATTTTTTCTGTATCTGAGGATTTGCCATCAAGTGCAGGAGTTCAGTAGACTTTCCACAACCGCGATGGCCGGAGAAAAAGAACTTGGGTGGCTTATAAAACGGGGAAAGCAAACCATCGATCAACTCCGCAATTGGATCTCCAGGCCTCGTGATGTAAAAGGGATTGGGTTTGCCGTTTGTGCCTGCTTCCAATGGCAGATCCAGCTCAAAATTAAGCCAGGCTCTGTCAAAATCCGTCGCGCGCAAGTAATTAAAGTGATTGGTCATCATTATTTCCCGAAGCAGATAGAGATCGAGGGGTCAAATTCCAGCGTGCCACTGGTGAGGGCGCTCATCTGTTCAGTCCAGCCAGAGCGGCTCCAAACTTCCAAATACATTCCCTGTCCAACCAATACCACTTCGTCGCCCAGGTTTTCCGGCAACGGCAATTCAACCTCGCCCTCAGCGTTGGCCATTACCAGGTTGGCATTGCCAACCAAAAGGCGTTGCAACACACGGGCAGCCGGGTTGAGGATGTTCATTGCCCTTAAGCTGGATTCGATGGCAAAAAATGTCGCGCTAGGCACCAGTAATAAGTTATTTTCAAAACCCAAAGTTAATACCCAACCTAACCCACCTTCCGCCTGGTAACGAGCGGGCAGGTGAAATTTCTTGTTGGTGGCTTTGGCAGTCTCTGTTCCAATGAACAATTTGTCTTCTCCTTCTGTCTAATTACAACCAAAGTTTACGTCCTGACCCTTTTTAGCCATATCCTACAAGTAGGGTTATTTGACGGATATTTAGGGCATCAAAATACCCAATTTTTTAAGGCAAATTTGGTCAAGATTGCCTGTCCTTGGTTGTATAATTGACCATAAGAGTATGGTCATTAATGACCAGAAACCGATATGTCAAGTAAAAAGTTGATCTTTTCAACCCTAACCGATGAGCTGGAGTTGGCGGTCAAATGGCGAAGGCCATCCATCAGCATCATCACTGCACGCGACCCACTTCGCTTTTTGGATCTCGCGCTGAACTTGTCCCTCATGGCCACCGATCTGGGTTTGCGGGTTCAACACCTCCACGCCACACCGCGCCAATTCGACTTGCCCTTGCGAATGCGTGATGCCAGTTACCGAAATGGCACCCTTTTCATCTGTACCGGTTTTTCCAACGGGGGAGGAGAAGGCGATCGAAACGCCTATACAGCGCTAAACATCCGGCGCGAGTGGTTGGTAGATCTTGGGATCAAGGCTGTTTTTTGCCCCACCGCAGCCGAAGCTCGAATACTTCCACGAGTAGCACCCGATTTCTGGGTATTTCGCCATCACGCTTATGAATATCCCGCAGTGAGCACCATCTCGCTCGAAAAGGTGCCAGCGAGCAACGCCATCGCACTTCGCGGCTGGCTGGATCCATCCTGGCTCAAAATGCCTGTTACCCGTTCCACCGATCATCAGGCAGCCTTTGCCCTAAAATGGCTGGATGGCCGATCAAACTCATTTTCAAACAACTCTGGCCAGAAAGGGAATAAATGAAAATCCTGCGAATTGTCGTAGTCGATGAACAAACTGTGGTCCGCGAGGGTTTGGTATCGATCCTCTCCTACCTGTCCGATATCCGGATATCAGGAGTGGCAAAGGACGCCGCGGAAGCTGTGAATGTCTGCAGGCAGGACAAGCCTGATGTGGTCCTTCTTGATCCAATAACCTCCGAAGGAGATGGATTTGAAATTATCCATAAGGTGCTTGAAGTATCTCCTTCTTCAAAAGTCCTGGTCCTTACCAGTGTTTCCGACGCAGAGAAGGTGACCAAGGCCATCAAGGCTGGCGCAATTGGTTACCTTTTAAAAAACTCGGATTGGGATACACACCTGCTGGCAATTCGCACGGTTTCGACCGGCCAATCTTTTTTCGACCCATCCTTCACAAGCAGTGTCATTACACAACTTTCACAAGATAAAAAGCCTGCCGATTCTGAGATGCAAAGCGATACACTAACCGACCGCGAAAAGCAAACCTTGGCACTGATCGCCAAAGGATTAAAAAACGCCGAGATCGCTGAAAAAATGGTGGTTCACGAACGTACAATCGCCAAATACGTTGGCAGCATCCTTGCCAAACTTCATATGGATAACCGCACTCAGGCAGCTTTGTATGCGATCAATAACGGGTTAGACAAATACGAGGAAGAATGAACGAGAATCAAAAAAATAAAATTATCATCGGTGGCATATACGGAATTACCGCCGCCATTGTTTTCAGCTTTGCCGCTGCTGGTTACAACGCCAGCCAATACGCCAAAGCCCACATCGTAAATGCCTGGTTGGCATACATGCTATTGGCCGCTGTCACAATCCCAATCGGTGTTATTGCCGGTACACTCAGCATTCGCTTTGGCAGCACAGCAAAAAGCGCGCTCATTTGGCTGCTTGCTGGCTTTCTCAGCTCTATTTCAGCAACCTTGTTACCTTTGTGGCTTGTGCCAACTATCGTGGCAAATACCAATCCCGCCCAAGCCCCATTCCTCCAATTTTCATGGGAAGAATCTTTTATTTTTTTATTGGGTTTTTCGACAGCCATCACTCTTGTCGCTTTCGTGATCTTGGGCATGCTGGAAAATTCTTTGGTAGATAGCGCTTATTACGCAAATTCAGCCGGCGCAGTATTGCCTGCGCTTTTGGTTAGCGCATTGCTGGCAGGTATCATCGGAGGGGTCGCCGACGCACTCATCAATCGCCCCATCCGCCAATCGGTAATGGCACTGGAAAAAGTCATTAGTTTCCAGTTAGCCCACTTGGATGATGTGCTGCCGAAAGAAACATCCCGGGCAATGCGCCTCTCATCTCTTAGACAGGTCAAACCAATGCTGGACCAAAATTGGAAAATGTACCTTGCTTCGGTCGATTTGACATATTCAGAGACCCACATCCTGCTGGAGACGAACGGGCAGTTATCACTCTGTTACATATTTACCGACCAGGTCTCCAATTGCATGCCACAAACCAACAAATGATCAAGGAAGCCTATCCATGACCATCGAACCATTCGCGATTGAACGCTATTTTGCCAAACATGAGTTTTCTGCCCGCTACCTGCTCAGCGCAAGTGATTGCGAAGGCCTGCCCATGCGCGAGTTGATAGAAAAATCGCCTTCGCCGGCCCGCGATATGTGGAACCAACTTAAATTAAATTACACCGAATCGCAAGGTCACCCAATATTGCGTGGTCTGATCGCAGCCATGTATCCCGGACTTCAAGCAAGCAACATATTGGTTGGCGCACCAGAAGAGCTGATCTACATCACCATGCGAACCCTATTAAAACCCGGTGACCATGTTGTTGTGCTGGCGCCTTGTTACCAATCGCTTGCCAGTGTCGCAAAAGCAATCGGCTGCACAGTAGAACTTTGGTACCTGCATGAACAATTCGGCGCCTGGGAAATGGATCTGGAAGAACTCGCCAGAAAACTGAATAGCAAGACACGTTTGGTTGTCGTAAACTTCCCCAATAACCCAACCGGTTTTTTGCCCAACAAAACCCAATTCCAACAACTGATCCAAATGGTCTCAACCAACGGGGCAACCTTATTTTGCGATGAGATGTACCGATTTCTCGAACCCACGGACACTGAGAGGTTACCGAGTGCATCCACTGAGAGCAATAATGCCATATCCCTGTGCGGCATGTCCAAATCCTTTTCCCTGCCTGGCCTGCGGTTGGGTTGGTTGGCTTGCCAGGATGAAAGCCTGATCTCCCGATTGCTGGTTTATAAAGATTACACAACCATCTGTAATAGCGCTCCATCGGAGGTATTGGCGATCATGGCGCTTTATGCTAGCGAACGCATTCTTTCCAGAAATGTGAACATGATCCAGGTTAATACAGACCTGAGCCGGAAAACCTTCGAGAAATTTCCCAACTTGGTTCGTTGGATCACACCCTCGGCGGGTTCTGTTGCTTTCCCGGCATGGACTGGCAACCAAAACCTTGCGCTATTGGTGGAAAAATGGGTTAACGAGCGAGGTTTGATGGTGGTCCCTGGGGAGTATTTTTTGGTTGCCAATGACCACTTTCGGGTCGGTTTGGGTAGAGAAAACTACCCCGAATCGCTGGGTGTACTTGCTGATATTTTGGGAAAAATGTAGCGTAAGGTAAATTATGGATCGGTTCAACTGCAAGTCAATGGTATAATCTCGGCACGCCTTCGTAGCTCAATGGATAGAGCGCCTGACTTCGGATCAGTAGGTTGGGGTTTCGAATACCTCCGAGGGCACAAAAAACGGGCAGCCTGCAGGCTGCCCGTTTTTTCATCTGTGAGCCATCGTTGAAATTCATCACCCCCTGAAGGTCGTTGCTAAGAAGAATACAGCCCCAAATGTGAGAACCATAACACAATAGTAACCAGGCAAATCATAAATCCAGGCACAGGCAACCATTTTTTGGCAACTTTATAGTAAAGGCGCAAAAAGGCTTAATAACCACCCTGCAATCATTACCCACCCATTTGGCAAAACGACTCTCCATCAAAGCCAATGCCTGGTGAAAAATCGCATATAAAGCAATAGGTTTTTTAAAAGCTATTCCATCAAGTATTGGCTAAACCTATGCAAAAATCCCGGCCGCGGTTGTTACCAATGCAATTAAGTTGCCAAATTCTGAATGTTATTGGATAAACTGTCAAAAAATCCAGGCTTGAATCTATAGCCAACCGGAAAAATATTGAGAGGGCAGCTCCCAAACGAATTCTTGACCCATTATTTCCTTTTGTATGTGCCATTAATGATCGCACCGTCAACCCAAATACTGTCTACCAAAGTGAGACCTTCCACCTCGGTATTAAAGTGTGTGCGATAATGATCGATCAGGTAATCGAATGGTTCATCCTTGCCCACCACCAAGATACGTTTTCGGTCCGGCTTCGGCAAGATCTTCCAGTTTTCTTGTGCCAGGTATGGGTGAAAACCTGTCACTCGGATATCAGTTCGCGGATCAGATTCCGCAATTTTTTCCAACGCTGTACGGTAAGCCAATCCCCAATAATCCATCGCATATGCGGTCCTGGCGGCAGCCAAATCACTACCAGCAAGCTTGTTGTAATACACATGTTCATATGGATGAGCAAAATAGAAAAATAGCCCTAATTTTGCAATAGCCAACAATACAAGCAACGATGTTGCCAAAATCACTGGCTTGCCCACTTTGGATTTCCACCATTTTATTGCCAGGTTTAATGCCAACTCAACCCCGATCGCTGCAACCCCCACAAAACCTGCGTAGATAAAAAAGGCATGCCGCCAACCATTGTAGATGACTGGTTTAATGGCCATCAGAACCAACAAGGGCAACACAAATGCAGCCACCATGATCCATCTCACCAGGTTAGCTTCAAAAGGACGGTTTCGATTTTCATTGCCGCCAGTGAAAACGGCAATTATTCCGACTCCAAAGAAAGCCAAAAATAAGATCGGGGTGGTCACCGCAAAATAAACTGGCAAGTAATACCATGGGTATTGTTCGGGGCTTAAAAAATTACCCATAAATAATTCTTTATGCGGCCATGTGAACAAATCCATGGATAAAAATAATCGCAATTCAAGGTATGGGTTGTGCCATAAGGCCGGCATGAATAATACCAATGCCCCCAAAGCCGCCACTCCATACACCAAAGCCAGTACAGAAAAAAGCTTCCACTTTCGGGGTTCCCGGGCCAATAACGCCAAGGCTGCCAAACCTGTAAGTCCCCACATCATCACACCGGGCAAGCGTAACACCACCAAATAACCGCTTAGGGTACCGTGCAAAAGCGCAAATTTCCAATCCCGTTTCTCGATCAACAAAGCCAGGCTATATAAAGACATCACAAAATACGATAAGAAGGGGATATCCTTGATGTTGTAAAAGCTATGCGAAAAGATGTGGGGGTGGAATACATACAACAAGACCCCTGCCAGCGCCACTCCAAATGCCATTTTCATTTTGCGCAGCAACGCAAATAAGTAGATCGACGAAAGGTAAAAAGTTAGATAGGTATATAGGTGACGTGCCAAGAAATTAACCCGGCTGTCTTTTATATTGCCCCCTATGGCTTCCAATTGCATCGCGATGATCGCTCCATAATGGCGGTCATCATAGCTTAGTAATTCATCACTTGTTCCAGCTATGTAATCCCAGTTTACACGGGCTTTCTTGATCTGAAAGGATTCATCCACAGAAATCCCATAATCGTCATAGCTGATAACCCCAATCGCCAATATTGCCAAAAAGGTCAGTACGATGACCCATCTCATCCAGCGAACGTTATCTGCTTTGTTTTGGTTGGATTCGAGCATTTTGTTGAACCTTTCAGTGCTTAATTATAATGGCTCAATTGGCCCATTAAATACACAAGCCGCTTTTCAGCGGCTTGCGAAAAAGAGGTTGATCAGGTTACTGAACCCGCAAAACAGTGCCAACATAAATGAGATTAGGATTCCAAATTGTTGGGTTCAATGACAACAGGTAGCTTAGGCTGATGCCATAATAACTTGCGATCTTCTTCATCGTATCGCCAGGTTTCACTGTGTAATACCCGCCTTCATCCCACCCAGCAAAAGGAGTATTGATGGATTGACCAACATAAATCAAGTTGGCATTGCCGATCTGTGGATTGAGTTTTAGCAGATCCCATAATGAGATCCCCCAACCACTTGCAAGGCTCTTGAGTGTATCTCCGCGTTGGATCTGATACGTTTGATAAACCATCGGTACGGGTTCAATGGGGGGTGTTGATGGTGTTTGGTCTGGCTGCCAACCATAGGATGGTATGTACAAAGATTGTCCGGCATATATCCAGGACCAAGCCGAAATGTTATTGGCATTAGCAATGCTATCCATGCTAACCCCGAAACGATTGGCGATTTTAAATAATGTATCGCCATAGCGCACTGTGTAATAAGAGCCGTAACTTGGCCAATCCACTTGGCCTTGCTGTGAATATAAATAGATCACTTGCCCTGGGTAGATCCAGCTGGTTAGTCCGGGGTTATAGCCCAAAATTTGGTCGACAGTGTACCCGCATTGGCGGGCGATCGAGTACAACGTATCCCCTCGCTGCACAGTCACTTGGTTTCCGCAACCATCCCAAGCCTTTGCCGCTGATGGAAAAACCAACGCCAATGTCAATACCAAAACAAGGATCTGAACATGAAATTGATTTCTCATAGATACCTCCTTGTTCATTGTATAACAATCAAAGCTTGGTTTCTACCCACCTACCTGTTGCCACGTACAATTGCAGCAAAGCTAAGGAATGTGCCCAGGCATCCGCCGCTTTTGGGTGCTGCAGGCTTAGGCGCCTTGCCGCTGTAGTAGATACCAACGGCTTTCCATCCATTTGTAATGGCTTGTTGCTCCAAACTTCCACTACCGAACATCTCACCCGAGATCTTTATGGTCATATCGGCAGCTTCCTGAAAGGTGGCAACCTCAGCCAGCCTGCCATCCATAGCCTCGTACCAGACCCGTCCTGCCTTCTCCCAAGCATATCCACCTAATTCAAGTGCCGCCATGCAAAAGGCCCGGTTCGGAATCCCTGAGTTGATGTGTACACCTGCGTTATCGGTGGTGGTATTAACAAAGGCGGACATATGGCCCGGTTGCGGATCGCGTCCCAGCATTGGGTCTTCATACGCGTTGCCCGGTTCGATCATCGACCTCAAACCCTTGGCTCGGATGTTGCCAGTGAATATTCCTGCACCTATCAACCAATCCGAAGTCCGCGCAGGTTGCCGGTCACGATATTGCCTTACCAGAATACCAAATACATCGGCAAAACTTTCGTTCAGCGCGCCACT
Organism: Chloroflexota bacterium; assembly: GCA_005778035.1. GTDB lineage: Bacteria > Chloroflexota > Anaerolineae > Anaerolineales > Villigracilaceae > UBA5195. The sequence goes on from SXKT01000070.1 coordinate 44,925, forward strand.
TTGCCCCCAGTACATCAATCGAGAACCATTTTGGATCACGCCATGGGTCAATTCATGCCCAATCACATCCACAGAGGTGGTAAATCGGTTAAAAATGCGGTCCCCAACAGGCAGGTCTTCATCTCCATCGCCGTACACCATTTGTTGTCCATCCCAAAAAGCATTGTCGTAACTGTCTTGGTAATGAACTGTGGAATCGAGAATGCTGCCTTTGCCATCGATCGAATTACGGCCATATACCTGATGAAACAGATCATAGGTGTGGCCGCTACCTTCATATGCTTCATTTGCAGCATGGTCGGCAACCGGGCTTTCACCTTCTTTACGAATGGGCATCCCCGGTAAAGACATTCCATTGTTGGCTGAATACACCACCCGATATTTTCCCCTGCCAGTTGCAGCTGCCGGAAACATCGCGGCAACATTCGTGAGGCCGGTTCGCCTCCCTCGCAATTGTTCCGTAGAAACCAAGGTCATCAGGGCTTTGTCAGACTGTCCAGGTTTTCCTTTTTCCGCGATATTCTTCAACATGTGCGGCGGAATGATGCATTGCACTGGCTTGCGCAGGCACATACCCTAAGCCTCTACAAATGTACCGGCAGGCTAACCAACCGGGTCACCAGTTTCACCGCATTTTCCACATCTATCGGGTCTATCATTTCAGATGCGGAATGCACATATCGGCATGGGATACTAACAACCCCAACCGGAACACCAGAACGCGCCAATTGAATTGCACGCGCGTCGGTTGTTCCGCCCAATAACACTTCCCGTTGGTAAGGCATTTCCTCAGCCTCAGCTGCCGAAATCATCCATTTTACTACCCGCGGATCAGAGATCATTCCGGCGTCTTTGATTTTGATCGCCGGGCCAGCGCCGAGTTTGATAGACAATCCTTTTTGGTTGGGTGTATCGCCCCATCCGGTTACATCCAAAGCAATGCCAAGATCAGGGTCAACACTGTATGCCGATGTCTCCGCCCCCCGTGTTCCAACTTCTTCCTGGGTGGTAAACACAAAATATATATCATTGGCCGAGTCCTTTACTGCACGCATCACCTGTATGGCTATGGCAACACCAATTCGGTCATCCATAGCCTTGGCAACCCATTTTCCGCCAACCTCAGAAAATTCGCGGTCAAACCCGGCAACATCTCCAATGCAGACCGGATGCCCAGCATCACTCAAAACGCCCACATCGATATAACATTTTTCAATCGAGACAGCGTCGCCTGGTTTCATTTCTTCCACCCCAATCACCCCTCGAGTGCCATTTACGAATCTAACCCTGCTGCCTGGCAAATTACGGGGGTAAACTCCACCGATCGGGGCAAAGCGGACAAACCCATCTTTTTCAATGTGGGTAGCGATCACACCGATCTCATCCATATGGGCAGCGACCATGATCTTCTTCGGTTGCCCAGCTCCTTTTGCCGCTTTCTTTAACAAGATCAGGTTGCCCAGCGCGTCCACACGCATTTCATCGAACAAACCTTTAGTTTCAGCTTCAATAAACTCCCGAACGGGAGATTCAAACCCGGAAGGGGCAAATTTTTCAGTTAGCGATTTCACAAGTTGTTTCATTTTTTATCTCCGTTATGGGCGGGGTTGTTTGGTCAATTCATAACTCATTTTGGATAATCCGGCAGCCAACAGCCTTACACTGGATTCCCAATCGGTCAGTTTGGAAAGCAAGATCGCGGTGTGGGTATAACGATGCGGCACAGATATGCTAATCGTAGGCACACCCCCATTGGCCCGGTGTATCGAACCACCATTCGTGCCACCACCACCAGGTTGGCGCAATTGATAAGTGATTTTTTCCTCTTCCCCAACCCGCTTAAAGAGGGTTACCAACCGCGGGTCATTCAACGTTGAGCCATCATAAGTATAAATTGCGGGGCCAAGACCAATTTTGGTATTGTAGTAGCTGTTCTCAATACTGCCATCAGGGGATGGGTGGTCATACGCAGGGGTCGCGTCGATCGCAATGGCAAAGTCAGGGTCGATCGATTGTGCCGCGACCTTAGCGCCCCTCAAACCGATCTCTTCTTGCACACTGAATGAATAAGCGAGCTGAATATTGGGGAATTCCAGTTCCATCATTTGCAACAAAATTGCCACACCAATGCGATCATCAATTGCCTTGGCAAAAATGTTGTCTTCAACATACATAAGTTTTGTCGCAAAAACCGCCCGGTCTCCCGGTTGTATATTTTTGCCTTTGGTACCAACATCAATCTTCAGCGATTCAACAGATAATTTTCCGGCTCGTTCGTCTGCAGTGGTTAGGTGGATCGGTTTGGCGCCGATCACCCCGGGCACTTTGTCATTACCCACCAAAACCTGTTTGCCCGGTAATGAGCGCGGATCGATCCCGCCAACCAATTCAAACGAATACAATCCATCGCCATCGTCGCTAACCAACATAAAACCAACTTCATCCATATGCGCATCCAGCATCACCAACGGTTTACTGGCATCTCGTTGTTTGGGAGTAGCGATCACGCTTCCAAGTGCGTCCGTTCGAACATTTAGGTGCTTGCCCTTCAGCTCAGCCAAAACGATCTTGCGAACTTCGTCCTCGTGCCCCGAAACACCCGCAGCGTTGCACAATTTTTCTAACAGGTCTTTATGTCGTTGCTCAATCTTCGGCAGTTCCATCGTTCTCCTCATGGTCCCACGCTATCTTCTTCAAAAATTTGTCATCCAACTCGCTACAAATCCCTTCGAGTAGTTTGGCGGTGCGCTTAATATCAGTGATATTTACCATTTCTACCGGTGTGTGCATATATTTAAGCGGAATGCCAATGACAATGGTCGGTATTCCGGCATTGGCTACCTGGACCGCATAAGCATCTGTACCGCTATGCTTGGGCATAGGCTCTACCGAAATCGGTATCTCAATCTCCTCGGCAATCGATTTCACCTTGCGCATAAATCCAGTATGGATATTGGGGCCCAATCCCAATGTTATTCCCTTCCCAGATGCATATGTTTTCCAGTCGTTGGAACCTGGCCCCTTTGCAAATGTAACATCGATGACAATCGCCAAGTCTGGCGAAGCGGACCGGCTTGAAGTATATGCACCTGCGAAATTGGTCTCTTCCTGACTAGTGGCTACTGCCAAAACATCCCAACCGAATTGACGATTTTTGTTATTGCGCAGGAAGGTGCTTAGGGCGGTAACAGATGCTCTATTGTCTGCTGAGTGACCCGAGATAACATCTGATCCATGTTCCATGGGGTGAGTATTAAAGGAAATTAAATCACCGATCTGAACCTGGCTTTTGAGCTCAGCTTCTACCATGCCAAGGTCAACCAGCAATTCATTCATCGGGATACTGCCATTGGTTGGCGCCATCGCACGCGGATGCGGTGAAGCGATCACACCAGGGCGTTGGATAACCTCCCCATGGCCGCTGCAATGCACAGTCACTGGTGTTCCAGGTAAGATACGCGGATCAATTCCACCAACATCGGTAAACCTCAGAAAAGATCCGTGAAGCTCGGTTACCATCATCCCGATTGCATCCATGTGGGCGGCGATCAGTACTGATCTGGCCTTATGGCCAACAGGCTGGGCTCCTTTTTTAAGGCCATGCAAGGATCCTACCTTGCTCACGGTCACCTCATCACAGGTATCCTCCCATTCATGCCTAATCAAATCGGCTACCGGTGTTTCAAAACCAGATAAACCTGGGGCGTCCATTAATTTTTTCAACAACGTTTTTATATACTGCATTTTTCCTCTTCTCACGGAGATGGTAAAACGGTTTCGACCGGCGATGGAAGATTGGTCGGGGTATCAAAAATAAACTCTGTATTGGTAGGGCTTGGCTCCATTGTCCAGGTCGGCAATGGAGTAAAGGTCAATGTAGGTGAAGCTGTTCCGGTCGGCACTGATGTAGGCGGAAAAGTATTGGTTGCTGCCGGGCCAACAGTCCTTGAAGGTTCACCAGGTGCAGGTGTTTCAGTTCGACGGAATGGTGGAATGGTCATCGTTGGCGTTGAGGTCATTTCTTTGGCTTGGTCCGGTGTAAATTGCCATGTAAATACGCCCAAACAATAGCATGGCAATGTAAAAAAAATCACCAGCAACATTGCTTTCCGTTTTTCGTTGGCTGACCTTTCCGCGTCTGGCATCAATTTATGATAACATCAGTTAATTTTATGGGCAAGAAATTGTTACCACGCCATTTTGGAGGGAATCTATGAAGCCAGTACATTTGACCATGCGTGGGTTTTTATCCTACAGGGATGAAACCAAATTGGATTTTGACCTATTCGATTTGGCTTGCATCAGTGGCAACAACGGCGCGGGAAAATCCTCCATCCTCGATGCGATCACATTTTCATTATTCGGCAAAGCTCGCAAAAACGACGCCGCGCTTATCCATACGGCTTGCGACAAGGCAGAGCTTATTTTTGTATTCGATTACGAGTCTCAACGGTATCGCATTCACCGTGTATTGCACCGTAACAAAAGTTTTGTACTGGAATTTCAACAATTCAACGGCACCGATTACACGACGATAACGGAATCCAATCGCACCCGCACCGAAACCCTGATCCAACAAAAACTGGGTTTCGATTATGAAACCTTTACCAATGCGTCCTTCTTTCTCCAAGGAGATGCGGATTCCTTTACACAGAAGAAGCCCAATGAACGCAAGGAGATCCTGGGAAAGATCCTTGGCCTGGGTAGATGGGATGATTACAAACAAAGAACCGTTAAAGTTCGTCAGGTTGCCGAGAGTGAATTGAAGGTCATCGAACAACAAATCCTGATTGACGAAAAAAAGATAGCGTCAGCGCCCCTAGTCGCCCAAAAATTGGATGAAGCTACTGCATTGGCCAATGAACTAACTCACAATCTGGCATTGGCAACCGAACAATTGCAGATGGCAGCCCAAATAGTTCAACAACACCACCAAGACAAGTTAGCTCTTTCCCAATCCAACCAAAAATTTTCCAATAGCATTCGGGACCATGAGGCGGCCAGAAGTGCAGCCGAACGAACAATAAAAGAAATTCTTTCATATGAAGGCATATTGGCTTCAGAGGAACAGTTGCAGTCAGAATACGATTCTTATCAACGCAACCAACAACAATTCGACACGCTAACTCCTTTTGCCGGCCAATTTCGAACCCTTTCCCAAAACATTCAAGAATTGGATGCGATCATTTCCCGCGAAAAAACCATCCTCGAGGCGCAAGTAGAGAATCTGCTCAACCGGCAAATTCAATTTGGGCAAGATCAATTGACCGTTGTTGAACTTAATCGGCAATGGGACCTTACTCAACAACAAGTAGCTGAGGTCGAAACACAAATTTCAGCACTTGGCCCCCTTGAAGAGACTGAAAACGCCTTGAGGACTCTCACTTCCCTTGCCCAGCAATATGCTGACCTAAACTCAGAACTAAAATTGGCAAAGAATGGGCTGACTGCTCAGATCGATTCGTTGCGTCAGGAACAGGTTGGTATAGAACAAAAGAAACAATCGCTTCAGTCGTCAAATTCCCAATTCGCCCTTGCCGCAGCCGAGCAATCTGCCCTGCTGGCAGAAATTAATACCGCGCGGCAATCTGCAATATTGGTCAACCAACTTACGATTCAGATAGCGACCAT
>SXKT01000071.1 GCA_005778035.1 Chloroflexota bacterium
ACCAAATCTTTTGACGAGGTGATCCAGGTGAGTGATGACGACGCGATGGACACAGCCCGTTTGATGGCCCGCGAAGAAGGCTTGCTGGTCGGTATCTCTTCTGGCGCGGCGACCTGGGCAGCTTTGCAGGTTGCCAAGCGCCCAGAGATGAGAGGCAAGACCATTGTTGTGATCATCCCCTCCTTTGGGGAACGGTACCTTAGCACCGCATTGTACGCCAACCTGGCTGGCTAACCAAGCAATAATACCGGTTGAACCCCGGTGAGGATAATAATGCAAACGAGCATTGAGCAAAAGCACGGAATATTGGCAAAGATGGGCGACGATCTGAAAAGCGCATTGCAGCGTGACCCTGCTGCCCGCTCTGCCCTCGAGATCTTTTTACTTTACCCAGGATTGCATGCCTTATGGTTTCACCGAGTGAACCATTGGCTTTGGGGTATTGGGCTCAAATTGATCGCCCGCTGGGGGTCTCAAATCGCGCGTACCTTTACCGGGGTTGAGATACATCCTGGTGCGCAAATCGGCAGCGGTTTTTTCATTGACCATGGGATGGGCGTTGTGATCGGAGAAACCGCTGTGGTTGGCCAAGATGTGACCATTTACCACGGCGTTACCCTCGGTGGCACCAGCCTGGAAAAAGGAAAACGACATCCCACCATTGGCAACCGTGTGACCATCGGCGCAGGTGCCAAAGTGCTGGGCAACATCCACATTGGCGATGATAGCCGCATTGGCGCAAACGCTGTCGTTGTCAAAAGCGTCCCCGAGAACTCAGTCGTAGTTGGAGTTCCCGGACAAGTCGTCAGGCGAAGCCAACCACACCATGCCAGCGATATGCCAGACCTCAACCATACCTCCTTGCCAGATGTATTGGGTGTATCTTTGAAGGATCTTTTGGAGCGGGTGGAACTGCTGGAGGCGGGTGCCCACTTGCATCAGATCTCAAAGCGCCACATTCACGGACCCAAAGCCGATGAAAGTTGGGACGAGATCGAGTTCCAGATCTGATCTTTCAGTGGGTATAATTCGGGTATGGCTACACTCAAGATCCCAAGGTTGTATAGTTTTTACACCAGCAACCAAATGTCGATTCAGTTGGAAGGCAAAACCATCGAAGAGCTTTTTGGCCAACTGTACAGTGCTCACCCCGCCATTCAAAAACACCTATTGGACTCCAAAGGCAATTTTCGGCGACACATTAATATATTTATTCACGGCGAAAACATCCGCAATCTGGAAGGTATTAATACCCCTCTGGCTCCTGACGATGTGATCACCATCCTGCCAAATATTTCCGGAGGCTAAATTGGTATCCAATACTTCCAAAGCCCTAACAAGAGATGAGATCCTTCGCTACAGCCGTCATTTATTGATCCCTGAGATTGGTTTGGAGGGTCAGCAAAAGCTAAAAGACGCTTCGGTATTATTGATCGGTACGGGTGGTTTGGGGTCTCCGGCAGCGTTATATTTGGCCGCCGCGGGCGTTGGCAGGCTCGGCCTGGTAGACGCAGACACTGTTGATGAGACCAATCTTCAAAGGCAGATCATACACGCCACATCCACAATTGGGGTAGATAAAGTGGAGAGCGCACGATTACGCCTGCAAGATCTTAACCCCGCCATTGAAATCATCACCTACAACGAAGCTTTCACATCCGCCAATGCCATGCGGATCGCTACCGGATACGGGCTAATTGTGGATGGTACAGATAACTTCCCTACCCGTTACCTAAGTAACGATGTAGCGGTCTTTTTGGGTATCCCAAATGTTTATGGAAGCATTTTCCGTTTTGACGGACAAGTGAGTGTGTTCGACGCCAGCGTTGGCCCTTGCTATCGCTGCCTGTTTCCTGAACCACCACCGCCAGATTCGGTGCCAAGTTGCGCTGAAGGCGGGGTTTTGGGTGTTTTGCCTGGCATTGTCGGCGCCATGCAAGCTGCCGAAGCGATCAAGGTAATTACTGGGGTTGGCGAACCGCTGATCGGAAAATTGGTCCTGTTCAATGCCCTGGATATGAGCCTGGAGAAGATCACCCTGCGCAAGAATCCACGTTGCCGTGTATGTGGTGAAAAGCCCGATATTACTGAACTGGTCGATTACGAGGCATTTTGCGGTGTACCGGGTGCCGGCCACTCAGCCACTACTAAGGCAGACATAACACCCTTACATTTGCAGGGAATGCTTTCTCATCAGGTGCCGCCGATGATCATCGACGTCCGCGAGCCGCACGAACTAGCAATTTCCAAGCTCGAAAAAGCGGTGAATATTCCGCTGGAACAATTGTTGGAAGCGATGCCCAAACTGGACAGGGACAGAGAACTCGTTGTGATCTGCAAAAGTGGTAGCAGGTCTGCCCGTGCAACCAACCTGTTGCGAGATGCCGGTTTCAAACTTGTTTATAATCTGGCGGGGGGTATCAATGCATGGGCAACCGAGATCGACCCCAGTTTGCCGATCTATTGACCAGGGTATGACCAGCGTTCATCCAGCGCCAAAATGCCGGTATGGGTGGTTCCAAACAGGGTGTTTATCCTTCCACCAGCATCAATTTCCCCGTCATAACAATTCTTAAGCCTGTCCATTACCTGGTCCATACTTTCCAGCGTGGCAGAGAGGCGGATGTGCGCCGGCGCTATGGGCACACGGTCCAGCATACATTGAACCGACCTTACCGCCCCAGCTGTGGACACATCCAACGGAGAATCGCTGGTCATCATAGAGAGCAACTCCCCTTGGGTGTTATGAATAGTGAAGACGCAATAGACATTCTTTCCGTTGATTGGGCTGTTGACTTTATAGGAGAGATGGAAGGTGATCGGCTGGCCAGTAGAAATATGCTCCACCGGGTTGTCATAAACATCACGCAAGCTAAATGAAGTGATCTGGACAGCAGCATTGGGGTCTCGCTCCTGGCCGGAACTGGTCGTTTGGCTTACACCTGAGACCAACAAATCGTGATGGAACTGAATGCCATTTTGCACACTGCCGCTTGGGAAGGCAACTTTTCCGTGATCCAAAACCATTACTTGGTTACACAAGGTTGAAACCGAATTCATATTGTGGCTGATGAAAAGAACAGCGCCACCATTGTCAGCAACTTCTTTGATCTTTGCCAGGCTCTTGTTCTGAAATTCGGCATCGCCAATCGAGAGCACCTCATCCACCAATAACAACTCAGGGCGTAAATGGACAGCCACGGAAAATGCCAGGCGCACTTCCATGCCAGATGAGTAACGCTTTACCGGCAGCTCAAGGAACTTCTCGATCCCTGAAAAAGCGACGATCTCATCAAATTTCTTGCGGATCTCTGCCTGAGTCATGCCGATGATCGCGCCACTAATGAAAATATTCTCCCGGCCGGTTAGTTCGGAATGGAATCCGGTACCTACTTCCAACAAGGAACCCACCCTGCCATACACCAATGCCTTGCCAGAGGTCGGTTCGGTCACTCGGCTGATGATCTTAAGCAAGGTGCTTTTGCCGGCTCCATTACGGCCGATCACCCCCAGAATATCCCCGGGGTTCACCTCAAAAGAGACATCCTCCAAGGCTAAAAACTGGTTGAGTTGTTGACGACCAGCAATAGGCTGTTTCTTCCTAAATATCCCGGCTACCTCGGCAGAAAAGGTAGATGTGTTTTCTCGGTAGCCTGGAGTAGAACCAGTTTTGAGCCGGTATTGTTTGGTCAGGCCGATCGCCTTAAGGATGAAACGGTCCATTAGATCACATCCGCGAATTTACGCTCAAAACGGTTAAAGACCAAAATGCCCGCAACAAACACGATCAAAGAAACCACAGTTGAATAAGCCAGTGAAATGGCTGGGAATTGCAACCCGGCGAAGACCGCCCACCGAAAACCGCTGATGACACCCACCATTGGGTTGACATCATACACCCAACGGAAAGCCGGGGGTACTATGCTGGCAGAGTACACCAAGGGCGATGCATATAACCAAACCTGGATCACAAATGGGGTTACGTACATAAAATCTCGATAGAACACCGTAATTGAGGCAAATAGCACCCCCAATCCGATAGAAAATAACAAGGTGATGAGCAACAACAAGGGTATAACCAAGAGATTGATTGAATATTCAGCCCCAAACAATGGCATTAAGATGAGCAACAAAATCAACGAGACCGAAAAATCGACAAGCGTGGCAAAAATGGTTGCAACTGGAATGATGACGCGAGGGAAAAAGATCTTGGTGATCAAGCGGATCTCTCTGAGAAGGCTAATGCCCGCTTTTTGCAGCGATTGGGAGAAAACACCCCACGGCAATAAGCCGGCAAATGTGAAAAGCGGATATGATACATCATCGGATGGCGCATTAAGGAACAAACCAAACACCACTGTGAAGACCGCGCTTGCCAACAGAGGCTGCAAAATAACCCACGTAACCCCCAAGGCAGTCTGGCGATACCGCAATGACACCTCACGGGAAGTAAGAATAAATAACAGCTCGCGATTTTCCCACAACGAACGTAATGTATGCAAGAAGGAATCATGCCCGTGCTGGATCACACGTAATTTTTTTGTACCCAAAGAGGGTGGATCTGCCTTGGAGGAGAAAGGGATCATTGCCAATAATTATACAATCATGTAACGGCAAGCAAGTTGGACAGAATTCTCAATACCATTCGAAGTGCAACCGATATCTGTTCGAAGCCCCCGTGCAGGACCCTGAATCCTGGAAACCATTGTGAGCTAATGTTCAATCGTTCCGTGATCATTGCTGACCGGAAAAAAACCAGAACAAAGTTCGATAACAAATACCACCTTTTTTCATTTGCCTTATAATGGAAAAGTGGTAATGAGATTTTGCCCTACCCACCGGCACTACTGCGGCAGTTAAATAGGAATGGGATACGGTTGGCCTCGCCAATCTGGTTGTACACGGAATTGATTGTTACCACGGCAGTATTTTATTTGAGCCTGCCGTTACCGAAGTTGGAACTACCATTAAAGACCACTTGGATAACATTGGATAGCAAGTAATGACGGTCACTTTTAACAAGATCAACAAAACATATTTACGCCATACAGCTCGCCAGGTAGAAGCCTTGCGTGATGTCAGTTTTAGTGTTGATAACCACGAATTTGTCTCTATCGTTGGACCAAGTGGCTGCGGGAAAACAACCCTGCTTAAGATCGTCGCCGGTTTAGTTAAAGCCGACAGTGGGAATGTAAGCTATACATCCAAAGAAAAACCCCGCTCTGCGTTGGTGTTTCAAGACCAGGGCTTGTTACCTTGGTTGACGGTTTTGGAAAATGTTTGCCTTGGGTTGGAACTTCAACGGGTGAAAAAAAACGAACGCCAAGCCAAAGGACGCGATTTTTTACGGACCATCCATATGGTTGGATTTGAAGATCATTACCCGCATGAGTTATCGGGTGGGATGAAGCAAAGGGTGGCATTGGCTCGCGCATTCCTAACCAATCCGGATATTTTATTGATGGATGAACCGTTTGGCGCGCTTGACGCGCAATCTCGCCTGATCATGCAAGAAGAGTTGTTGGGGTTGTGGAACCGGGAAAGAAAATTAGTTTTATTTGTTACCCATGATATTGATGAGGCGGTTTTGTTGAGCGATCGGGTGGTGGTAATGAGCCACCGACCTGGAGCAATAAAACAGATCATCACTATTCCGCTTGAGCGGCCCCGCTCACTTGAAACACGCGAAGAATCCAAATTTACGGAGATCAGATGGCAGATCTGGAAATTGCTGGAAAAAGATATTCGAGCCGACTTAAGTCTCTGATCTTTCGGGAAGATCGGGCTGACTTTCGCCGCATGTTGATGGAGAGGTTTACGACACTCTCGATCGTTTTTGCGGTTCTGATTATTTGGGAGACCCTCTCAAGATTGGGTTTGGCATCGAAGATCATCTTTCCCGCTCCATCGACCATTTCCAAAGAATTCGTAAAAGACCTGCTTGCAGGCGCGTTCACACAAGATTTCCTCATTACGATCACGCGCATGTCCGCTGGTTTATTTTTTGGCAGCAGCCTGGGCATGTTGTTGGGAATGATCATGGGTTGGAACCCCACGGCCAGGCGCATCATTGATCCAATTGTCGCGTTTATCCATCCAATCCCAAAAATGACCTTGTTGCCAATGGTGCTGATCATTCTTGGGCTTGGCGAGGAGTCGCGCATATTTATGATCGCCATGGGTGGGTTTTTCCCGATGGTGGTGAATACGATGTTTGGCGTACGGCAGATCAACCCGATTTATTATGATGTGGTGGATAATTATGGCGGCAGCAAGTGGGATGAATTCCGGCGCGTGGTACTACCAGGTAGTTTGCCGTATATTATTTCAGGGTTACGTTTGTCCTTTAAGATGGCCCTGACCACCGGCATCGGTATTGAGATGGTATACGGCACGACCGGCCTCGGCGCTAATTTGTGGCTCGCCTGGGAAACCATGCGCATGTGGAAACTTTATTCGATCATCTTTATTATTGCCATGGTAGGCGCGTTGGTAACGTGGGCGCTGGAATTATTGAATGCTTATCTGTTACCATGGCATCATGAGGCAAATTTGGAATAACCAGTCGTCATTCGAGCAGATGGAACCATGAACCGCCACCAAGGCGGTTTTTTTGTTTCCGATTTGACCCGCTTAACAGGCAAAGTTGTTTGCAAAACGGTCGCTGCCCGACAAATTTTGTAAAAGCAGAGTTGGTCAAATAAGAAATTCTAAATCGATAAAAAGGTGCTTTTGTGATATATTCCTGCCGGCACCAAATCACAATAAACAATGATTTAATTGCCAGATTAACATTTTTCTAAAGTAGGCAGCGCCATCCCGCAATCATTTCTTGTTGAATTATCCAATGTATGCGATAATTCCCTTCATATGTTCAGGGTTAGTGACTAAGATGATCCCAAACGAGAACGCTTACCGTAAAGTGAAAGACTCCCTTAGCAAGGATATCTGGGGATATTTCCATTCTGTTTGCGAGCGTTTTTGGGACAAGGATTTTGTCGTCAGCGGCCAAAACAAGTTCACCTTCGGTGAATTGGAAAAGTGTTCGAACCAGATCTCTACTGTTTTACAAAAAACCAATAAAAAGCAGGTGGGCGTTGCAATTTACGCTCAGGACCCTCGTTTGGTGATCTCAGCCATGGTGGGGGCGATGAAAGCGAATGACTACTTCATTTTTTTGGATTCCACCTACCCAAGGGCAGTTTTACAAGAGACCATCTTGCATTCGGATATCGAGATCATTTTGCTCGATGAATCGTTATCCAGCCAATTCAGTTTGCCCATCGATGGACCACAGAAGATCATCAACATCCATTTGGGATTGGCAAGAGATGTAAATCCCACCCTTCCATCGGTCGACCCCAGCCCGGAAGACCTGGTCCAGCTCCTGTTTACTTCCGGCTCTACCGGCACACCCAAAGGTGTGATGCAGACCTATCGTTTCTTCATCCAAATGCTGAGCGACTTGGCCTTGGGGGATGACAGCTATGTGATGATGGAAACGGCCAATTTTAATTACTCGAGGACGCACAGCTCTGTGTTTGGAGCTTTGGTGCATGGCCAAACTATCGTGATACAGGATGTAAAAACCTTCGGCTTCGATGGTTTTGCGGAGACCATCCGAACCTGGAACGTCAACGTGCTCAAATGCCTACCCACAATTTTCCGCAATTTTGTCGCCACCCTCCACGAGGACGATAAGTTCCCGAATGTGCAATGGGTATGGCTGAGCGGTGAAAAGTGGCTGCGACAAGATCTGGAGAAAATACTGATTCATTTTCCAAGCGTGGAATATGCTCGGCTCTCTTATGGCGGATCTGAATTTCTGACCCCTACCCAAACTTTTTTACCCATCCGTGAAGTGCTCCTAATGGATCCACCATCGAGTGGAATGCCATTGCCCCATACCCGAATTACCTTAAGAAACCAAAATGGCGAGATCGTACCGGCAGGAGAGGAGGGCGAGGTGGTTGTATATGGCAATTACATATCGCCTGGTTATTACAACCTGCCAGAACAAAACCGCCAAAAGTTCTCCGAAGACCCTGCAAACCCAGGATACCGATTTTACTACACAGGTGACCTTGCCTATTTTGGAACGAATGGACACTTGTACATCACCGGCCGCGCAGATCATGAAGTTAAGATCAAAGGCGTTCGCATCCAAAAAGACAGCCTGGAAAACCATTTGCTCGCCTACCCTGGGGTGTCTAACGTCGTTTGCAAGGTGGTATCGACACCCCGTGGAGAAAGCAAGTTGGCCGCCTACTTTAGCACAGAAGACGGGCAATACATCCCGGTGAGCGATTTGCGTCGATCCCTGCTGGAAGTGTTTCCTGTTCAGCAAATGCCCAACTTCATCATCCAAGTCAGCGAAATGCCGCTCACCCCAACCGGCAAGCTAAACCTCAATGCATTGCCTGCACCATCTTTTGAGCGGCCAGACCTGCCAAACACTTACGAACCCGCCAACACAGAAACGGAAAAAGCCGTTTTACAAATTTGGGAAGAAATGTTGGGCATTCAGGGCATTGGAGTCACTGACGACTTATTTGAAGTGGGTGGCGACTCTTTATTGGCGGCGATGATCCTAATGGGCATGGGTGCCAAATTCGGAAAAACCTTGCCAGTTTCGATCTTATTGATCGCGCCAACAGTTCGGGCGCTTTCCGCCCTGATCGATGAGAAGGATACCCAAAAGTCGTTATTGCCATACATTGAATTTCAAGAAGGGGGTGGTGGTCTCCCGATCTTTTTCATCCCTGGCAAAGGCGGGTACCCGATCCGCATCAAGCATTTGGGCAGGTCATTAGACCCCAGCCACCCCATTTATGCCCTGCAAGATAGCCGACCGAACCGGCTAACTTTGGATCACAACCCTATCGCTGACTCCGCCAAGTACCTTTATCAGGTCATCCGCGATATTGTGCCAACTGGCCCAGTAATGCTGATCGGAGAATCTTTGGGGGGTAAGATCAGTTACGAGATAGCCCAGATCATGCGGGCAAACCGTGAACCTTTGCCAGTATTGGTGCTGTTGGATACTTATCACAACCTTCCCGAGGGCAGCTCACCATTGGGCAGGTGGGATCCCAAGTTTCTTTGGGATATGGCAAAAAAACACACCAGCATCCTTACCAAGGCAAATGGACAGGGCAGGCGGGAATACTTGCGCCATTATGCCCAACTGACCATCAGCAAGATGAGAAAAAGTTTTGCGGCAGATAATGCCAAGGTTCACCGTGCTCCCGACCCATATGAGCCATTTTCGATCCTGACCGGCAATAACCGGGAACTGCTTGAGTTCTCTCACAAACCTTACCCTGGCAGGGTGGTTCTCATCAAGGCTCTACGAGAATACACGAAGCTTACACCAGGAAATGGCTGGGAGAATGTAGGAATCGCCGACTTGCGAATCGAGCCGTTGGATTGTTACCATGGCAGCATCCTTTTTGAACCCGCTGTAACACGATTGGCAGAGATCGTCCGGAAATATATATAAGGCCCATGAACTCATCAAGACCATCCAATTTTTGTAAAAGGAGCCTGCTACATAACTTATTGGGTTCTAAGGCGTTTTAACTTTCAATAATGATAGGAGTGATGAAATGAAAAAAAATTTGATCATGTTATTGTTGGCTGCCATTTTGGTTACAGGTTGTGCCGCTCCAAGTGCTGCGACCCCTGCTGCCGAAGTAGTTGAGCCAGCCACTGCCGAACCAGTTGCCGCTGAACCAACCGCCGCTCCAACTGAGATCTCGTTTGAACCTGTAACCCTTACGGTAAACCTGACCAAAGGTGTGCAAAGCTTGGGTCCGATGTACATCGCCATGTCCAAGGGCTATTTCGAGCAGTTCGGCATCACAATTGAAACAGTGACCCTTCAAAAACCAAATGATGCCTTGCCCTTGCTCTTAAATGGTGATTTGGATATTTTGATCGGTTCCGTTGACTCTGGCGTATTGAATACCATTGCTGCCGATCCCGAGATCCGTTTCGTTGCAGACCGTGGTTATATTCGTATGCCAAATGAATGCACCTATTATGGCTTGGTGATTCAAAAAAGCTTGTATGATAGCGGCGAGATCACCAAACCGGAAGATTTAAAAGGTCGCAAGATCGTTACCTCGGTAACTTCACCCGGATTGTTTGTGCTTTCAAAGTACTTGCAACAAGGTGGCCTTACAGTGAATGACATAGAAATGATGAGTATCCCTGTTTCAGCTTGGGGCGAGTCATTAAAAAATAAAGAAGTGGATGGGATTTTTACAACCGAGACAATCCTAACCCGCCTAATACAACAATCGGATGGATATGTGCTCGCCAAAGCAGAAGAATTAACTGATATGCAACTTTCAGGTTTAATTTTTGGCAAAGACCTGCGAGTGGATAATCGTGATGTCGGTGTACGTTTTTTGGCCGCCTATCTAATGGGCATTCGCGAGTACAGCAAAGGTAAAACCGAAGAAAATCTGCAGATCTTGCAAGAGCAAACTGGCGAGGATCCCCAAGTACTCAAGGATGCCTGTTGGATGCAATTCAACCCGGATGCATCCATGAATTTTTCTAGTTTTGATGATTACCAAAACCATATGCTCTCTCTCAAATTGATTGAAAATAAATTCACTGTAGACCAGGTGTATGATCCATCTCTTGCAGCCGAAGCACAGGCCTTGTTGGCCGAAACAGGTTACTAATCATCGTCCGCCAATTGTCCATTCAAATCGAATGAACAACCTCTGATCGGCACAATTATGAACCTGTCTTTCCCTATCAAGAAAGGCTCCAAGGCTAAGCACATGCTCAGAATAAGATGTTCGCACATCGGGTTGCTTGGCTGTTGATGGATTAAAAGCTGTAGAAGTAAAACCAAAAGCGTTCTCCAACCGGAGAGCGCTTTTTTTTGTATTCAGGGGATGATAAAAATTATCGCAATTTTGAAGAAAGCCTTGCCCAAGGACAAAAAACTCATTTGTCCATTTGATTAGGATGCATTACTGAA
This sequence comes from Chloroflexota bacterium, assembly GCA_005778035.1. Classification (GTDB taxonomy): domain Bacteria; phylum Chloroflexota; class Anaerolineae; order Anaerolineales; family Villigracilaceae; genus UBA5195. Next base: position 11,003 of record SXKT01000071.1, read on the forward strand.
CCAGCCAAAATGGATGGTTCGGTAAAAGGGGAGATGATTGCAAAAGACTACCCAGGTGTGTCTGATAGTTTTGCCGCCACCGACACCGGGATCGACGGTTTTTTGGAGGATCTGATCTGATGCAAGCAGTACAGATGAGAAACTCGCAGGATGCAAATTTTAGACGTTGACATAACTATTGATTGTGATAAAATTTGCCACTATGTTGACCACATCAACCGTAAACCGTCGTCGTCTTACAAGCAGCTTAACTGGAAGGTTAGGTTAGTTTTGCTTTTGTAGGACGCAGACAAAACCCACTTAAAAATGACAACCTTCCATCGGAAGGTTGTTTTTATTTTTTGGACTGGAGAAGTTATGAACAATAAACAAAGACCAACTGTAAAAAAAGTTGTACTTGCCTATTCAGGTGGGCTCGATACATCTGTGATCGTGCCATGGCTCAAAGAAAACTATGGTTGTGAAGTGGTCTGTTTTTGCGCCAATGTTGGCCAAACCGATGAAGACCTTTCAAAACTTGAGAAAAAAGCCCTGGATAGTGGAGCCAGCCAATTGATCATACATGATATGCGCGAAGAATTTGCCAGCGATTATATCTTCCCGATGTTGAGGGTTGGAGCGGTATACGAACATAAGTATTTGCTCGGAACCTCCATAGCCCGGCCGCTGATCGCAAAACATATGGTTGAAGTAGCTCACCAGGTTGGCGCCGATGGCATTGCCCATGGCGCGACCGGCAAAGGTAACGACCAGGTTCGCTTTGAGTTGACCGTTATGGCCTTGGATCCTCGCCTTCACATCATAGCCCCCTGGCG